>JAQBGV010000215.1:0-13206 GCA_032128395.1 Planctomycetota bacterium | reverse complement strand
GATCTGGGCTCGGGAGCGCACTGCGAACCGCTTAGTGCCAGGAGCGGCGAGCACTTCCTGGGTCGCCGAAGGACGATTCGGCGCCCTGTGGTGCGAGGGCTCGGGAGCGCACTGCGAACCGCTTAGTGCCAGGAGCGGCGAGCACTTCCTGGGTCGCCGAAGGACGATTCGGCGCCCTGTGGTGCGAGGTCTCGGGAGCGCGCTGCGAACCACGTGGTGGAACCGCGTGGTGCCAGATCTCGGGCGAGCGGGTGAACTTCTCCTCTGGTCGTAAAGGAGTCTGCCACTTGGCTCGCGAGCGTTCGCACGCACACTCGGGTCCAGGCTCCACGATCGCCGCCCCCCCCGCCCCGGGACGCGTCGCTCTGCTGGGAAATCCGAACACCGGCAAGACGAGTCTCTTCAACCGCCTCTGCGGACTGCGCGCACACGTTGCGAACTACCCCGGCATCACCGCGGATGCTCGCGTCGGTGTCGCGCGCCACGGCGATCGCGAGCTCCGCATCGTCGATCTGCCGGGGACCTACTCGCTCGATCTCGAACTGCCCGAGAGTCGACTCTGCCGCAAGCTCCTCGAAGGTGGGCTCGGCGCCCCCCCCCCCGCGACCGTGCTCGTCGTCCTCGACGCCTCGAACCTGGTCCGCAACCTGACCCTGCTCGCCGAGGCGATCGGAACGGGTCTCCCGATCGTGGTCGCGCTGACGATGGGAGACATCGCCGAGCGCCGCGGACGGCCGGTCGATGCCGGCGCGCTCGCCGAGGCTCTTGGCGCCCCTGTCGTTCCGATGAACGCGCGGCTCGGGGAGGGGATCGACGAAGTCGTCGCGGCCCTCGACGCCGCCGCGATCATCGCCGCACCGCCGGGGGGAAAGGGGCACGCCGCGTCCGAAGCGTGGGCGCAGAGTCTCGCAGAACGGGTGACTGAGTCGATTCCCGTCCCTCCCGACCACGCCACCGACCGCCTCGACCGAGCGCTCACCCATCCGGTCCTCGGGGTGCTCGCGTTCCTGCTGACGATGGGGGGACTGTTCGCGACGATCTTCTGGCTCGCGACCTATCCGATGAGCTGGATCGAAGGACTCTTCGGCGTCCTCGGAGGCGCGATCACGACCACCCTCCCCGCGGGGGCGGTTCGCGATCTCCTCGTCGACGGCGTCGTCGGTGGGGTCGCGGGCACCGTCGTCTTCCTCCCGCAGATCTGCCTGCTCTTCTTCCTCCTGACCCTGCTCGAGGACACCGGGTACCTCGCCCGCGCCGCGTTCGTCGCGAACCGACTCCTTCGCCCCTTCGGCCTCCCGGGGCAAGCGTTCGTCCCGCTCCTGTCGAGCCACGCGTGCGCGATCCCCGGGATCCTCTGCAGCCGGCTGATCCCCGATCGGAGGGACCGACTGGCGACGATCCTGGTCGCACCGTTCCTGAGCTGCAGCGCGCGCCTGCCGGTCTACACCCTCTTGATCGGATTCCTCTTCGCCGGGCGACCGGCTCTCGCCGGACTCGCCTTCGCGGGCTGTTATCTGCTCGGGGGAATCGCCGCGCTCCTCACCGCGCTGCTCTTCCGCCGAACTTTCCTGCGCGGCCGGAGCCGCCCGATGATGCTCGAGCTCCCTCCCTACCGCCTCCCCTCGATCACCAACGCAGCCCGTACCGCCTACGACCGGGGACTGACGTTCCTGACGAAGGCAGGGACAGTGATCGTCGCGATCTGCGTCGTCCTCTGGTGGCTGTCGGCGTACCCGAAGTCCGAGGAGGGCCCCGCGGTCACCGAATTGCGAGCCCGAGCGGCGGCGATCGAGAGTATCGACTCCTCGGGTGCCGCGGAATTCGTCGCCGAGGCGGATCGGCTCGCCGGCCGCGAAGCGCTCTCCGTGAGTTTCTCGGGTCGGATCGGACGTGCTGTCGAACCCGCCTTCGAGCCGATCGGCGCTGACTGGCAGCTCTCCATCGCGATCCTGTCGAGCTTCGCGGCCCGAGAGGTGTTCGTGTCGTCGCTGATGGTGACGCTCGGCGCGGGAGAGGTGGAGGACGAGACCCGGGTGTTCGAAATGGTCGAGGGCGCGACGCGCGATGACGGCAGGTCCCTGCTCGATCTCCCTTCGGCCGCCGCGCTGCTCGTCTTCTACGTGCTCGCGATGCAGTGCCTGCCGACCCTCGCGGTCACGCGGCGGGAAGCGGGTGGGTGGCGCTGGGCGCTCCTGCAATTCACCTACATGTCGGCGATCGCCTGGATCCTCGCCGCGATCACCTTCCGCGTGGTCACCGCGATGACGGGAGCGAACGGATGATCGCCCCCCTCCTCGCCGGATTCCCGATCTCCGACCCCCAGACCTGGGTCGTGACCCTCGCCGCGGGGGGCGTTGCCGTCCTCCTCGTCCGGAGGTGGATCGGCCCGCGCAAGGGGAAGAGCGGCTGCTCGAGTTGCGGGCCTACCCCGCCGCGGCGTCGCTGACCGGTTCCCCTCCGCTTCGACCTTCGGCAGAATACCCCGAAGGAGAGGGAAACCGTGACCGAGCTCGTGTCCATCATCGCACCGGATGAGTACATCGCCGAGCGCGTGCTGTTGCGCAGCTACCGCCCCGGAGACGGGACCGAGCTGAACGCGGCGACGATCGAGTCGTTCGAACACCTGCAACCGTGGATGCCGTGGGCGACCGAGACCCAGACCGAGGAAGAGGCCGAGCAACTGGTTCGCACCTTCCGCGGGCGGTACCTCCTCTCCCAGGAATTCGTCCTCGCGATCCGGACCCCGGATGATCGTCGTCTGATCGGCGGCGCCGGGTACCACCTGCGCGAGGGCCCGCTCGCTCTTCAAAGCGCCGAGATGGGGATGTGGATCCGCGCGAGCGAGGCGGGGAAGGGGTTCGGCACCGCGGCTCTGGAGGCGATGGTCACCTGGGGTTTCACGGAGTGGCCGTGGCTGCGGCTCTCCTGGCGGTGTGATGCGAAGAATGCGGCAAGCGGCAGAATCGCCGAAAAGGCGGGGCTGAAGGAGGAAGGACGGCTGCGAAAATTCCTCCGTGCCCCGAGCGGAGAGATGCAGGACGCCTCCTGCTATGCGATCCTGAGAGTAGACTGGTTCCCTGCCGAGTAACCGCCCCCGAAGAGGAGGTCCGATGCTCCGCCGCGTGCTCCTTCTGATCTTCGTCGCTGCCGTGGCGACTCCCCTCCTCGCCCAACCTACGGGTGATCTCGTGCCCCTGACCGCGGGGCAGATCGCGCTCAATGCTCTCGAGGAAGAGTTCCGAGCCGCGCAGAACGAATACTACCGTCGGTACGCGGAGGCGAAGAGCGACGAAGAGCGCGAGAAGGTCATCCTCGACCCGAGCAAGGATCCGGTCCCCATCTTCGCGTCCCGCTACGTCGATCTCGCGAGGGAGCATGCCGGGAGCGCCGCGGCGGTCGAGGCGTGGATGTGGGTCTTCCAAGTCGCGGGTCGCTCTCCCCGATCCGACGAGCACGTGCGCGAGGCGATCGACACCCTGCTCGAATCGTACCGCGATCACGTCTCGCTCCCCGAACACGTCCGATTCGCGTTCTACGCCGGGAACTCCCCCCCGACCGTCCGTCTCCTCGAGGGGCTGTGGCAGCGTTCCGCCCGAGACGAGACTCGCGCCGCGGCGGGTTACGGACTCGCCCGGCTGGCGCTCTCCGGACGGGTCGCGACGACCGAATCGCAAGAGCGCGCCCGCGCCCTCTACGAAGAGCTCCGGTCGAAGTACGGCGACCTGGCGTTCCACGGCGAACTCAGCTACCGCACGCAGATCGAACGGGATCTGTTCGAACTCGAGAACCTCTGGGTCGGAAAAGTAGCACCGGAGATCACGGGGGAGGACATCGGCGGTACCCAGTTCTCGCTCTCCGACTACCGGGGCAAGGTAGTGATGCTCGATTTCTGGGGAGATTGGTGAGGGCCCTGCCGGGCGATGTACCCACACGAGCGGTCGCTCGTACTCAAGTACCAGGGACAACCATTCGCGATCTTGGGCGTCAACAGCGACCCGGACCGCGATCGAATCGGTGAGATCGTGCGCGAGAAGAACCTCACCTGGCGCAACTGGTGGGACCAGAGCACCAGCGGACCGATCGCGACCCGTTGGAACGTGCGTGGCTGGCCGACGGTCTACATCATCGACCACAAAGGGGTGATCCGGTATCGCGATCCGTACGGAGATGAGATCGATCGCGCGCTCGAGACTCTGGTCGCCGAAGCGAAGGAATCGCCCGGTTAGCACTCCGCTGAAGGCGCGCTTCCGCTCCCTCGGCTCGGGATGACTCGCTGGAACTGGCGGTCTAGTCCCTCGTCGGAAACATCGGATCTGCGGGCGGGGGCTCGGGGGCTCCCCTGCTGAGCCGCCACCTCGCGAAGAACCACATCTCGCCGATGACGACCAGCGCGCCGATCGAGAGGGTTGCGAGCAGCGCCACTCCGCAGCCGATGAGGAGCGGCGCCGCTCCGTCGCTGCCGGCGCGGAGCAGCCACGGCAAACCCAGTGTCCCCGCGAGGCCGCCGAACCCGATCAAGGTCAGCGCGATCTTCCCGCGCGGAGCGAGCGGCGTGAGCTGAACGAGGTGGAGCACGACGAACAGCACCATCGACAGACTCAGAATGTGGTCGTGCGTGAAGGCGAGCAGCTCGCGTGCCCCCTTCTGCGCTCGGATTTCACCCGCGTCGAGATCATCCTCGTTTCCCCCCACCCACTCCCGTGCGCTCCCGGGACCGAAGCCCCCCGAGCGACTCGAGTATTGAAGTGCGGCGATGACCACGCCCGCGAGGACAAATAGCAAGAACGCGGTGACGAGGACCTTCGTCGAAGTATCCGCCCGCGCGAGTGTGAACCCCTTCTCCTTGTAGAATCGCGTCACGGGGTTGGCGCCAATACTTCTTCTAGAAGCCACGCCTCGCGAATCCCCGGGACTGCACCGGCTCGAGCGAGACCCGCGGAGCCGAGCACGGCGAGAGCGGTCGACCATGCGTCCGCGGTCGTCGCTTCGTCCGCGACGATCGTGGTCGTCAGCGGGATCGCGGCGGGTGCTCCGGTCTGGGGATCGAGAAGGTGGGCACCGCGGTGCGCAGCGCCCGAACAGGCGAGTGAGGCCCGGGCGAGCGAGTACATTTCGAGGACCGTGTCGGGTTCGCGGGGATCGACCACCGCGACCGGCCAACCGTCCCGTCCCGGCGGCGGCTCCAGGGCGAGGAGCTGCCCTCCGAAGTTCAGGAGGGCGCGCTCCGCCCCGAGCTCGCGCAGTCGCTCGGCTGCGCGGTCGAGGGCGAATCCCTTCCCGATGCCGCCGAGGTCGAGCTTCGTCACTCGGTCTCCCCGCGTGACGGTCCCGGCGACCGGGTCGATCGCGACCTCCCGCCATCCTGCCGAGACGAGGGTCGGATCGAAGGCCCCCCCGCTCCGCCTCGCGTGATCGAGTGCCGCACGGAGGCACGCAAGAGTCGCAGGATCGACGTGGACTTTGGTGCCCGCGGGAGCGGCGAGCAGTCGCGCGACGTCGGAGGTGGGACGGCGACCATCGAGGAGTTCCGTCAACTGGTCGATTTCATCGTGCACCGCCTGGGCTGCTCGCCTGGCGAGTGCGGGCTCCGCCCAGATCGACACTTCGAGCACCGTTCCCATCGCCGGTCGTCGTTCGACGAACGGCCCGATGGGAGCACTCGAGATTTCCGGGGCGGGCGCGGCGGTCCAATCGAGGCCGTCTAGCCCCTCCGGTCGGGCGGCTTGCGCATCGACCACTGCGAACACCCGCCGGACCGCGCGAATCGTGGCGCGTCCGGAGAGAGTCGCACCGCTGATGTTCATGATCTCCCGCTGCAGGCGGAGACGATCGCCGCTCTGCTTCCCACCAAACTGTCGGAGGAACCGCGTGCGCGTGATCTCACCACCGTGACTCTCTCGGTATACCATCACCGCGACGTCACGAACTCTTCGCTCGGGATCGAGGGCGACCACGAAGGTGATCGGGCGAAACTTGCCGATTTCCTCGACGATGGCGGCGATGCCGACCGGATTCCCCGCGGCGTCGAAGCCGCGGAAGAGAATCTGAGGGATTCCGGGCACCGAGATCCCCCGATCCTCCCGGAGCGCTCGTCGCTCCTCGGGCGTGAGCCGGATCGCCACGCACTCGTATCGCACCGCGCCTGGGAGTGCCCGCACGAGCGCCTCCTCGCGGGTGAGCAGCACGCTCTCGCCGGCGTGGATCTCTCCAGCCAGGAGAGAAAGCGCGAACGCGACGACTTTCGCCGCTCTAGAAATACGTCGCGATGGAGAAGAGAATCGCATCGTTGTCCACCCGTCCGTGGGATCCGTCCTCGTAGTTGAACTGCAGGTCGAACTTGAAGACCGTCTCCTCGATCGGCCGGAAGTTCAAACCGAACGTCAACCGCTGCGTCCGCTCGCTCCCGAGTTCGGCGTGATCGAACCGCACCGCGGCGGTAAGGGTCGAGTCGGGAGTGAACACCGAGGGGAGGGCGCGTCGAAAGGACTCGGGCATGAAGTGGCGATTCGCCTCGACGACGAAACCCCAGAGGTCATCGGGGACACCACTCGCCCGGGCGACCGCATCGCGCTCCAGATCACTGCGGGCGATCTCGCCGAGCAACTCGAACCCCTCGAGAAAGGACGCGACCGCCCCGCCCGCGATCTCGAGGTCGAAGGCGGCGATCCACAGATCGAGATCTCCGTCGACGTCGTAGGGACCGTGCTCGGCGGAGACTCCGAACTCGATCCCGAGCCGCGGTGAGTAGTCGACCCGCCCCACCGCCGAGAGCCCGGAACTCCCGTCCGCCTTCAGACTGGGACGACCGTTCCTCAATCCGGAGCTCGTGTCGAATTCCGATCGAAGCCCCGTGGCGGTCGTCGGGTCCGCGACCAGTCCCTCGAACCCGTTCACCACGTAGACCTCGTAGCCGACAGACCCCTCCTCCCCGACCTCGAACTCGCCGAGTCCGCCGATCCCCGCGTCGGTCAGGGTGGTCGGGATCACGGTGACCGCGACGAGGGGGCGATCGGTGAAGTCGTTCAGCGGCGAGTCGTGATTCAGGTTGAACCGACCGAGCGGGACGAGGAGGGCGCCGCCGCGGAGCGTGAACGCGCCGCCGAACTGCCAATCGACCACGGCGAATTCGATCTTCGTCTCTCCCTCCCCGTTCGAACCGTCGCTTCCCCCGTCCTCGAACTCGATCTCGGCCGCGACGTGGAGTCGCCCGATCCGTGCGTCGATCTGGGGAACGAAGCGGTGCACGCGGAAGGTCGGAGTCGAGCCGTGCTCGTCCCGAGCCTCGAGGTCGATGTAGCCGCCGAGGGAGGCGCGCCCGCCGAGCACATCGGAGTGGAGCCAGTGGCGGGGTGCGGTAGACTCTGCCTCTCCACCGTCCCCGCCGTCTCCGCCGAGCGGGGAAGCGCGCTCCTCGAGGACCCGGATCCGCTCCTCTGCCCCCTCGAGTCGATCGCGCAGTTCACGAAGAAGATCGGGGGTCGGGGCCCCTTCTTGTTCCTGGCTCTGGGGCAGAGAGCCCGCCGGACCAGCCAGGGTAGGCGCATAAAGCATTGCGATCATGAGGATTGCAGCGATTGTCGGCCCCTTTCGACCCGTCCCATTTCAATGATTTCGGCACCTGGATGCGTTTTGTTTGGTATGCCAAACATCACGACAGTGCGTCAAGCAATTCCTCCACGATCGGGTGGAATTGTGAGGTTCGAGGCGGGCTCGGGCAGAATCCCCGGCCGAAGGAGGGGCCGCAGTGCATCCCTGGGCTTGGACAGAGACGGAGGCAGGAGTCGCGCTTCTCGCGGCGGTGCAGGCCGAGGCATCCCGCACCCCCGCGGTGATCGCCCGACTGCGCATGATCGCCGACCGCGACCAGGTCCGGCGAGCGATCGACCTGGTCGATGCGCGGCGCCGCGCCGCCGGGCGCATCGATGACGCACACCACCTCTGGCTCGATCGGATCGCGGTCGAGCAAGCGACCTCGACCGACGTCGCTCGGTGGAAGGCCCGACGCTTCGCCGAATTCGGTGCGACCCGAGTTCTCGACCTTTGCACGGGGATCGGCGGAGACGCGATCGGTCTCGCCCTCGAAGGGATGGAACCGGTCCTCGTCGACAACGATCGGTCCCGGCTCGCCGCGGCGCGCCACAACGTATCGCACTTCCTCGGTCACGACCCGGAGACGATCCTCGGTGACGTCACCGCGCTCGCACTCGAAGACCTCCCCTATCACCTCGACCCCGATCGCCGTCCGGGGGGGCGCCGCACGTGGAGGTACGAGGAGATTTCGCCGGGCCCGGCGACGATCGACGCGCTGATCGCGCGCGGCGCCCCCGGTGCGATCAAGCTCGGCCCCGGGGTCGACCACGGAAGCCTGCCGGACGGCGAGGTCGAGATCATCCAGCGCGGCCGTGGTCTCGTGCAGGCGGTCCTGTGGATCGGTGCACTCGCCCGCGGAGTGCGGCGCGCCACTCGGGTGGACGACGGTGAGAGCTTCGCCGGAGAACCTCTCCCGCTGCCGATCGGTCCGGCGGGTGCATTCCTCCACGAGGTCGAACCCGCGATCGAGCGCGCCGGACTTCTCGGCACGCTTGCGCGCGAGCACGACCTCACCGCCCCCCACCCCCACGCGGGATTCTTGACCGGCGCGACGGCGATCCGCTCCCCCTGGCTCACCCCCGCCCGACTGCACGTCGAGCTGCCGGGTCGCATCGAGTCGGTGCGAGCGTGGCTGCGGGAACGCGCAGCAGGTCGCGTGATCGTGCGCGTCCGCGGGGGGGAAGACCCAGTTCCGTGGGAGCGGGCGCTCCGCGGTCAGGGCTCGCCGACGTTCGTCGTCACCATCACTCGGGAAGAGCAACGGATGCGCGCGTGGATCTCCGAACGTCAGGATCCTTGAAGGCCACGGGCTACCGCAAACGCGGGATCGGGAGCGGTACCGTCGCCCCAGGACGCGACCAGGATCTCGGCCGTCGCCGCGGCGTTCGCGACTCCGCTGCGGTAATGCCCGGTCGCCACCCAGAGGCGTGATCGTCCCGGCCACGGACCGATGTACGGTCCTCCTCGCCGCTGCGCTTTGGGGCGCAGGCCATCGCGCACGCGGATGACCGCATCGTCGCAGAGTTCGGGAAAATGGACGCGCGCAGCGGCGAGGAGACGCTCCGGCTCCGATCGATCGTAGGACGCCGTCTCACCTTCGGGCCGAACGGTGCTGCCGAGATAGATCTGATCCCGCTGTCGCGGGACCCAATGGAATTCCTCGTCGGGGCCGAAGTGAACGGTCGGGCCGGGTGCGGCGTGTGCGAGGTCGATCCCCACGCCCCCGGTCGGGGCCACCGCGAGCGGTGTTCCCGGGAGATCCCCGAGCGCGCGAGCGCTCTCCCACCCCGCCGCGAGCAAGATGATGTCGGCGTCGCCCGCGACCTCTTTTCCCGACTCCTCCCTCGCAGTCACTCCGTCATCGCCCGCGGGGACGAGCGAGAGCGGGCCGGTCCCCTCGACGATCTTCCCCCCCGCGTCCTCGAAGTCGCGCCGGAGCGCCGCGACGAGCGCATCGGGATCGAGCGCGATCTCCTGATCGAAGTGGAGCGCGGTGGCGAACGTGGCGGGATCGAGACCGGGAGCGAGCGCCGCCGCCTCCTCGGGAGAGAGCCAACGGGCGAGGTGGCCCGCCTCCGACCAGCGGCGTTCGAGCTCGGCACGATCGGCGTCGGTGGGGAGCTCGCGACGGAGGGTCAGAGCCCCGGCGCGTCGAGCGTGCTCCGAGGAGAGCCGGTCCCCCAGGGTCTCGAGCAGGCGTTCGGCCGCGCGATACCCCTCACGCTTCAGACGGACGAGCGCGGACCGCCCGGGAAGCGCAAGAGTGATCAGCCCGCTCGCGGCGGTCGTCGCTCCTTGCCCGACGGTGCGCGCCTCGAGCAGCAGGACCTGCGCCCCGGCGCGAGCGGCGGCGCGTGCGGCGGCGAGGCCGATCACGCCTCCCCCGAGGATGGTGATGCGAGTGCCCGTGAGGGATCGTGTCATGTGGTGTCTCCCTCCGGTTGGATCCAGCGGTGGTGCGCGAGCGTAGCCAATCTCGCGCAGCATCTCGATTCCCTTGCGTCCTCCGCGCCGGTTTGTTCGCATCCTGCCATCTGCGGCTCCCCAACGCTGAGGCGCAGCCGTGGATACATCCCCATTTCCCGTCCTCGCTCCGAGGTTCGGCCCCTTCCGGGAGGAAGCATGCGATGAAGATCGGAGTGCCCAAGGAGGTCTTCCCCGGCGAGCGGCGCGTCGCCCTGGTCCCCTCCCTGATCCCCGCCCTCACCAAGGCGGGGCACGAAGTCCGGATCGAATCTGGCGCGGGATTCGAGGCCGGCCACCCGGATGCGGAGTACCGGGAGAAGGGGGCCGAGGTCGTCTCCGGACGAGCGGAGGTGTTCTCCCGTTCGGAGATCATCCTCCAGGTGCGCGCAGCGGGCGCCGCAGGGGAGGCCGGAGAGTCCGACCTCGACCGGTTGAAGTCGGGCCAGGTCGTCATCGCCGCCACCGACCCCCTCGGCGCACCCGACGGCTGCAAGTCCTACGCGGAGAAACAGATCACCCTCTTCGGCATGGAACTCGTGCCGCGCATCACCCGCGCGCAGAGCATGGACATCCTCTCATCTCAGGCGCTGGTCGCGGGGTACAAGGCGGTGATGCTCGCCGCGAACGAGACCCCTCGACTTTTCTCGATGGAGATGACCGCGGCGGGGACGTTGTCTCCCGCTCGCGTGTTGATCATCGGCGCCGGGGTCGCCGGCCTCAAGGCGATCGCGACCGCGAAGCGGCTCGGCGCCGTGGTGTACGCCTACGATGTGCGCGCGGCGGTGGCGGAGCAGATCGAGAGTCTCGGCGGGAAGTTCGTCACTGTCGAAGCGGATGCGGGAGAAGCCGAGGACAAGGGCGGGTACGCCAAGGAGATGACGGAGGAGTTCTACGTGCGCCAACGCGCCCGGATGGCGGAGGTCGCGAAGGATTGCGCCGCGGTGATCACCACGGCGGCGATTCCCGGCAAGAAGAGTCCGCTCCTCCTCACCGCGGAGGGGGTGCGCGGCATGGCCCCGGGGAGCTGCATCGTCGATCTCGCCGCCGAGCGCGGCGGGAACTGCGAGCTCGCACGCCCGGATGAGCGGGTGGTCGAGAACGGGGTCGTGATCCTCGGGCCGACCAATCTCCCCTCCCAGATGTCGACCCACGCCAGTCAGATGTACGGCAAGAACCTGGTCACGTTCCTCGGGCTCCTCTTCGACAAGGAGGGGACCCTGCAGCTCGACGTCGACGACGAGATCGTCCGCGAGACGATGGTCACCCGCGGTGGCGAGGTCGTGAACGAGCGCGTGCGCTCGCTGCTCGGCCTCTCCCCGACGGCGTCCTGATCGGAGCCACCTCGATGCACGGTTCGTTCCTCCTCGTCGTCGCCGCGGGCGACGGCGGCACTTCCCTGATCGGACTGCTGACGATCCTGATGCTCGCGATCTTCGTGGGCTTCGAGATCATCACCAAGGTCCCCCCGACCCTGCACACCCCGCTGATGTCCGGATCGAATGCGATCTCGGGGATCGCGCTCGTCGGGGCGCTACTCGCGGTGATCGCCCTCGGGGAAGGGAGCACGCGTGAGGTGAGCGTCGCGCGTTGGCTCGGCTTCTTCGCAGTGGTGTTCGCCTCGATCAACGCCGTCGGCGGCTTCCTCGTCACCCACCGCATGCTCGCGATGTTCCGGAGGAAGAAATGATGGGCGCCTTCGGGACCTTTTTCGCGCAGGCCACCCCTGGTACCGGTGGCCCGGTGATCGGGTCACAGGGCGCGGACCTGCTCTACCTGATCGCGTCGGTCTTCTTCATCCTCGGGATCAAGGGGCTCACCCACCCCCGCACCGCGGTGCGCGGCAACAAGTTCGGCGCCTTCGGGATGTTCATCGCCGTCGTCGCGACCATTCTCAAGGAAACCGATCTCGATCTAGGGATGATCGCGACCGGCTCTGCGCTCGGGGCTGTGATCGGCGCGGTGGCGGCCCTCCGGGTCCAGATGACCGCGATGCCCCAGATGGTCGCGATCTTCAACGGCTTCGGGGGGATCGCATCTTCACTCGTCGCCGGTGCCGCGTTCTTGCTCGCCATCGGGTCGGTGAGTTCGCTCCAATCGAGCATCGCGACCGGTGCTTCCGGACTGATCGGATCGATCACCTTCACCGGCAGCATCGTCGCCTTCGTCAAGCTGCTCGACCTGCGCTCTCTCAGCAAGATCCGCGGGGCGATCCCCGGTCAGAAGATCTGGAACGCCCTCCTCTTCCTCGGTGCGATCGCGGCGTGCGTTTGGGTGGTCCGCGACCCCGGGAACGTCTCGGCCTATTGGACCGTCTGCGCCATCGCCTCGGTGCTCGGAGTCACGTTGACCACCCCGATCGGCGGGGCGGACATGCCGGTGGTCATCGCGCTCCTCAACAGCTACTCCGGCCTCGCCGCTGCCGCGACCGGCTTCGTCCTCGACAACAACGTCCTCATCGTCGCGGGGTCGCTCGTCGGTGCCTCGGGAGTGATCCTCACCGCGATCATGTGCAAGGCGATGAACCGATCGCTCACCAACGTGATTTTCGGCACCCTCGGCCCCTCGGCGGACGGGCCGAGCGCGGACGAGGTGTACGGCGGCAAAGTGAAGGCCGCTTCCCCCGACGAAGTGGCGATGCTCTTCGACGGCGCCCAGCGGGTGGTGGTCGTCCCCGGCTACGGGCTGGCGGTCGCGCAGGCCCAGCACACCGTGCGCGATTTCGCTGCGCTTCTCGAGTCCCGGGGGGTCCAGGTCGAATTCGCCATCCACCCCGTCGCCGGCCGGATGCCGGGTCACATGAACGTGCTGCTCGCCGAGGCGGACATCGACTACGACAAGCTCAAGGAGATGGACCAGATCAACCCGACCTTCGGCCAGGTCGACGTCGCGATCGTCATCGGCGCCAACGACGTGGTGAACCCGGTCGCCCGCACCGACCCGAACAGCCCGATCGCCGGGATGCCGATCCTCGATGTGGACCGGGCGCGCACCGTGGTCGTGGTGAAGCGTTCGTTGAGCCCGGGCTTCGCCGGGATTCCGAACCCCCTCTTCGCAGCGGACAACTGCTACATGATGTTCGGGGACGGGAAGAAGGCGATGATCGAGCTGATCGCGTCGCTAAAAGAGAGCGACTAGTCCGGCCGCAGGGAG
>JAQBGV010000214.1:0-15507 GCA_032128395.1 Planctomycetota bacterium | reverse complement strand
CCGATCCTCGACGGGGCGAAGGCCCCGCCTGCGGTCGGGCTCGACCCCGCGCCTTGCATTCGGCACCTCCTCGGCCGTCCTGGCGTTTCTGGCGTCTGGCGTCTGGCGTCTCTGGCGTCTCTGGCGTCTCTGGCGTCTCTGGCGTTTCTGGCGTTTCTGGCGTTTCTGGCGGACGGACGGCGGGGTCCGGGTTCTCTTCTCTTGTCCCGTCTTGCTTGATGGGGCTGGGTCGCCGAAGGTGTGTTCGGCCCGTTTTCCGCACTCACAGTGAGCGCAATTGGAGAGAATCATGGCTTCCACACCGCGCCGCTCGATCGTGCTTTGCGTTTCTCTTCTCATCGCAGGCTCGGTCGCCGGCCGGAGCTTCGCTCAGGTCGAGGTGATCTTCTCCGAGGTGCCCGGTTCCCCGACTGCGATCGTGCCGGGGGCGATGGATCTGACCGGTCAGCCGGTGACCGCCGAGTTCCTCTCGATGCTCGATCTCGCCCCGAGCCCGACCGGGGACCAGTGGATCCTCCACGGATCCACGCAGCAGGGGCCGGACCTCGCGAACGTGCTGCTCCTCGGGAGCGGCGCGGTGGGGAGCGTGTTCGCGCAGGAGGGTCAACCGGTTCACGGTGGGGTTTCCCCCGAGGTGTACGAGTTCTTCGACGGGGTGGCGGGATTCGATTCCGCGGGGAACTTCGCCTACGGCGCGCGCGCTCGCGATGGGAACCCCGACTTCAAGGAGAAGGTGATCGTGTTCGACGGCCTGACGTTCACGGTGGTGATCCAAGAGAGTGATCCCGCCCTCGGGTTGCAGGACTCGACGGGCCCGGCTGGGGACGAGACGTTCGGGAATTCCCTGAACTCGATCCATCTGCTCGATAATGGCGACGTGGGTTTCGTCGCCGTGACGATCAACAACGTGAGCTCGGCGAACCGGCCGGCGATCTTCTACGGCAATCTAGGTTTCGCGCAGAGCGGGTTCACCCCGATCGGGGGGGACACCTGGGACGGGTTCGACAGCAACGAGTTCCAGACGACTCCGGATGGAGCGCACTGGTTCGCGATGGGGGACACCTTCAACTCGACCGACGTGCTCGCGGTCGATGGCGTGATCGAGATCTCCGCCGGAGCCCCGGTTCCGGGGACCGCGGAAGCCGCAGCTGCGATCTTCCACACCAAGATGCTCACCGATGGCACCTGGATCGCTCGAGGAGACTTCGCGGACGACTCGGACTGGGTGGTCTTGGACGGGACCCTGCTCCTGCGGACCGGTGACCCGATCACCGCCGGAAACCCGGAACTCTGGGGGGACGCGATCGGAGTGGCTCTGGTGAGCAGCTCGGGGGACAGCTTCATCGCGGGGAACACGAGCAGTCTGGACCCTGACGCGGATACGGTCCTGGTCCGGAACGGCGACACTATCCTCGTTCGCGAGGGGGACCCCGTCGATCTCGACGGGAACGGGGCCTTCGATGACGACACGTTCCTGCGCAGTTTCACCCCCAATGATTCGTTCGTCGGGAGCGATGGAGCCCTCTACTTCCTCGCGACGCTGCGGAACGCGATCGGCGCCAACCTCGGCGATACGTTCCTGCGTCTGCCGCTCTCCCCGAGCGGTGGGGGACTGACCCGCGGGGATTGCAACGCGGATGGGCTCTTCAACATCGCGGACGCGGTCTTCGTGCTGGGATTCCTGTTCCCCACGGGGGGTGCGCCCACTCTCTCCTGCGAGGATGCGTGCGACGCGAACGATGATGGGTCGCTCAACATCGCAGACGCAGTGGCCGCCCTCGGAACTCTGTTCCCGACCGGTCCTCCGATCGCGCTGCCAGCGCCGTTCCCCGGCTGCGGCGATGATCCGACGACGGATTCGCTCGGGTGCGGAGGCTTTCCGGCATGTCCCTGACTTGCGTGGGGACTGGCTCTGCACAGCGGCCTGTCCCATCTTTCGCCAAGGGGGACCGGCTCGCATCCGGACTGAAGCAGGGACAGGCACTCCTGTCGTGAGCCAGTCCCCACGCATTTCATCTCAGGCGCCCGGCCTCGCCCTCGCTGCGCCGACCACTCGTCCCGGTAGGGTTCTGCCGAGCTCGTTCTCGAACCACAGGCTCGCTTCGGTCAGCTTCTCCAGGTCGACCCCCGTCTCGATCCCCAGACCGCGGAGGAGGTAGACCAGGTCTTCGGTCGCGAGGTTGCCGCTCGCCCCCGGGGCGAACGGGCAACCGCCGAGGCCGCCCGCGGCGGCGTCGAAGATCGAGATGCCGTGCTCGAGGGCGGCGTAGACGTTTACGAGGGCGGTGCCTCGGGTGTCGTGCAGGTGCAGGGCGATCTGATCCGTCGGATCGAAGTTGAGGAAGAGATCGGGGGTGGCGATGACGTCGAGAATGCGATGGATGTCCGCCGGGGTCGCGACCCCGATGGTGTCGCAAATCACCAGCTCGTCGATCGACAGTTGGACGAGATCGCGACAGACGCGCAGCACCGCCTCGGTCGGGACTTCTCCCTCGTACGGGCAGCCGAAACAGGTCGAGACGTAGGCCCGGACCGAGAAGGTCTCGTGGGGAGAATTCGCGAGCATCTCGCCGTAGCGCTCGATCGACTCGTCGATGCTCATGTTGATGTTCTTGCGGCAGAAGGTGTCGCTCGCGGCGGTGAAGAACGCGACTCGGTCGATCCCTGCAGCGAGGGCGCGGTCGAGACCCTTCTGGTTGGGAACGAGCGCGCTGTACTGCACCCCCTCGATCTGCGGGAGTCCCGCCGCCACGTCGGACGCGTCGGCGAGCTGCGGAACTCGATCGGGACGCACGAAACTCGTCACCTCGATGTTGCGCAGCCCGGCCCCGGCGAGCTTCTCGATCCAGGCGAGCTTGGTCGCCGTCGGCAGTACGACCGGTTGGTTCTGCAGGCCGTCTCGCGGGCCGACCTCGACGATTCGCACCGAGCGGGGGCGGGGGGTCACGACGACTCCGCGCCGTCGATTTCGATGAGCACTTGGCCGGGATCGACCGCGTCTCCCATCGCGACATGGATCACGCGCACCGTCCCGGCCGCGGGAGCCCGGATCGGAGTCTCCATCTTCATCGCCTCGAGGATGAGGAGTCGGGTTCCCGCGACGACACCATCCCCGACGGCGACGAGCACCTCGAGGACGCGTCCTGGCATCGGAGCGGTCAGGTCTCCGGCGAGAGGCTCAGCGCTCCCCACCCCCGCCGCGGCCGGCCCCGACGTCGAGGGGATCGGGAAGCTCTGTCCGTCCAGCCCGAACCATCCACCCCGATCCCCCGGCGCGAGAAACACCTTTCGGATCCGCCCCTCGCGCTCGAGCACCAGGAGCGGTGGGGTGAAGGAGAGAATCCGCGCGGGGGGGAGCCCTGGGACGTGGATCGTTCCGTCTCGGTCGACGTGCACCCGCTCGGTCATCCGAGGTGCCGCCAATCGACGAGGGACTCCGATGGGGACGCCGGCTCCCCTCCTGGCGGACCGTCTCCTCGACCGCCTCGCCGCCCGGCGAGGAGGTGCCGCCCCGCGGCGATGATCGTCTCGTGCCACTGGGCATCGACCGGGGGAGGGGACCACGGGGTCATGCGGTCGGCGATGGTCGTGGTGCACACGTCTCCGGTGCGGAACTCTTCTCGACCGAGAAGGTCGCGTCCGAAGGCGAGCGTCGTCTCGACCCCGGCGATGAAGCTGTCCGCGATCGCGGCCCGGAGTCGTTCGATCGCTTGCTCGCGCGACTCTCCCCACGCGATCAACTTCGCGAGCAGAGGGTCGTACTCGATCGGCACCGTGCTGCCGGTGATCACCCCGCTGTCGATGCGGATCCCCGGGGCATCGGAGAAGCACACCGCTTCGAGTCGGCCGATCGAGGGGAGGAAGCCGCTGGCTGGATCCTCGGCGTAGACCCGCAGTTCGATCGCGTGACCGCGGGGAGAGAGTGCTCTGAGCTCGTCGAGGTCGATGGTGCCCGCCGCGATCGCGAACTGGGCCGCGACGAGATCGAGTCCGAACACCGCCTCGGTGACCGGGTGCTCCACCTGGAGCCGCGTATTCATCTCGAGGAAGTGAAAGTCCCCTTCCCGGTCGAGGATGAACTCCACCGTCCCCGCGCCCCGATACCGAACCCGCTCGGCGAGGGCGACCGCCGCCTCGTGCATCGCGCGGCGGGTCTTCTCCGAGAGGCCAGGGGCGGGACACTCCTCGATCAGTTTCTGGTGGCGGCGCTGGAGGGAGCAGTCGCGTTCGCCGAGTGCGATCGCAGCGCCGGCGCCATCCCCGAGCAGTTGCACCTCGACATGTCGCGCTCCGACGAGGTAGCGCTCGAGGAACAGACGGCCATCGCCGAAAGCGGCCTGCGCTTCGCGACGGGCAGCGGCGATCAGTTCCGGGAGTTCCTCTTCGCGGTGGGCGATCCGCATCCCCTTTCCTCCGCCTCCCGCAGCGGCCTTGATCATCAGCGGGAGTCCGACCGTGCGGGCCTCGGCGGTGAGGGTCTCGAGGTCCGGATCCTCACCCGGCGCCGGCACGTAGCTGCGGATCGTCGGCACACCCGCCCCGCGCGCCTCCTCGATCGCCCGGGTCTTGTCCCCCATCGACTCGATGTTTTCCGGGGTGGGGCCGATGAAGATCCACCCCTCCGCTTCGACCGCCCGCGCGAAATCTGCGTTCTCGGAGAGGAATCCGTATCCTGGATGCACCATCGTCGCGCCGTGAGCGCGCCCGGCGGCGATGATCTTTCGGGCGTCGAGATAGCTCTCGGCGGGGGAGTCGCCGCCGAGGGGCGCTGCGACATCTGCGTCCGCAACGAACGGGGCCCGCGCGTCGACATCGGAGTGGACGGCGATCGTCTGCAGGCCGAGTGTTCGACAGGTGCGGAGCACGCGGCGGGCGATCTCGCCGCGATTGGCGACGAGGACCACCGGCCGGGGAGCGGAGCTCCGCTTTCCCGTCACTCCGGGGGCATCCACGGGGCAGGCCGTTTCTCGAGGAACGCGAGCATCCCCTGCTGTCCCTCATCGCTCGCCCGGCGCTCGGCGATTCGGCGGGCGGTCTCGGCGGTCAGGGATGCTCGATTCGGGGCTCCCGAGACCACCGGGACGAGCGCCTTCGCAGCGGTGACCGCCTCGGGGCCGCACTCGAGGATCTCCCGGGCGATGCGGTCGACCGCCGCATCGAGCGCTCCCTCCGGCGCGATTTCCGCGACGAGACCGATGCGGCGGGCCTCCGCGGCGTCGAAGCGCTCTCCGGTGAGGAAGTAGCGCCTGGCGTGTGCGGAGCCGATCTTCGCGACGACGAAGGGCGAGATCGCCGCGGGGATGATGCCGAGGCGGACCTCACTGAATGCGAGAGTCGCACCCTCTTCCGCGATCGCGATGTCGACCGCGGCGACGAGACCCGCACCTCCCCCGAGCGCGGCGCGCTGCACGCGGGCGAGGACTGGTTTCGGACAACGGTCGATCGCGAGGAACATCCCCGCCATCGCCTCCGCGTCGCGGATGTTCTCCGCTTCGCCGTACTCGATCATCCCCCGCATCCACTGCAGATCCGCGCCGGCGGAGAAGACCTTGCCCTCGCCGGCGAGCACGACCAGGCGCGTCGCGTCATCTGCACCGAGCGCCTCGAAGGCCTCGGTCAGTTCACGAACCATCCGATCATCGAAGGCGTTGCGCACTTCGGGGCGGGCGAGGGTCACCGTCGCACGGGGACCATGGTGGGTAACATGAATCGTTTCGAAGCTCATCCGGATCCCTTTCCGATCACATCCGGTAGATGCCGATCCTGCGCTCCGCGAGCGGGGCGCAGGCGGCGGCTTCGATCCCGAGTCCGAGCACGTCGCGGGTCTGGGTCGGGTCGATCACTCCATCGTCCCACAGTCGCGCGCTCGAATAATAGGGGCTCCCCTCGTGTTCGTACTTCTCCAGGATCGGGGCGGTGATCGCTTCCTCCTCCTTCACGGTGAGCTTCTTCCCCTCCGCGGCGAGCTGGTCGCGTTTGATCGTCAGGAGGACCTGCGCCGCCTGCTCCCCCCCCATCACCGAGATCCGGGCATTCGGCCACATCCAGAGCTGACGGGGCTGGTACGCCCGCCCGCACATCCCATAGTTCCCGGCCCCGTGGGAGCCGCCGACGATCACCGTGAAGCGGGGGGATGGGGAGTTCGCGACCGCGTGGACGAGTTTGGCTCCGTCCTTCGCGATCCCGCCCTCTTCGTACTTCTTCCCGACCATGAACCCGGTGATGTTCTGCAGGAAAATCAGGGGGACCCCGCGCTGGCTGCACAGTTCGACGAAGTGGGTTCCCTTGAGCGCGGACTCGGAGAAGAGCACACCTTCGTTCGCCACCACTCCCACGAGGTAGCCGTGGATCCGCGCGAACCCGCAAATCAGTGTCGTACCGTAGAGCGCCTTGAACTCGTGGAAGAGACTGCCGTCGACGATGCGCGCGATCACTTCCCGGATCGGGAACGGAGTTCGGGTGTCGGCGGGGATGATCCCGTGGAGTTCCTCCGTGGCGAAGGCGGGAGGGGCGGGATCGATCCGGTCGAACGGGGTCGGTGCGCGCATCGGGAGCGCCGATACCGATGACCGCGCGAGCTCGAGTGCGCTCGCGTCATCCTTCGCCAGATGGTCGGTGACCCCGCTCTTGCGGCTGTGCACGTCGCCGCCGCCGAGCTCTTCCGCGGTCACCTCTTCACCGGTCGCCGCCTTCACGAGAGGCGGCCCGCCGAGGAAGATCGTCCCCTGGTTCTGAACGATGATCGCTTCGTCGCTCATCGCCGGGACGTACGCGCCCCCTGCGGTGCACGAACCGAGCACCACCGAGATCTGGGCGATCCCTTTCGCCGACATGCGCGCCTGGTTGTAGAAGATCCGCCCGAAGTGGTCGCGATCGGGGAAGACGTCCGCCTGCAGCGGCAGGAACGCGCCCCCGGAGTCGACCAAATAGACGCAGGGGAGACGGTTCTCCTCCGCGATCTCCTGAGCTCGCAGGTGCTTCTTCACCGTGATCGGGTGATAGCTTCCCCCCTTCACGGTGGCGTCGTTCGCGACGATCATCGCGAGCCGCCCGGAGACTCGGCCGATGCCGGTGACGATTCCGGCGGAGGGGAGCGGACCTCCATCGGCGTCGCTCTCGTACAGGTTCCACCCCGCGAGGGTGCCGAGTTCGAGGAAGGGAGAGCCGGAGTCGAGGAGGGCATCGATCCGGTCGCGGACGAACATCTTCCCGCGGCTCTGGTGGCGTTCGACCGCTTTGTCAGAGCCGCCCCGACGGACCCGCTCGAGGGCAGTGCGGAGCTCGCCGAGGCGCGTCGCGGAGGTCTCTGCGTTCTGTCGGAATTCCGCATCGCCCGTGTGGATGCGGCTCTCGAGCCGACGCATGACTGCCCCTCTTCCCGCGCCGGCCTCTTCCTCCACCCCGATTTTCCCGGCGATCCCGTTCCCCGGCCCCGTTTCCCGGCGATTCGACTTCCGGCGGTACGGTTCCCGGCGATACGGTTCCCAGGCGGAACGGTCGGGGCGTTCACGGAACATCCGAGGCGGGTGAGAATAGCAGGGCCCCGGATGCGGGCACAGCGATTTCGCGGCTGCAGAGCGTTAGGATAACCGTGGATCGGCGATCCCGGGTCCACAGCGGGTGGGTGTGGGGCGTCGCCATTCTAGAGGGACCGCATGTCGATCGAGTGCCCGCGCTGTTCCAGTCACAATGCCCTGGGTGCCCTGCACTGCGATCAGTGCGGGACTCCACTCGGAGCTGGAGCGATCCCATCTCGACGGGGACCCTCACCGTCCTTTGTTTTCATCGTGGTGATGCTCGCGGGCATCCTCTCGCTCACGATCTGGTTCCAGCGGCAGAACGACGGTCCTCCTTCGAGTACCGATGCACCGTCCTCGACCGATGGACGTTCCGGCCGAGACAGGAGCCGAGCTCCGAAGGATGCACTCCCCCTCGTCGATGGATCGACGGGGGACTGGCTCTCGAATGAACAGGATGCGCTCGGATCTGCGGTCGTCGCCGGCTGGCTGCAGTTCGTCGATCCTCACGGCGAGGTCATCGAGCGAATTCAGACCGCGGTCTCTCGGGAAGGCTGGCTCGCGGTTCCGCGGCGCGTCGCACTCGGCGCCGAGCGTTTCGTATTTCGTCCGGGGCAGGGGGGCGAAGCCGAAGTCGTCGACGGGATTTGGAGACGGGGAGAGCCGATCGGGCTGTGGCGGATCGAGACTCCTGAGCTCAAGAACGCACCGCCCTTGGTCCCCTGGGTCGAGAGTGTTCCACTCGAGTATCTCTCCTACGCGGGGAGGGACGAGGCTGTCCCGATCCCCGGGCCGCTCCGGCGAGCAGGCCTCTTCCTCAAGGGCGAAGTCTTCGACGGTCTCGAGCGGGGAGGAGTACTGCTCCAGGGTGGCGAGGTCGTCGGGTGGGCGACGGGAGATCCGGAAGCCGCGATGTGGTTCTGGACCGGGGACGCCGGGGAGGAACTCGCTCCGGAAAGAACCGTGGCGGAATTCTACCGGGAGACCTTCGCCGGGGGGCGCGAAGAGGCGCTCGCCGCCGCGCACGCGGCCTCTACTGCAAGCGCGCCCCGGGTGCGTGTCGTGGCTGCGTTCGGCGATGCGCTCCGACTTCGCCCGCGTCTCACCGAACCCGAGAGTCGCGAGAATTGGCTCCCCCCGAGCGCCGTCGCACCGCTCCTGCGCGCGATGCGAAATCTCCTCGACGAGCGCGCGCCGCTGGCGGTGCTCTCGGGGGTCGACGAGGGAACGATCGAAACGCTCCAAGATGGGGGCGTCCTGCTGCTCTATTCCGATGCACTGGCGGAGGGGATCGGACCGGCGGAAGCGATCGCGCTCCTCGACCGGTGGGGGAGAATTCTCATCCCGGCGGGGAGTGAGTTCGAAGAACAGTTCCTCGCCCGCCTCCTCCGACGTTTCGTCGACGCAGTGACCCTCGCCATCGACGCAGGAGACGTGGGAGGTGCTTGGGCGTTCCTCGACGACGGACGCCAACGCTTCCCAGACGACCCCGAACTCTATCTCACCGAGGTCGAGCTCTGGCTCGACGAGGGAAGTTGGCAGCAAGCGGAGACCCTGCTCTTTGCGGTGACCTTTCCACCGAAATTCCGCGAGCGGGTTGCTCTCCTCGGGCGACGCATCTCCGATCTGAAGGGAACGGAGGGTCGCATCGTGATTCGATTCCGCCCCGGCGCGTCTTCGATCACCACCCACGCGGACATCTCCGGCGTGAGGCAGCTCTTCATCATCGACACCGGCGCGAGCTTCACCTCGATCCCGAACAGCACTGCACGTGCGCTCGGCATCCGGATCGATGCGAACACTCGGATGCAGGAGTTGCGCACCGCGAGCGATGTGATCATGGCGCCGGTGGTCACTCTCGCCGGAATCACCGTCGGTGGATGGACCGTCCCGGACGTCGAGGCGACCGTGCTCGATCTTCCGGGTCACGAAGACCTCGGACTTCTGGGTCTCAACTTCCTCGGCTCGTTCCGACTCGATCTCGACCGCGAGCGCGGAATCCTTACCTTGGATCCGAAGTAGCGCGGGGATCGCGGCGCCTGCCGAGTGAAATTATCCCTCCCATCGGCAGAAATCGTTACAGAATAAGAACTTACAGATCTGTTGGTGATCCCGCCCGGGAGTGGATGTTCGGGTTTTGTTCGGTATGCTTCATCGGTGGCGACGGTGGGTGCCGTCGCGCATGCACGACGAACGACAAGAGAGCGCGAGATGGCGAAAGACGCTGCATCGAACACGACTGCTGCAGGTCGGGTGGAAGCACTCCCGATGAGAGTCCACTCGATCCTCAATCGCATCGAACCCTCTCGTCCCGCGCACCAACGGTATGGCTTTTCCTATACGTTGAACCCGTACCGAGGGTGCACGTTCGCGTGCCGCTACTGCTATGCCCGCTACACGCACGAATGGCTCGGCCTGGATGGGGACGCCGACTTCGACCAGAAAATTCGGCTGAAGCAGGACATCGCGATGGTCCTCGATCGCGACCTGAAGAAGTTGAGACGCGGGCGGTCGGGGTCCGGCGGAGGAATCGCGATCGGAACCGCGACCGATCCGTACCAGCCGCTGGAAAAGGTCTACGGACTGACGCGCGCGTGCCTCCAGGTCTTGGCGCAGGAGGAGGGGTTGAAGCTCCAGCTGACGACCAAGTCGAACCTGGCGCTCCGCGACCTCGAGCTGTTCCGCAAGATCAGCAAACGCAACGAGTTCACGGTCCACGTCACGGTCACCACGCTCGATCGAGCCCTCGCTCGCTCCCTCGAGCCGGGCGCTCCATCGCCGCGTGCTCGGATCGAAACGATCGCGGCGCTGACGGCGGCGGGGATTCGCGTCGAGCCGTTCGTCTGCCCGCTGATCCCCGGGTTGACCGACGCCGAGGGCGATCTCGAGCGGCTGTTCGCCGAACTTTCGCTGGCGGGCGCGTCGCGGGTGATCTGTGAGGCGATCTTCCTGCGTTCACCGACGAAAGAAGTGTTCTTCCGACATCTCGAGAAAGAGGCTCCGGACCTGCTGGAACGCTACCGCCGTCGCTTTGCGGACAGTGCGTTCCTCTCGCCGATCGAGGTCGAGCGATTGAAGGGGAGGGTTGCACGATTGAGACGGAAGTTCGGTCTGACCGGTGCGGCCCCGGTCGAAGATGCTCCGCTGGCTCGAGTCCCTCGCCGCGGTGGACCACGCCGTTTGCCGAGACGAGGGGCGCCGCTCTCGCGTCCCCGACAGTTGGGCTTGTTCGGGTAGCTGTCGCGAGGACGACTCGGGATAGAAGACGCGTCGGTGGCCCGGGAGGGTCGGGGCCCCGCGAGACATCGGCGGGAAGACGGGTTCAGTGGACCGGCTTCCCCCGCCCCCCACCGATGTCGCCCGAGGGCCGATCTCGAACCCTCGAAAGGGTTCCAGCGCCCGGCTGACGGTTCGACGGAGGGGAGGAACGGGAACTCACCCGCTCGATAGCAGCAGGTGCGGATCCCGGAGAGAAGGGTCGGAACGGGCCCCGACTGCGGGATCCTAGGCATCGACCGATATCGCTCGCCACACGTCGATAGGAACGTACGCGTTCGATGATAGTGCCGAAAGGCGAAGCCGCTACCCCCGGAGTCAGCCCAGACCCGCCGGAAGTGCGTCACCTACAGGGAGCGTCATTCACCACACAGCGTCATTGAGCACACAGGGATCCGCGGCAAACTCACGCACCCTCGCTTCGATTCCCGCGGCATCGATCCCCGCGTGCCGATAGACATCCTCCGCGGTGCCGGATGGGGCATAAGCCTCGACGCCGAGACGGCGGTGGGGGATCACGTGGCCTCGCGCGAACATCCTCTCGGCGAGGCACGATCCGAGGCCGGTGCGGACCGAGTGATCCTCGACCGTGACGACCCAAGGTTGGCGAGCGACCTGGTCGAGGAACTCCCCCGAGATATGCCCCGGGGTCGCGACGTGAGCGAGCGCGATGTCGAGCCCGTCCGTACGGAGCGCCTCGACCGCGGTGAGGGCTCGACCAGTCGGGGTTCCCATGACGATGACGACGCCGCCATTCCCACGACGGATCCAGTCCCCGTTCCCCATCTCGAATCGGTAGTCCCCTCCGAAGAAGGGACGGCCGTCCTCATCCGCGATGATCGGCAATTTCGATCGCCCCATCCCGAGGAAGAACATCCCCGGTTCGGTCGCGAGGTGGCGCAGAGCGCGGTCGGTCTGGTTCGGATCGGCCGGGACGATGATCTGCATCCCGAAGATGTTCCTCAGCACTCCGACGTAGTCGATGCACTGGTGGGTCCTGCCGTCCTCACCGACGTCGAGACCGATGTGCGTGCAGATCAGTTTCAGTGATCCGTGATTGATGTCGGTCAGCCGGTGCTGGTTGTAGGTCTCGCAGATTCCGAACACCCCGAAGTCGGCGAAGAAGGTCGCGATCCCCTCCGCGCTCAGCGCACCGGCGCACGCCGCCGTGTGGTGCTCCTGGATCCCGGCTTCGAAGAAACGATCGGGATGAACGGCGTGGAATGCCCCGACCATCACCGAGCCTTCCAGGTCGCAGTCGAAGACCGCCATCGGCGGGCCGTCGGCCCCCGCGTTCGCTGCGGCGACGCTCGCGAGCGCCTTTCCGAAGGCGCCGCGATTGTCCGACGTCGTTCCGACCTCGTAGGTGATGGGGTCCCCGGGGACGAGGGGTGCCTCTCGGCGGGGAATGGGAGGGACCGTCGACGGTCGTCTCTCTTCGCGCAGTCGCCAGAGGGGGGCCAGATCCCAGAGCGCCGGGTCTTCCCCGAGCTCTTCGACCGCTGCGGCGTACTCATCCTTGGTGAGGGCTCGGCCGTGGAAGGCGGACCGGTCCTCCATGAACGAGATCCCTTTTCCCATCGTCGTGTGCGCGATCACCACGTGGGGGGCGGTATTGTCGAGCGCTGCCGCCCGCAGTGTGGAGTGAATCTGTTCGGTGTCGTGGCCATCGATCTCGGTCACTTTCCAACCGTCCGCCGCCCAACCCTCGGGGATCCGTTGCGGCATGATGTCAGCCGTCTCCCCGCCGATCTGCAGACGGTTGCAGTCGATGATCGCGGTGATCTCGTTCAGGCCGAACTTCATCGCGAACCGCCGTGCTTCGGAGATCTGCCCCTTTTGTTGCTCGCCGTCGCCCATCGGGACGTATACGCGGATCTTCTCACCGCGGATGCGCGCCGCGAGCGCCATCCCACATGCTGCCGACAAGCCTTGGCCGAGGTTCCCCGTCGTCCACTCCACCCCGGGGACATCGCGCTCGATGTGGCCCTCGAAGACATTCCCGGTCCGGCGGAAACTCGATACTGCTTCTGCGCGGTCGACGAACCCCAGGTGGGAGAGAACCGAGTAGACCCCGGGGGAGGTGTGTCCGTGGCTGACGACGACGCGGTCGCGTCCGGGCATCCACGGGTGGCGAGGGTCGATGTTCGCGTGGGAGTAGAGCCAGAGGTACAGGTCGAGGCTCGAGAGAGATCCGCCGGGGTGCCCGGAGTTCGCGAGGTGGGTCATCTGGATGATGTCCCGGCGACATTCGCGCCTTGCTGCTTCGTGCCAGGCGAGGTACTCGGGAGAGGGCTTGTCCACATCGAGACCGAAGAGGGGCATCGGAGCATCCTTCCGCGCCTCCCGTCTGGGGAGGTCTCGGGTCGTACGAGTGGATGTTGTCGAATCGCCGCAATACGAGGAGCGCGAGGGGGGCGGTTGCGGCGCGGGACCCAGGGAATGGTGGGCTTCCCCTCCTCGCCGCCCCCGCGGCGGAGTTCCCCTGCAAAGCGGGTTGACGCGCGCGTACGATAGGGAGCGAGAGCGCACCCTGCAAGCGCGCCGCGCCGCAACTTCGAGGAAGGCCATTTCGTGAACTGGGAATCGATCGAGGAAGCGCAGCGACGGATCGAGAAGAGCATCGTGCGCACCCTACTCTTCGAGGTTCCGAGTCGATTCTGCCCCATGGGTGCGCGGGTCCTCCTCAAGCTCGAGAACACCCAGATCTCTGGCTCTTTCAAGGCACGCGGAGCCTTCAACTTCATCGATCGGCTGTGCTCTGCGCCGACGCTTCCGCCGGGGGTGGTGACCTTCTCGAGCGGGAATCACGGAAGGGCGGTGGCCGAGGCTGCCGCCGCCCGCGGCCTCCCCGCCCTCGTCACCGTCCCCGATGACGTCGACTCAGCCAAGGCGGCCGCGATCGCCGCGGCGGGGGCCGAGGTCGTCCGGGCTGGCCCGACCTCCGAGAGTCGGTGTGAGCGGGCGCTCGCGATCGCCGAGGAGCGGGGCTGGACGGTGATCCCGCCGTTCGATCACGACTGGATCATCGAAGGGCAGGCGACCGCGGCGGCCGAGATCCTCGAGGACTGCCCCGACCTCACCGATCTCTGGGTTCCTGTGGGCGGCGGCGGGCTGTCGGCGGGGAGCGCCGCGACCCTGCTTGCCCGGGGTCCAGAAGTTCGATTGCACGCGGTCGAGCCGGCGGGGGCGGCCGGGTATGCCGAGTCGGTGGCACGAGGAGAGCGAGTTCGCCTCGAGGGGACCGCTTCGGTCGCCGACGGCCTGCTCCCCCTCGCCATCGGCGAGCGAAACTGGGCATGGCTCCGCAGGATCGAAGCGCATCCGGTCACCGTCACCGAGGCGATGATCCTCGCGAGTTTCCGGCGTATGCGGCTCGATCTGGGGATCGAGGCCGAGCCCTCGGGAGCGGTCGCAGCGGCCCCACTGCTCTTTCCCCCCCGGTCGGAGCGGTCCGAGGCGGGGCTACTCCCGGGGGTGCATGTCGCCATCGTCAGCGGCGGAAACGTCGACTCTCTGCGGGTACAGCGTCTCCTCGAGGGTTGAGTCGTAGCCACCGGCGTATCGCGTAGACCCGGTTCCCGCCGACTCTTGCAGCAAACGGCCGCCCCGACTAGCCTGCGCGCTTCACAATCCTGCGATTCTGAGAGCTCCGATCGGTCGGGCGGCACGGTTCCGCTGACGAGTTGGCGGCGTACCGTCCGTCCGGTCCGGATCCCGTGAAGGGGGTGGGACCGTCCATGGATTTCATCGGTGACCTGAACAATATTCTCTGGGGTCCCTGGACCTTCTTCCTGCTCCTTTTCGCCGGGATTGTCTTCACGATCTGGACCCGGTTCACCCAGAAGCTCTCGATGACCCACGGGATCGCCGTGGTGCGTGGGGTCTATGACGACCCGAGCGATCCGGGGGCCATCAACCACTTCCAGGCGCTCTCCGCCGCACTCTCTGCGACCGTCGGCCTCGGCAACATCGGGGGGGTCGCGCTCGCGATCGGGGCCGGTGGCCCGGGAGCCCTCTTCTGGATGTGGGTGGTGGGCTTCTTTGGCATGGCACTGAAGACCATCGAGATCACCCTGGCGATGATCTACCGCAATGTGGACGACCCCGAGAACCCGCACGGCGGGGCGATGTGGGTGGTCGAGAAGGTCATCGGTGGCAAGGGAGGGATCTGGAAACCGATCGCCCGGATGATCGGCACTTTCTTCTGCATCACGCTGATCATCTCGACCTTTACCGGCGGAAACATGTTCCAGTCGTGGAACGTCGCCAGCCTGACCCGCTTCTACTTCAATGTGCCGAACATCGTCACCGGGATCATCCTCGCGGCCCTCGTCGGGCTGGTCATCGTCGGTGGGATCAAGCGCATCGGCTCGGTCGCCGGTCGGCTCGTCCCCTTCATGGTGGCGATCTATCTGATCTCAGGGTTCGCAGTGCTCGCGGTGAACATGGTGGATATCCCTGCGATGCTGCTCCTGGTGATCGAGCGGGCGTTCACCGCCTCCGACGCCGGAGGGGCGTTCATCGGCGGGACGGTGGGGTGGGCATTCTCCCAAGGGATGCGCCGCGCGCTCTTCTCGAACGAGGCGGGGCAGGGATCGGCCCCGATCGCCCACGCAGCGGCAAAGACCAGCGAGCCGGCGCGGGAAGGGATCATCGGGGGGCTCGGCCCGTTCATCGACACCCTCTGCATCTGCACCCTCACTGCGCTGGT
>JAQBGV010000213.1:0-28605 GCA_032128395.1 Planctomycetota bacterium | reverse complement strand
TCACCGGGCCCTGCATTCTCATTGGTGCTGACGTCGAACAGGTTCGTCGCGCGATCCCCGACATCGACGCCGATCGTATTCTCGTCCTCGACGCCCCCTTGCCCGACGATCACCGCGCACGCGACTGCATCGGCAGGCTGGCCCCCCAACTCGCCGAAGATCTCGTAGGTGTAGTTCCCGACCGACACGACGGGGTCGACAAAGCTCGTCGCGTCTCCGAGAAGAGTGGCGAGAGGTTGAGCATTTCGGAGGACTTGAATGGCATCGAAGGTGAGGGGATTGGTCCACGAGAGCTCGACATCTTGACCGACCACGAAGCAGCTCAGGTCGATCACCTGAGGCACGATTCCAGGGTTGCTCACGGCATCGAAGGGATTGGTCGCAGCATCGACCTCGAATCGGTTCGAGAACCCGTCCGAGTCGAAATCCCCGTTCGGCCGAAGAATGTTCGCTTGGATCATCCCCGATGCGTCTCCGAGGAGGCCAGGATCGATCCCGATCGCCGTCGTCTCGATCAGTGTCTCATCCGCATCGAAACGCGTGGCCGTTCCGCTCGCGTCCGTCACCCAAACATCGCCCAGGCCGTCGATGAGGATCCCGGTGGGATCGGGCGTACCCGGCGCATCGATCGGATCGAGGGCACCGCCCGGTACGACGTGGTACGGCAGCTCGGCTGCGATCCACGCTTCATTGACGCCTCGAATGACGATCCCCTCCGGGGCAGCTCCCACGGGGAGGCCCGTGAACTGCTGGACGAGAGATCCGCCACTCCCGCGCCGCTGGACCAGGTCCGCACCGCGAAGTGTCACCCAGATGAATCCTTTCCGATCGATGGCGACCCCGTGGGGCTCGTCGCCCGGTTGGAGGTCGACGACGACCGCCAACTCTCCGTTGTTGTTGAGCTTCTTCAGCTGGTCATCGCCGGAGACCGCGACCCAGATGTTGCCGATCGCGTCCGCCGCGATTCCGGTCGGCTGGTTTCCCACCAAGATGGCATCGTCGATCCCTCCGCCGATTCCGAGGAGAACCGCGCCGGAGGGGGCGATCTTCGTCACGGTTCCATCGGTCGCGTCGGTGACCCAAGTGTTTCCGAGGTGATCGACGCAAACCCCAGTCGGAGCCATCCCCGTGGTGATCGCGGAACCGAACGGGTTTCCGTCCGGTTGAACACGAGCCACGGTGCCCGTCCCGGCGTACGCAACCCAACCCATCCCGTTCGGCGCGATCGCGATGCCGCGGGGATCCGATTGACCCCCGACGCTCGCCGGCGTCGAAGAAAGGTCGGTCGGGTCGACGATCGTGACGAGCTCGTCCCCGATGGATGGGAACCAGAGGAGGTTCACGATCGTGCCGGGAGGTGCCTCGTCGACGATGAGGACACCGCCGTCGACCGTGGTCGGCGTGATCGGACCAGGCGAGAAGATCAACGCGATCGGGGGCTGACCCGCGAGAGCGATGGAGACGGGGGAGAGCCCGAGGGACGCGAAGAGAGTCACGTTGTAGGTCGCGCGAGCGACTTCATAGGATCCTTCAGCAAGTGTCGGGAGCGCTGGAGAGAGCGCATACACGACTCCGATCGTCATGTATCCCACACCAATCTGGGAAGCTTCGAAGTCGGGAATGAGCAGGCCGAGCGAGTGCTCCAGGCTCACTCCGGACAGGTCCCCCGCGTCATGAGTCAGCCCGAACGAGAATCCGGCCAATCCACCCTGGATGTCATGCGTAAGTTTGACGTCCAGCGCGACCGACTGCTGCCCGACCTCCGCGAAAACGGTCTCGAGCTCGAGCTGGTTCTGCGCCACGACCGCGGAAGGAAGAATACCGAGAAGGCAGCAGGCGACGACGAGCCGGGCAGGAAGTGTGCGAATGGTCATAGAGGGTCACCTACTCCATGCGTCGACTGGCCGCACGTTGCGGCCAGCCGACGGCTGATTCGATCCATCGTGTTTCTACTACGGACAGAGCGAGAACGAGTTGCACCCCAGGCCATCTGGAGTCGGGTCGACGCCGCAGGTCATGAACGGAGCCGCCGGAGGGGGTCCACTTGCGAACAAATTGAAAGCGACGATGATCGGATCGTTGATCGTCAGCATTCCGTCATCATCGCTGTCGATCGCGTCGAAGCACACCGCGGGGCCGTTCGAGAACAAGTAGTTCAATCCGTAGTCGCGTCCGCGATGTTGAAGAAGCCATCAGCGTTCGCGTCGCTCCGGTCGAACTCGATCTGGGGAGGAGTACCACAGAGAATTCCGCCGCCGAGCGCTGGCTGGGGGTTCAGCGAGATCATGTTGTTCAGGTGCTCCCACACACCCCCGATCAGTGCATATGCGTTGAGGGTCCCGAGACAGAGCGTGGATCCCGTCGCAATTTCGATCCCATCTTGGCCGTTCAGCCCCCAGAGGTAGAGCGCTTCAGGACTGCCGCCACCGGTGTTGCCGTTGTCGACCATGTCGACGAGGTTCACAGTGGTCGGATTCCCCGGGGTCCCCACGACGAGGCGCCCCATTCCGAAGTTGCCGTTCGCGAGGATCACGGTGCTCGTCCCCACGTCCAAGCCGCCGACCTCCAGTGACTGTGCCCCACTCCCGTCGAAGGTCACTTCGATCGTTTCGAAGGGGAGCTGGAGCTCATCGGTGTTCTCGAAGTGGAGGCTCCCGCCGATCGTCAGGTCCCCTTCCGTCGTGAGGAAGCTCAAGAAGGAACCCGACCCAACAACGTCGCCTCCGACGGAGATCGATCCAGCGGAGTTGATGGTGGTCGAAGCAGTCGGCGCGATGTCTCCGAGAATCTCGATGTTGCTCGAAACCTCTGCCGTCACAGTCGTGAGAGCGGCCGGGGAGAGGCTCCCGAGCACCTGCATGTTCCCCAAGGCATCGACGTTTACTGTGGTTCGCCCGGTCTGAGTCAGGGATCCGATGATCAAGTCTCCATCAAGGACATCGAAGATCGCCTGGCCGCTTCCTGTGCCCTCGATCAACTGCAAGGCTGAGAGATCGATGAAGGCCGGTCCATCTGGACCTCCATTCACTGTGAATCGAATCCAGTCGCTACTCCCCGAAGGCTTCGTCAGAAGCTGCGCTCCCGACAAGTCGAGAAATGCACCGTTCGAGGCAGAAATCTCGTGGCGATTGTAGTCGTTCCCGAGCGGACCAAACCCGGCATCAATCTCTTGCAGCGACGATAGATCGAGAAGTGTCCCTGGATCCGTCGCTGTCATCAGTTGCGAGGTGTAATCAACAGCACTCGCGCAGCAGCTCGCCGTCAGGTCCAATGACGAATATGTTGCAGGCGTACCGTCATCGATCAACGTCGCGCCCTCGCTCAAGAAGAACCGACAGTTCTCCAGAATCGAAAGTCCGCCACTACTCTGCGCTGGATTGCCAATCGTGACCATCGCTCCGCCGTCCAAAGTAAAATGTACATTTCGGATCGACTGAAGAGAGGGAAGGTCGAGCGGCGCTCCGTGCGATTCGAGTTTTGTGGCTCCATACGCACCTGCGTTCAGCACACTCACGAGCGAATCAAGCCGGAGTGTCGCATCTGGGTCATTCAGACTGAACCGGATCCAATCCGAATTGGCGAATCCTGATGGTGGGCCTGTGATCTGAACCAGCCCCGAGAGGTCGATCTCTGCTCCATTCGAAACGGAGATCTCGTGGCGATTGTAGTCGTTCCCGAGCGGACCAAACCCCGCATCGATTTCTTGCAGCGATGACAAATCGAGAAGTGTCCCTGGATCCGTCGCTGTCAGTAGATTCCATGTGTAGTCGACTGCGCTGGCGCAACATGTTGCGACGAGCCCCACAGACGAGTACAGGGGAGCAAGAAGCTGAACGAGGCTCCCGAGCGATGCATGAACGGTCGCACCGGTTCCCGGAAACGTGGCCGTCTGGTTTGCAATGAAGTCACCGCCCTCGGCGTCGATGCACCCGAGTACTTCGGCATTGGGGGTAGACAAGGTTGTACCCGCACCGATTACCAGTGTTCGATTCAAACCCAGATAGAGCTCATCCACAGTCCAAGCACCCAGTGTTGCGAGAGAGATTGTTGCGGCGGCACCGCTCGGAATGTTCACAATGAACGTCGTGCCGCCAACGTTGAGTGGAACCACTCCGACATCCCAGTTTGCGGGGTTTCCGTAGTCTCCACTCCCAGCGGGAAGCCAGTTCGCGACGATCTGCGCTTCGAGGGATGAGGTGACCAAGAGAGCTGAGACAATGGCACCGAGCGCGGTCGCGTTCTTGATGAAGAAAGTCCGAGACATTGAGGTCCTCCTTGTCCGGATCCAATTCGCGTGTCCTCGTCGATCTCGCGCTGAGCGCGGATCAGCACTGGGGATGAAGACTCGAGTTCAGCCCTCGGCGAACACTTCTACTCTTGAATCGTCGCAAGTACTGAAAAGGTGGGGGGATGGCCCCTCCCACTCGCCGGGTGGATCGCAAGATCGTTGATCGTGTGAGATTGCTGTATCCCCAACCAGTTGTCAATGAGGCTGAACTGCGCCCTCCCGCCCATCAAAGTCGTCGGCTGACCGCACTCTGTGCGATCAGCCGACGATCACTCACCGCATCTGTTTCGACGCTACGGGCAACTCGGGTAGCTCCCGCATCCCATCCCGTCGATCGTCGGATCGGTTCCACAGCCGGGGAAAGGCGCCGGTAGCGGCCCCCCGCCCGAGAAAAGGTGCCCCAGAACCGCGATCGCGTCCGCCAAGTTGATCATGCCGTCGTCGTTCGCGTCTGCGGAGTCCGCGCACAGTGGCATTCCCGCGGAGCCGAAGAGTGCGTCGAGCAGCTGAATCGGATCGGCCAGGTTCACTTGTTGATCGAGGTTGATGTCACCGCGGCGGAACTCCTCCGCTTGCATGGGGAGGACCACGAAGTCGTCGAGGAACCAACCCGCGGAAACGTCCCAGGCACCCCCGCTGCAGTTTGCAGAAATGAACCGGAATGCGACTTCCACTTCCATCCCGGCAAACAGTGCCAGATCGCAGAACGCGTACTCCCAGCCCCCTGCTGTTCCGGTGAACTCCACGACCTCCGCGGCGACCGAGCCGTCGGTTGGGTAGATCCAGACCTCACCGCGGTCGCCGCACGAGAAGCTGTACCAGTTGCGGAATCGGAGCACCGGGGCGGTCGTGGGGAGAGTCACCGGCCGTGACCTCAACTCGCTGTCGATGTATTCGTAGTAGTCTCCGCCGAGAACGGTTCCCGCGAGTTGTGTTCCTGAACAGAGATCACAGGTCACGCCAGGCCCGGACATCGGCTCTCCGATCTGCCACGTGCCGGCAGTCACCCGCCAGCCACTCTGGATCCACCAATCAGGGTCGGACCCCTCGAGGGTTTGTGGATTCGGTGAGTTCGCCTCTCCAATGCAGAGCATCAAGTCATCGACGTACCAACCCCACGAGGTATCCCACGCCCCACCGCTGCAATTGGTGGTGACGTGCCGGAACGAGATCTCGATCTCCTGACCGGCGTAGTCCGAGAGATCGATGCGCGGCGAACTCCACACGCCCCCGCTGGTGCCGGTGTACGCACGCACCGCCTGCCAAGTGGCGGCAGGATCGTTCGCATCTCGAATCTCGAAGGAGGCGGTGTCACCGCAGCTGTAGCTGTACCAGTGCCAGAAGCGCAGGTGGGGATGCTCCGACGCCGGGGGAACGACGATGGTCGCCAAGCGGCGCAGTCGAGTGTCGTGGTACTCGTCGTACGCCGCTCCCAGCCTCGTCGCCAGGCAGTTGGGCCCACTCGGCATGATTGGGGCCGGTTCACCGGCGACCTGGCCAGACTCACCGACCTCCCACATGCCGCCTCCAGTGCCCTCGGGAACCCAGTTGTCTTGCCAATTCCCGGGAGCCGGAGCTGGTGTCTCCCAGTCCTCGACCCACACCACCGAGACCTGTCCGTACAACTGGACCGTCGTCAATAGGACCAGAGCGACAAGAACGCGAGTCGTGATCTTCATCGGGACCTCCCATTTCAACGATGAAGACTGGACTGCTCGCTGGGGCGAACAGACTTTTCTCAAGAGCGGTCCGCTCGCCTACGCCACACGCTCCAAGATGGCTGTGAGCGTCGTCCTCGCCCTCGTGACGTCCATTCTTGCGGCGTCGGGGGAGGCCTTGCCGAGGAGCTCCGCAATCTCTGCGTACTCGAGCTCGAGCTCGGTTCGGAGGACTTGCGCGACATAGAGCCGGGGGTGGCTCGCGCTGAGCTCCGAGAGTGCCGTTTCGTAGGTCTCGTCGACCTCGTTGTCGACGGCGATCTCATCGGGGGTCGGGGTGGCGGAAGGCTCGGTGCCGAGGATCGAGACCGGACGATCGTTCCAATACTTGCGCATGTCGTCGTTGAGGACGTTGCGTATCGTCACTCTCAGATAGCCGAGGAACTCCGGGATCCCCTTCTCCCCGAACTGAGGGACCTTCGCGAAGACCCGCGCGACGGCTTGCTGCACGACATCTTCCGTCTCCTCGAGACGGCGGAGATACGGAGGGAGTTTGCCGTGCGCCATTCGGCGGAGGCGGGGGTAGATCAGCTCCCAGAGCCTCTCCCGGGCCGCCAGCTCACCGGTGGCCGCGCGGTGGAGCAGTGTGTCCGGAAGTGCATCGCTCACAGTGTGCCCCTCGCCCATCAAAACAGTGGATAATGCGATGCTCTGGGATCACCCGGGTGTTGTCAACTACGGTCCCACTCCCCCGGCAAGACCCCGTACCGTAGCGAGTCGTAGAGCCGCGCTTTCCATTGAGCTCCCCGACTCTCAGTCCTTCCCGAAATACTTCTCGACGATCCACGCCGGTTGCCAGCGGTCGGGCTTGCGCGCTCTCCCGGTCAGGTCGATCTCCATCGGAGCCGGGTTCTCGACTTCGAGCGGGTGAGGGTCGCCGAACTCCTTCTGGGCGCTCTCGATCCACCACGACATCCGTGCGACGCGTTCCTCCTGCCCGGAATCGGTGGCGAGGTTCCTCATCTCGTGCGGGTCGGACAGGAGGTCGAAGAGCTGCACATGGTCGATCTTCGGGTAACGGATCAGCTTCCAACTGTCGTCTCTCACCGCGCGCTGGATGTCCTCGTAGTAGGTCGTGATTCGATCGCGATGCACGGTCGTCCGTCCCTCGATCAGGTGGAGGAGGCTCCGCCCCTCGACGTCGTCGGGGACAGGAGCGCCGGCGATCTCGAGCAGGGTCGGGACCAGGTCGAAGAGGTACGCGAGCGCCTTGCTCTCGCCGCGCGGGATCCCTGGGCCGCGGACGATCGCCAGGGCGCGCATCGAGTGCTCGTAGAGGTTCTGCTTGCCGAGGAGACCGTGGCTCCCCAGCGCGAGGCCGTGGTCCGCGGCATAGATGACGATGGTGTTCCGCGCGAGACCGGTGTCATCGAGCGTCCTGAGAATCCGCCCCACCTGCGCATCGAGGTGCGTGATCATCCCGTAATACTCGGCGAGCTGGTCCCGGATCATCTCCTCGGGGCGCGGCCACGGCGCGAGAGTCTCGTCGCGGCCGGTCAGCCAACCGTTCTGGAAGGGATGCTGTGGGAGGTAGTTCGGTGGCAGGGGCGGAGGGTGGCGCAGGTACTCCTGCCGAAACTCCTCGGGCGGTTGCCGCGGGTCGTGGGGGGCGGTGAACGCGACGTAGGCGAAGAACGGGCGCGTGCGATCGTGCTCCTTCAGAAACTCGGTCGCCGCATCCGCGAAGAGCTCGCTCGAGAACCGGTCGCCGGTCCGGGGATCCGTGAGTGTCCCTTCGACGAGGTCTCGGAGCGGCACCTGGGTGTGGTCGCACATCCCGCCGAAGAAGACCCGGCGTCCTTCCTGGAACGCTCGCTGGAAGGACTCCTCCCCGTTGTGCCACTTTCCCGTCGCGAAGGTAGAGTACCCCGCGTCCGCGAGGTGCTCCGGAAGGGTCTTCACGCCAGCGAGGTCCATCGGCACGCGGTAAAGGCTGCGCCCCGACATCATCATCGCACGACTCGGAACGCAGACCGCGCCGTGGATCGATCCGAAGCAGTGCATCTCGCGGAGCGAAAATCCCTCCCCGGCGAGGCGGTCGAGGCTCGGGGTCCGGATGTGCGAATTTCCCCAGGCGGCGATGGTGTCGGCGCGCTGGTCATCCGCGAAGAGGAAGAGGATGTTCGGTCGGAGGGGGCGCTGCGCGCGCAGGGGGGCGGCCGGATCGGTCGCGGGAGCTCGGCAAGAGAGCGCTGAGTACGCCAGCGCGATGGCGAGGAGCGCCCTCGAGAAGCGCTCGATCGATCGACCACACCCATTCATCGTGCACTCCATCCTGGCCTCGGCTGCTAGGGCCGCGGCCCTAGGATGAGTGGCTCTTCCCGCCGGTCAACCGCTCCACGTACACGGTCCGCGCTCGGTCGAGTAGGATGCCGATCCCCGGCGGTCGCGTCAGGGGATGGGACGCGGCCGGAGGGGCGAGATGGACCTGGCGCTGAATACCCTCCGGAGCCTCCTCCTGCCTCTTTCCGCCCTCATCGCGGTGGCATCATCCCCGGCGGAGATTCGGGACACGCTCATGGATCTGCGGGGGGAGGGCATCCAGTGGGAGCTCCCCGACGGTTCTCAGGTGCCGCGCACATCATCGAACTGGGAGCTCGGTCTCCCGATCACGGAGTTCATCGTGGTCGTGCTCATCGGCGTCGCGCTGGTGGCCGTCGGCTTCTTCGTCGCGAGCTACGTTCGCGATCGGCGACAGGTCCAGGTCGAAGACCCGCAGGACATTTCGGCGCCCGAAGTGCGGCTCTCCCCCCGCCCGCTGGAGTCCGCACGAGCCGCCGCGCTCCGCGGTGACTTCCGAGAGGCGATCCATCTGCTCCTCCTCGGCACCTTTCAGGAGATTCGCGCATCCCTCGGATACCAGGACCACCCCTCGTGGACGAGCCGCGAGATCCAGGGCCGGGCTCCCCTCCCCGCCGGAGCGAAGATCCCGCTCGGCAACCTGGTCGATCTGGTCGAGCGGAGCCACTTCGGAGCTCGAGAGATCGGAGAGGCCGAGTACCAGCGCGCGGTCGAGTGGCACGGAGAGCTGAGACGTGAGTGCGAGAGGAAGCGCCGGTGAAGAGGGAACTCTTCGACCGAAGGGTACTCCTCTGGGCGATCCCCATCGCGGCGGGGTCGCTGATCGCTTCCCTGCTCGCCACCGTGCTCGGCGCCGAGCTCTTCGAGCCGGTCGGGGTGGCGCCCTCTCGGTACAGCCGTTCTGCGATCGGACACCGAGCGTTCTTCGATCTCCTTCACGCCCTCGAAGTCGAGGTCGAGACGAGCCGGGCGAACTCCGGCCACAAGGTGAGAGACGGCTCGCTCCTGATCGTGGCGGAACCGCAGCCCGCTGCGTGGAATCCAGAGAATGGCTACAGATCGGAGTTCGCGTTTGCTCGCGAGCTTCCCGTCGGAGCCCACAGCCTGGTCGTGCTCCCGAAGTGGGAAGCGGAAGCGCACCCGCGGAACGGGAAGTTCGCGCTCTCCGTCGAGCTGCGCAGGATCACCGAGGTGTCAGAGGTTCTCGATGCGATCGCGGAGTTCGGGGATCACCGGTGGGAGGTCGTCCGCCCGTCCACGGCGACGGTGCACTGGAAGGTCGAGGTCCCCGGAACCACCCCCGACCTTCCGTCCCCCCAACTCATGCGGCATCCGCGACTCGAGAGTTGGCTCGGCTCCGACGAGGGGACCCTGATCGGCATGTACCGCTCGGAGGGACGAGAGATCGTCATCGTCTCCGACCCCGACTTGATCTCGAATCACGGGTTGGTGCGCTCGGATGGTTCGAACGCGGTGATCGCGATCGAGTTGATCGACCGGCTCCTCGCCGGACCGCGCCGGGTCGTCGTCGATGAGGCGTGTCACGGGGCAGGGGTCGAGGGTGGCTTCTGGCGCGAGGCGATGCGCTTTCCGCTCGTGATCGTGCTGGTGCACTCGACCGTGCTCTGCGGGATGGTCCTGTGGGGAGCGCTCGGGCGTTTCGGTCCACCGGAAGAAGAAGTGATCGGCCTGGAGGCGGGAAGTCGCCTGCTGATCCGGAGTACCGCGGAGCTGCTCACCTTCGGGGGGCACCGCGGGGAGGCTCTCGGACAATTCCTGAGAATCGCGGTCGATGGAGCGTGTCGTCGCCTCCGCGGCCCGGCGACCGGTTCGCTCCGCGAGCGGGTCGCGTGGCTCGCCGAGCGCGGCCGACGCAAGGAGATCTCGGTCGACATCGAGAGGCTCGCGTACCAGGTCCACGCTCTGCCCCGGGGGAGTCCCGAAGAGAAGGTACGCGGGCTCGCGCTCGCGATCGATCGTTGGCGATGGGAGATCGTGCATGGATCCGAGGGAGATCGCAGAGGTCGGTGAGCGTCTGCTCACCCAGACCGAAGAGGTGATCGTCGGGCAGAGAGAGACGATCCGTCTCCTGCTCGTAGCGCTCCTATGCGAAGGTCACGTGCTGCTCGAGGGACCCCCCGGGGTCGCGAAGACCCTCCTTGCGCGCACGTTCTCGAAGGGGCTCGATCTGCAGTTCGGAAGGATTCAGTTCACGCCCGACATGATGCCCGGGGACATCATCGGCACCAACATCTACGACTTCCAGAGTTCGAGTTTTCGACTGACCAAGGGGCCGATCTTCACGGAGATGCTGCTCGCGGACGAGATCAACCGCACGCCGCCGAAAACTCAGGCCGCGCTGCTCGAGGCGATGGAAGAGCGGACCGTGACGATCGACCGCCAACGCCACTCGCTCGGCGCTGGGTTCATGGTGATCGCGACTCAGAACCCCATCGAGCAGGAAGGAACCTATCCGCTCCCCGAGGCGCAGCTCGATCGATTCCTCTTCAAGCTCCTCGTCGGCTATCCCGACCGGCAGCAGGAACTCGAGCTCGTCGCGCGGCACGGGCGCTCCCGGGGAACGCTCGAGGAGCGACTGGCGGGGCTGCAGCCGATCGCTTCGCTCCCCCTTCTCGAAGCGGCGCGCCAGCGGATCGCGGAGTTCCGAATGAACGAGGAGATGACCGAGTACGTGGTCGACCTGGTGCGCGCCACCCGCGAGCACTCGGCCCTGCTCTGCGGCGGTTCGCCGCGCGCGACCAGTCGACTGGCGGCGGCGGCCAAGGCATGGGCGCTCATCGAGGGTCGGGACTACGTGATCCCCGACGACGTGAAGACCCTCTTCTACCCCGCGATGCGGCATCGATTGGTGCTCAACCCATCGGCCGAGATCGAGAATCTCGGTCCCGAGGAGATCATCGCCCAGGTGCTCGAGCAGGTGCCCGCACCGCGATGATCCGACCCACGCGATTCGCACTACTCTGGGTCGCGGGTCTCCTGCCGGTGTCGACCCTCCCGGCGATCATCGCCCCGTCCCTGTGGACCCACTGGTTGGTGGCGACCTCGGGGCTGCTCATCCTCATCGGCGTCGACGCGCTCCTCACGCTCCCCTCGCATCGCTTGACGATCGAGGTCACGACCCCCGGGTCGCTCTACGTCGGAGCGAGCGATGACGCCACGCTGCGTTTCACGGTACCGCCCGGCTCTCGCGTGCGGATCGAGGGGCTCCTCGAACTCGGCGAACGCCTGGAACCGGTCGCGCCGATGAACCTCACCGTGACCGGCGCAGAGTCGGCGACCCAAGAGATCGCCCTTCGACCCACCCGACGAGGCGAAGCCGAGATACGGTCCCTGTGGCTCCGCTTGTCCGGCCCCCTCGGGCTGACGGCGCGGGTGAGGAAGGTCGTGCTCGATCGACGCATCGCAATCCTCCCGAACATCCGCGCCGTGCGGCAAGAGGCGCTCCGTTTCTTCACCCGTCGCCAGTTTCTTCTCGGACAGAAGGTCCAGCGATACGTCGGGGAGGGCTCCGAGTTCGAGTCGCTGAAGGAGTACCAACCGGGGCACGACCCGCGCGGCCTCGACTGGAGAGCGACCGCGAAGCACCGAAAACTCCTCGTCCGCGAGTATCAGGCGGAGCGGAACCACCCGGTGGTCGTCGCGATCGACAGCGGTCACCTGATGCGGGAACCGCTCGACGGGATCGCGAAACTCGACCACGCGATCAACGCCGCCCTCCTCCTCTCGTACGTCGCGCTCAAGAGCGGGGACCGCGTCGGACTGCTGAACTTCGATGAGCGAGTGCACGACTTCGTCCTACCGCGGCGGGGAGTCTCGAGCTTCGCCCGGCTGCAGGAGCGGTGCGCGCGGATCGAGTACTCCGACCGGGAGACGAACTTCACTCTCAGCGTCGCGCAGATCGTCCAGAAGATCCGCCGACGCTCGCTGGTCGTCGTCTTCACCGACTTCGTCGACTCCGTGACCGCGGAGCTGATGCTCGACAACCTCGGGCGCATCGGGAGCCGACACCTGCTCCTGTTCGTCGGACTGCGCGATCCGGGTCTCGAGGAGGTGCGCGACGAACTTCCGAAGGACAGCCTCACCCTCCAGCGAGCGGTCGTCGCGGGGCAACTGCTTCGAGAGCGAAATGCGGTCTTCCTCGAACTGCGCCGGCGCGGGATCCAGTGCCTCGACCGAACTCCGGAGCAGATTTCCCCGGCACTGGTCCGTCGTTACTTGATGATCCGCAGTCGGGAGATGGTCGGATGAGCGAGATCCGTCTCCGCAGCGCTCAGTTTCGCCGCGAACGCGAGGAGCGATGGCGCGAACTCGAAGAGCTCCTCGAGAAGGTCGAGAAGCGCGGCATCCGTGCGCTCTCCGCCGCCGAACTCCACAGCCTGCCGATCTTGTACCGCGTCGCGATCTCGTCCCTGTCGGTCGCGCGCTCCATCTCGCTCGACCGAAACGTCCTCGAGTACTTGGAAGGTCTCGCCACCCGGGCGTACTTCTGCGTGTATTCGCCGCGGCGGCGGGGGCGGCGAGTAGTCCTCGAGTTCTTTACGCGCTCGTTCCCGCAGACGGTGCGAGATCTCAAAGTGTGGCTGTTGCTCTCGATAGCGATCTCCGCCGTCGGATTCTTCACGGGGCTCGGGATGACGCGGACCGACCTCGATAGTTTCTACCTGTTCGTCGATCCTGAGCTGGCCGTGGGACGGGGCCCGACGTCGAGGCGAGAATTGCTCCTCGATGTGATCTTCAATCGCGAGGAGAAGAACAAGGTCGACAATCTGAGCGCCTTCTCGACCTTCCTCTTCACGCACAACGCGCAGATCGGACTCCTCTGCTACGCCGTCGGGGTGGTCCCTCTCCTCCTCGTCGGGATCCTGCTGCTGAAGAACGGGATGATGCTCGGCGCCTTCGCGGCGCTGCACGAGCACCACGAGATCGGGCCCGAATTCTGGTCGTGGATCTTGCCCCACGGGATCACCGAACTCCTCGCGGTGATGCTCTGCGGAGGAGCGGGTCTCGCGGTCGGGATGGCGGTCATCTTCCCCGGGCGGCGGACCCGACTCGAGAGCCTGGTCACGAGCGGGCGCAAGGCGGGGACGATCGTGGTCGGTTGCATCGGGATGTTCTTCATCGCGGCGCTCATCGAAGGGTACTTCCGGCAACTCGTGAACGACATGACGCTTCGGTACGGGCTGGCCGCCGTCACCGCGCTGTTCTGGGTGTACTACTTCGGTTGGGTCGGGCGAGCGGAGAAGACGGCGTGAGTGCCCCACGCTTCGTCTCGATCGGCGAGCGGCTCGGCCCGACCCGTGAGATCCCCACCCCCGAAGGAGTGCCGCTCCGGTTCGCGCTCGCTCTCGCGGGGGACCGCGCAGGGGCGTTCCTCATCGATGCCTTTCTGGTCTCTGTCGTGGTGTTCCTGGCTCTCCTTCTTCTCTTCCTGGTCGCGGTGGTCGACAAGGCTGCCGCGATTTCCGTCGGCCTCGTGCTCATCTTCACCGTGCGCAACTGCTACTTCTCGGGACTCGAGATCCTCTGGCGCGGCCGCACCATCGGGAAACGGCTCCTCGGGTTGCAGGTGATCGACCGGGCCGGTCATCCCTTGCGGGTCGAGGCGATCTTCGCGCGCAACCTCACCCGCGAGATCGAGGTGTTCCTCCCGCTGACCGTGATGCTCGGCGGCGAGACGATCTGGCCGGGCGTCCCGCCCTGGGGACGGCTGATCACGCTCCTCTGGGCGCTCTTCTTCGTGCTCTTCCCGCTCCTCAATCGGGACCGGCTCCGGCTCGGGGACCTGCTCGCGGGCACGATGGTGGTGAGGAGCCCGAAGCCGGTTCTCCTCCCGGATCTCGCCGGCGCGCCGCAGAAGCCCGTCGGGAAAGGGCCGGAAGATCTGGAGTTCAGCTTCTCGAGGCAGCACCTCGAAGCGTACGGGATCTACGAGCTCCAGGTGCTCGAACGCATCCTTCGGCAGAACAACACCCCGCAAGAGACGCTGCGTGCGGTCGCGGAGAAGATCGCAAAGAAGATCGGTTGGCGCGAGCTCGTCCGAGAGCCTCGCCGGTTCCTCTCCGCCTTCTACCGAGCACAGCGATCGCATCTCGAGAGTCGCATGCTCCTCGGCGACCGACGCGAGGACAAGGACGCGGCGGCGAAGGCCCGAAGGCCGAATTGAGTCTCAAGCGAAGACGTTGACGAGATCGTCGCTCGCCGCGCCCTCTTTCTTCGTCCGGAGTTCGTGATAGATCGTCGCCATCAACACCGCCTGCAGCGCGGACATGACGATCGTCACTGCGATGGTGAAGATCACGACCAGAGTTGCGGAGTCGCTGGCGACACCCGCCAGAACGACCCCCACCAGCACGATGAACAGCAGGAAGTACAGCGCGCCGAAGACGAGGAGCGCGCCGAAGATCCCCCAACGGCTCCCCTTGGTCAGTTCGCTGCTGCGGTCGAGCGAGGCGATGATCCCGGGTCGCTCGACGACGCAGACCGGGATCGCGACGCAGAGCATCACCGCGAAGTAGATTCCCGGGATGATCCCGGCGACGAGCATCAGGAGCCCTACCCAGGGATTCTGCGTCATCATGACGATCCCCAGGATGGCGAAAACGGACCCTACGCCTATCGCGAGGATCATCAGCATGTTGACCAGAAGCACCGGAAAGAGCCGACTGAACCCCGTCGAGAGGCAGTCCGAGAAGGAGGCGGTCTGTCCGCGCATCCTCTGGAGCACTTCGTACGTGACCGCGGCGGTGACGATCGGTCCGAGAAAGAAACCGAGAAACGCGCCGAGGCGATTGGTCGCTTGAATGCCGGTCTCGGGATCCACCGCGCCCGGCATCGTCAGCTGGATCGCGATGTACGGGGAGTAGACCACGATCGCGAGTCCGATGATCTTGGGAAAGCTCTTGAAGAAGATCGCGAAGGTCTTCGAGAGCGCTTCGCCCACTTGGAACTTCTGCACAGGGGCCCCCCGGGGATTGGAATCGGAAGGGAGGGACGATCCCCGAGAGTGTTCCGCTCGTCAAGCCAGGTGCTGGTCGGCTGCCCTGTCAGGGGCGCATCACTATCCCGAAATTTCGTCCCTGGAGGCGGCGATGTCTTCGATCGCCATCGCGACGCGGTCGCCGCGAGTGCGGAAACAAAGGACACAGATCCGGGCCACGTACCGATTCGCCACGGTCGCTCCGGAGAGATAGACGCGTCCCCGTCGATTCACCCCATCGAGCAGGGCGCGGGTGCGACGATCGATCTCCGCATCGCTCTGGCCGGGAGCTTCGACCCGGAAGGGGATCACCGTCAGCTGCGGTTCGTCGATGAGGGTGATCCCCGGGAGTTCGCGGAGGCGATCCGCGGCCCACAGAGCGAGGGCCCGTTTCTCGCCGATCGCGGCGCGCAGACGATGCGTTCCGTGGAGTTGGACCGCGAGCCAGATCGGGAGGCCGCGATACGGCCGCGAGAGCTCGGGGCCGAGGCGGCTCGGATCGTGGAATTCGGGATCGGGAAGGGGCGGCAAGTACCCGGCGGTCACTTCGTGTACCGCGCGGAGGTCGGCTTCGTCCCGGACCAGGAGCGCGCCGGTGCCGTAGGGGAGGAACAGCCCTTTGTGCGGATCGAGGGTCAACGAATCCGCCTCCGACATGCCGGCGAGCGCGCTCCGCATCTCGGGGACGATGTGGAAGAACGCCCCGTAGGCTCCGTCGACGTGGTGCCAGAGTCCGTTCTTCCTGGCGATCGAGCCGATCTCGACCAGCGGATCGATCGCCCCGGTGTTCGTGGTCCCGGCCGAGCTGACCACGATGAAAGGGCGCAGCCCGGCGTCGCGATCGATGGCGATCGCTTGATCCAGGGCTTCGGGGCGGAGCCGAAGTCGTTCGTCGACCGGGATCGAGCGGATGCGATCGGGGTGGATCCCGGCGAGACGCGCGGTTTTCGTCACACAGTGATGGACCTGGTCGGAGACGTACATCGTTCCCGAACGAATTTCTGGACCGAGCAACTTCTCACGGGCGACGACGATCGCGGTGTGCGTAGAAATGCTCCCACCCGGGGTCAAGAGCGCACCGCTGCCGGCCGGGAAGCCCATCCACTCGCGTATCCATCCGAGCACGCGACCTTCGAGTTCGGCGAGCAGCGGGGCGGCCGCCCAGACACCGGTGAATCGGTTCGTCGCTGCCGCGAGGAACGAAGCGAGAGCGCTCGCATACAAACCACCTCCCGGTATATAGGCGAGGTATCCCGGCCCGGGAGTGAGGAAGGTCTGGGGGAGCCACTCATCGAAGTACCGGTCGAGGATCGGTCCGAGGGACTGAGGATCCTGCGGCGCTGCTCGCGGGAGGGCGCGGCACGCCTCGACGATCGCGTCCGGATCGATCTCTCCCCCCGCCGGAAGATCTGCGAGGGAGCCCAGGTGCGCGGAGACTCGCTCGATGACCTCGGCGCCGAGGGAACGCATCGTCTCCGCGGGGAGATCGAGGTCCGCGAGGGGATCCTCCGGGTAGGGTGGAAATCCGCCGCGATCGGGGGTCGGTCTAGCGTGCTCGGGTGTGCTCTGGTCCATGCGAGCATTCTCGCCGAGGGGGGGCTCCGGGATCGAGTCGAAACGCGGATTGGTGCGAACTCGGCCGAGGTCGGAAGACGGTGGGCGAGCGCCGTCTTGCACCCCGATCGTCGATCGCGCAGAGTCGGACCGAAGAAAGGGGGCGAGAGTGATGGAGACCGATCGTCGAGGACGGCGGATCGCCCTCGTCCAACAGCGCGCGAGCGAGGACCGAGCGGAGAATCGCGACCGGGCTGCTCGAGCGGTGGCGGAAGCGGCGGCCGAGGGGGCAATACTGGTCGTCTTCGCTGAGCTCGCGTTCGAGCCGTTCTACCCCCAGGTCCCCGCGACTCCCGAGGTCCTCGCGCGGGCCGAGCCGATCCCGGGACCGACCACGGCAAGATTCGCAGCACTCGCCCGCGAGCACGAGATGGTCATCGTTCTGAACCTGTTCGAGCGTCGAGGGGATCGCACGTACGATGCATCGCCCGTGATCGACGCCGACGGAACATTGCTCGGAACGACACGGATGGTACACATCGCAGAATTCGAAGGGTTTCACGAACAGGGCTACTACTCACCCGGAAACGCACTTCCGGTCTACGAAACTCGTGCGGGACGAATCGGAGTCGCGATCTGTTACGATCGGCACTTCCCGGAAGCGATGCGCGCCCTCGCGATCGGAGGGGCGGATCTCGTCGTCGTCCCCCAAGCGGGAGCGGTCGACGAGTGGCCCGAGGGGATCTACGAGGGGGAACTCCGGGTCGCATCGTTCCAGAACGGCTACTTCACTGCGCTCTGCAATCGGGTGGGCCGCGAAGAGCGGCTGGAGTTCTCCGGGGAGTCCTTCGTCTGCGATCCCGAGGGGCGCGTGATCGCACGAGCGGGACGCGGAACCGAGGAGATCTTGATCACCGACCTCGACTTCGAGATGCTCGAGGAGGCGCCGGCGCGTCGGCTGTTTCACCGCGACCGCAGGCCGGAGCTCTACGCGGACTGGCTCACGAAGCTGCGGTCGGAGTAGTCTCCGGAGTTGGCCTCGAGCCCGAAGCGCATCGAGCAAGTGTGCCGAGCACGACAGGAGGAACCGAAGGATGAAGCGAGTTCCCGAGCCGGAGCTGATGACCGAGGACGGGCAAGCCCAAGCCTACGCAGAGGCGGACTTCGAAGAACCGCACGCCCTTTGCCTCGAGCTGATGCTCTCGTCGATCCCGGACCTTCCGAGCGAAGGCGCCGCGATCGATCTCGGCTGCGGGCCGGGGGATATCACTTTCCGATTCGCCCGCGCGTATCCCGGGTGGGAAGTCGACGGGGTCGATGGTGCCGCCGCGATGCTGCGGTACGGCCAAGAGGCGCTGATGCGAACCGACCTCAGCGAGCGGGTGCGCCTCGTGCACGCATACTTGCCGAACGACGCGCTCCCGCGCCAGCAGTACGACTTCGTCTTTTCGAACAGCCTCCTCCATCACCTCAGCGACCCGACGGTCCTCTGGACGACGGTCTGCGCGGCTGCGCCTCCCAGCACGCCGGTGTTCATCATGGATCTGATGCGCCCGGAGAGTCGCGACGAGGCAAAGCGCCTGGTCGAGGAGCACGCGTCCGGTGAACCGACGATCCTCCGCAAGGATTTCTTCCACTCTCTGCTCGCCGCATACCGCCCCGAAGAGGTGGAGGAACAGCTCCGAGCCGCGGGCCTCTCCCTCGAAGTCCGCGCGGTGACCGATCGCCACTGGATCGCCCACGGACGTATCTAGACGCGAGTCCCCACGCGACGAGCGACAAGACTGCGTGGGGATTGGCTCGCCACAGAGGTGCCTGTCCCATCTCCGGTCCACGGCTGCCGACCCTCCTCACCAGGAGATGGGCACCGCTGTGCGGAGCCAGTCTCCACCCGAGCCAGCGGCGAGCTCGTTGGGGTGAATCGCGAGCGGCTCTGCCGCGAGCGAGAGGGGGCTGCGAGCCAGCCCCTCAAGAACACACCGCTCACCTACGCCAGGTGAGCGGCACGAGTACGACCACCACGGCGTAGATCTCGAGGCGGCCGAGGAGCATGAGGAGGATCAGCAGGCACTTCCCGCTCGAGGGGATGTCGCGGTAGTTCTCCAGAGGGCCGACTCCGCCGAGACCCGGGCCGATGTTCCCGATCGTCGCCAGCACCGAGCCGAACGCGGTCAAGAGCGCCGAGTTCTCCGTCTCGAGAGATTGCTCCGCATGGTTGTGCTCTCGACCGTCCGCAGGATTCGCGCCAAGGATCGCGGCCATCAGGAATACCGCGATGAGAAACACCACCAAATACAGCGAGAGGTATCCCATCACCCGCGCCACGACTTGGCGATCGATCGTCTGGCCGCCGATCTTCAGAGGGATCACCGCGTGTGGTCGCACCAGTCGTTTGATCTCGCGGAGCCCGTACTTGAAGAGGGTGAGGACGCGGATGCACTTCACGCCACCCCCCGTACTCCCCGCGCACCCTCCGAACACCATCAATGCGATCAGCAGAACGCGGCAAACGTTCGGCCATCGGTCGAAGTCCGCGGTCACGTAGCCGGTCGTGGTCACGATCGAAGCGACCTGAAACGATGCGTAGCGGAAGCACGAGCCGATTCCGTCGTACTTCTCTCCATGGATCTCGCGGTCGGGGAACTCCCCCCACAGCAGAAACCCGGTGATCACTACGATCGCGATCAGGATGATGCACACGTAGAAGCGGAACTCGCTGTCCTTCTGGTGCGAGAACCCCTTCCCGATCAGGGCCCGGTAGTGCAACACGAAGTTCGCTCCGGCGAGCAGCATGAACACCGTCACCACCGAGTCAATGTAGACACTGTCGAACTGGGCGAGGCTCGCGTTCTTCGTCGAGTACCCTCCCGTCGCCATCGTCCCGAATGCATGGCACGACGCATCGAAGAGACCCATCGCGGGCCAAAGAAGGAGAGTCTCGACCGCGGTCAGCACGAAGTACACGATCCACAGGATCGTCGCCGTCTGCGCGATGCGCGGGGCCAGCTTGTCGGCGGTCGGGCCCGGCACCTCTGCCCGCAGCATCTGGTACCCACCCGCCCCGAGGAACGGCAGGATCGCCACCGTGAGGACCACGATCCCCATGCCGCCGAGCCAATGGGTGAAGCTGCGCCAGAAGAGCAATCCTTTGGGGAGTGCTTCGATGTCGGTGATCACGGAAGCACCCGTCGTCGTGAATCCACTGATCGTCTCGAAGTACGCGTCGAGGAACGAGAAACCATCCAGCGCCAGATAGAACGGGAGTGCTCCGAACGCGGAGAGCACCGCCCAACCGAGCCCCACCACCGCGAAACCCTCGCGGGCACCGAGATCCCGGTGGCATCCTCGACATGCGATCGACGCGAAGGAACCCACGGCGACGCACGATCCGATCGCCCACAAGAACGCAGGGATCTCTTCGCGCGAACCGTACAGAATCGCGATCCCGAGGGGGAGGAGAAGGGTGCCCCCGAGCATCAGGATGAGGATCCCGAGGATCGAGATCAGGGCCTTCTTCTTCATCAGCTACGCCGCTTGGAGAAGAGCTTCTCGATGGATGCGACCGCCTGGGGCAGTGCGAAGAGGACCACGTGGTCGTTCGCCTGGATCGTGGTGTCCCCGCTCGGGATCATCACCGCTTCGCTCCGCTGGATCGCTCCGACCAGGACCCCGCGCGGAATCTTCAGGTCCTTGATCGCTTTCCCCACCACCACCGACTCGGCGGTCACCAGGTACTCCCGAGCTTCGGCGCCGGTCTCCCCGATCTGCGAGATCTGCACCACGCGGCCGCGACGGATGTGCCGGAGGATCGCATTGACCGTCAGAAGCCGGGGGGTGACGACCACCCCGATGTCGAGCGTGTCGAGGATCGGGAGGTACGCGGGCTCCTGCGCCTGGACGACCACCCGACGCACCCCGTGTTTTCTCATCAAGAGCGCATGCATCAGGTTGGTCTGATCATCTTCCGCGAGCGCGAGGAAGACGTCGGTGTCCGGGATGTTGTTCACCCGGAGGAACTCGGGATCGACCGCGTCGCCGTGGAGAACCAGGGCTCGATCGACCATTTCGCTCGCGCGCTCGGCGCGCGTGCGATCGCTGTCGATGAGCACCACAGATAGGGTGCGGGATTCGATCCGTTGGGCGACCTCGATCCCGAGTTGCGTGCACCCCTCGATCACTACGCGTCCGACATTTTCTGCCTCGGGGTGGACGAGATCGCGAAAGTCCCCGAGGGAGCGCCGGTGGATGAAGACGTAGATGTGGTCGTGAGCGCGCAGTTCATCGTCACCGCGAGGGATCACCAGTTCGCCGTCCGGTCGGGCGATCGCGACGATCAGCGCATGGAGACTTCCTTGGTACTGCTGTCGCAGCTCGCGCAGCTTCAATCCCGCGAGAGGAGACCCTGGCGAGATCTCGTACCCCCAGAGGAGAAGCTCCCCATCCGCGAATTCGGCGACATCGAACGCACCGGGGTTTCGGATCAATCGCTCGAGAAGGTCCGCAGTGGTCGTGATCGGATTGATCACGAAGTCCGCACCCATCTCCTGATAGGTGAGCATCGCGTCCGGATCGGAGAGTTCTGCGTTTCGGAGTCGCACCACGATCTTGCGGGCGCCCATCTTGCGGGCGAGGAGGCTGACGACCAGATTGGTGTTGTCACGGTCGGTGACCGCGATGACCAGATCGGCCCCTTCGGCCCCGGCGCGGCGCAGCACGGAGGGGGTCGAGGCATCCCCCTGGACCGCGATGACGTTCATCCGTTCGTCGATGCGTCGAATCAGCTCAGGGCTGGAATCGATCACGGAGATGTCGTGCCCCTCGACGGAGAGTCTCTCCGCGAGATGGAACCCGACGACCCCGGCTCCTACCAGGATGATCCGCATCCGATCCGGCTCCCCCGGCCACCCGCATCACTCCGTCGTCTTGCCGATCTTCGTGCGAGCCCACTCCCGGTCGAGCACGCCGGTGATCTTCATCTCGATGACGACGAACTTCACCCCATCCCAGAGGAACCCGACCCTGCCGTTGCCAGGACCCTTGCCCTTCTCGAGCTCGACCGCGAGGTCACCGTTGTACTTCGCAGTGAGCTTCCCGTCCTCGGCGACTTCCAGTTTTTGTTCCGTCGGACCTTTTCGCTCGACCCAACCCGATGGCTCCTTGTTGTAGCCCTCACTCTTCGATGGGAGGAACCGGATCTTCTTCTTGTTCTCCAGCTTCTCGATCGGTCGCGTGCCGAAGTCGGATCCTCGGAAAGCATCCGGACTCGCTTGCACCAGGGTCATGAAGTGGCTTCCTCGATCGACCCACTGGTACTGGACGACGACCTCCACCGTGACCGGTCCGATGAATCGCGGAGCGAGCAGCAGTCCACCGCGCGTGTGCCCCGCGAAGCAGAAGATCCCGTCCTTCCCCTTCCCCCTGACGTGGGGAGGGCGAAACTCGAGGTTCTCGGGTTCGCCGGCGCCGAAGCGCTCGTGGTCCGGTTCGAACTCGGCCGGACTGTCGTAGTGGATGTTGAGGAGGCGACCGTCGTAGTAGGCCTGGCCCGAGGTCAGCTTGGAGATGTTCATCCGGATCTCGTCGGTCAGTTTCGCCTCGGGGTCGACCTCATCTTCGTCCTCGTCCTCGTCGTCGACCGCAGCGCCCGTGCTGATCTGCGGCGTAGAGAGCTCTGTGACGCGGTCGCGCGCGGACGCGCTCGGAATCTGGAGCCCCGCTTCCGGGGCGAATATCATGAGAGCGATGACTGCGAGTACCGTGATCATTGGAACCTCCCCTGCTGATGCGACGGATGAGCCCGGCGGAGACAGCGGGGGGCGATTCTATCCTCCCGGTCTCGGCGACTTCGAGGCGATTTCGCCAGTGGCTTCGATGACGCGGCTCCCATGTCTCGCTATCCTGTCGTCATGATCCGCCCCGAGGGTGCTCGAGAGCGACTTTCCTCGGCGGCCGACGGATGGTCCGGGTCCGGGGGAGAATCGAGGAGGCGACGTGCCAATCGATCTGCGAGGCGGGTTTTCTCGGATCGCGCTCCCGCTCATCCTGTCCGTCCTTCTGCTCAGCTCGGTCGCCGGGCAGTCCTCACCCCGACGAGGGATCGCGGTGCTGATCAACGGCAAGCCGATCACCGTCCACGAACTCGACCAGGCCGTCTCTCGCCGGCTCCTCTCCCTCGCCTCACGTTACCCTGAGGAGGTACTCCGAGGTCAGGAAGAGCAGATCCGAGGAGATACCCTGAGCGAATTGATCAACGAGCGCCTTCTGTTGCAGCGCTGCGAACAAGAGAAGATCGAGGTGCGACCGGAGGAAGTCGACCACTGGGTGCAGATGCAGATCGAGCGGCTCCGATCCGAGGATGAGGCGATCCGCACCGTCGGGGATTTCTTCGAGCGCTGGGAGGCGGACCTCGGCGAGAACGAAGAACTCGCCCGCAAGAGCATCCGGGATCGAATTCGAATCTCGACGCTCCTAGAAACGAAGATCTATCAACAGGAGTACATCTCCCCCGCGGAGATGCGCGCGTACTACCGTCGCCATCCCGATGAGTTCTCGACCGAGTCGGCGCACGTGTTCCGACAGATCCTTCTCAACTTCGACAACCCGGACAGGAAGGAGCTCATCGCGGCGATCGAACGAGATGTCGCAGCGGGACGGGACTTCGGTGAAATGGTCACCGAGTACTCGCAGGGCCCGCGGGCCGAGGATGGCGGGCGATACGATATGGACGACAAGGCGCTCGATTCGTGGTGGAAGCCTCTGCCCGAATCGATCCGAGCCCTGCCGATCGGTGCGGTCAGCGCTCCGCTCCAGGCCCCGTCCGCGATCCACTTCGTGCAGCTGATCGATCACCGCGTCGGCCACAAGCTCGAGTTCAAGGGGTGCCAGCCCCAGATCCGCAGCAAGCTTCGAAAAGAGCGAGAGCTTCTGCAACGTGAGCGGTTCAATGACGAGCTGCGTCGCAACGCCGATGTCCGCGAATACCCCGTCGGAGCCTCCGTCGACGACCGCCCGTAGATCTGGCCTGAAATGCAGAACGGCCGCCGCACTCCAGTGGAGTGCGACGACCGATCCGGCACCGCCCGCGATCACCAGTTCGAGTTATCCGCCGGTGGAGCCCGCTCCGACCGGATTCTCCGCCGGCTCCTTCTTCGGCTCCGAGCCCTCCGCCGCTTTCTCCTTCTGCTTGTCCACCAGCTTCTGGACCGCCTGAGGGAGCTCGAACTTCTCGCCGGAGATCTCGAGGTTGTGTTCGTACTTCGTGATCTTCAACGTCATATTCTGCCCGGCCTGCTCGATGATCATCAAGTGCGGCAATCGGATCCCATCGATCTCTTGGTAATCCTTCGCCTCCATCACCATCTTCAGGCGGCCGACGGCAGGGGCATCGACGGTCATCTCCGTGCGCACCGCCAGGAAGTTGTCCCCTCGGATGAACCAGGTCTCCGGCTCACCGACCTTGGGCGTCATCAGCAGCTCGAAGCACAGTTGCCCATCGATTTCCTTGCTTCCGACGGTCTCGATCTTCTCGTAGTCCTCTTCGAGGTGCAGGAGCGGGCTGAGGTGCGAGCTGCGACGCTGCAGGTCCAGCTCGATCCCCTCGAGGATCCGACCGCCCTGGATCGGATCGTGACTCCAGGAGATCTCTCCGAGGATCCCCTTCTCGAAACTCCCCATGCCGGGAATCGACATCGAGTCACGGTACCGACCGTCCCCAGCGTTCCAGCTCGAGAAGTTCGCGGTCATCCCCATGCCGATGAACTCGAAATTTCCGAGGATGGTCCGCGTCGTGATCTTCTCCATCGCGGCACGTCCACCTTCCGCTGCGATCATCTGCTCGACGATCCGCTCGGCGGTGGGAAGGGGGTCGGCCTGCTTCTCCTCGTCATCGGCCCGAAGACCGGGGACGGAGAGCAGGAACGACAGCGAGAGTACGAGGAGCGCGATCCATCGGGTATCGGGGGAGGAATTCATCGACTCGATTCCTTTCCTGGCGGCGATTGCGGGCGACTCTGGGATGGGGACTGATTTGTGAGCGTGGTCTGGTTCGGAGTCTGGGCTGGAGTCTGGGCTGGAGTCTGGGATCTGGCCCGATGCTGAGACGCGGCGAGGAACGCGATTTGGAAAGGGTCCATTCACTCCTCGATCCACCGGCGAGCCGCTTCGAAGACCGGATCGCGTCCTTCGAGCAGGATCTTCCGATCGAGGGAGACCTCCACGTCGGGGACGACTCCGGCTCCCTCGAGGACCTCTCCACCCGCCGAGATGTAGTTCGCGATCGCGTACTGGAAGCCATCTCCGTTCGGAAGACGCTCGAACGTCGAGGGAAGTGCCGCCCCGGCGGTGCGGGACCCGAAAAGACGGGCCCTCCCGATGTCGCGCAGGCCTCCCGCGAAGATCTCCGAAGTCGACGCGGAGCCGTGATCGATCAGCACCGCCAGCGATCCGGGAAAAGTCGTGGACTGGGGGAAGATCGAGAACCGGAACTCACCATCGCGCAGGATCATGGTCCCGAGTTTCAGGCCGGGCTCGTCGACGAAAAGACCGCTGATCCCGCTCGCCATGATCCCGATTCCCCCGGGATTGCCCCGCAAGTCGACGATGAAGCCCGCGGCATCGAGATTCTCCTCCACGAACTCGCGCAGTTCCGACATCATCTTCAGCGGCTCGAAGAACGCGCTCAGGCGCAGATACGCGATCGCGCCGGTTCTCTCGAACTGCCAGTCGACCCGCATCGGCGGCATGTGGCCGAGACCGAACAGTTCTCCGCGCGGTGGATCGAGGGTCAGTTTCACCGGCACTTCGCTCCCGGAGCCATCGATAAACACCAGATCCACCTCGTCGCCGGGATTTCCCCGGAGGCGCGCGAGGATCGAGTAGCGGAGGACGAGTTCCATCTCGCCACCCTCGGCCTCCGAATTACGAAATCGGTCGATCGTCCGCGACACCGGCCGGTCATCGATCTCGAAGAGGATCCAACCGAGCCGGATCCCGGTGCGCCCGGCGGGGGATCCTGCCACGACCCGCGTGACCAGGGCGCGATCATTCTCGACCGAGATGTCGAATCCGATGTCTCCGTCGCCGTCCCGTCGCCGCGCGGGTCGCTCGGGCTGCTGCTGGTTCATCTGGACCGTTTTTCCCGAACGGACCGTCTGCCGGATAACGCCGTCATCGGTCACGGTCTCGTGGGCGGTGCCGTCGCCGGTCTCGCCGTCCTCCCCCTCGATCTCGTCGTAGACGTCCGGGGGGAAGATCCCGAAGTGCGACTGGCCGAGCGCACCCACCAGTCGATTGAGAACCGCTCTCGCCTGGGATGCGGACGTCGCCGTTTCGATCAGGGGACGCAGCTTGAGCCGCTGAGCGTCCCAGTCGACCCCGCCGAGGTCTGCGTCCCAATGCTTGTCCCGGATCGTCTCCCAGACGTAATCGAACGACTCGAGGTGGAGCTTCCGCTCCGCATCTCCGAGGGGCGGGAGGGGGGCGGCGATCGCCTTCTGTATCGGCTGCGCCTCACCCGGTGGGACACCGCTGCAGCCGATGCATCCCCAGAGGAGGCATCCCCAGAGGAGGAGCAGCGCGCGTGGCGAGAAGGATCGGGGAAGCACGGTGGACAAATCCTTCCGGGATCGAGCGAACAGTCCGATTCGGTGGCGTCGCATCCTACCGGATCGGGGTGTCGGAATCGTCCGAGCCGGGATGAATTCGGGCCGAGGTTTCGGACTGATATGATCTCGGCGAGGAGGTGGGGCCGTGTCGAGAATTCGGATCGAGGTGTGCGTTCCCGGCCTGTCCGGCGCGCGGGAGGCAGCCCGGGGCGGGGCCGATCGCCTCGAGCTCTGTTCCGGGCTCCCCCTCGGCGGCTTGACCCCCGGGGTGGGCCAGGTCACGGCGGTGCTCCAGGCGATATCGCTCCCCGTGGTCGCGCTCGTCCGTCCCCGCGAGGGCGGATTCCGGTACCATGACGACGACGTCGAGACGATGATGGCGGAGATCGAACACCTCCGGGAACTCGGAGTGACCGGTTTCGCCGTCGGCGCACTGTCGGCCGAGGGGGCCCTCGATGAGAGCATCCTCGGCCGTCTGCGCGAAGCGGCCGCCGATTCCGACCTCTGTCTCCACCGGGCATTCGATCTGGTGCGAGACGCCGGGGAGGCACTCGAGCGGGCGATCGCCCTCGGCTTCGACCGCATCCTCACCTCGGGCTTGGCCCCGAGCGCTCCCGAGGGAGCCGCGACGATCGCGGCGCTCATCCGCGCGGCGGGGGACCGGATCGAGGTGATGCCCGGAGGAGGAGTCACCGCGGCCAACGCGGGGGAGCTCCTCCGGACCACTGGGGCGCGATCGCTCCACCTCTCGGCTTCTCGCTGGATCGCGTCCGAGATGAGAGTCGAGGAGGGAGGGGTCCCGCTCGGGGCCGGATTCGCTGCGGACGAGACGCGGCATCTCGACACCGACGCCGGCCTGGTCCGCGACCTGGTCCGAGCGATCAGAGTGGACCCAATCGACGAGACGGACGAGGAGCGATGACCGACGAGATCAAGCTCGAGCCCGACAATCTGGTGGTGACGATCGGCGGCTACTCACGCCAGTCCTGGAAGCTCGCGTGGGCGAAGTCCCACCTGATCTACACGATCTTCGATCAGGAGTACGAGTCGAGACTCGAGGAGAAGATCACCCCCGAGCCCGAGTTCTGGCGGCGGTTCTGGGCGTCACTCGATGCGTGCGGCACCTGGGACTGGGACTCGTACTACTTCGCGAACGCGGAGGAGAGCACGAGCTGGACGGTCGAGATCCTGCTGAAGGATGGTCGGTACATCGACACCGGCGGCTCGAGCAGCTTTCCCGGCCTCGCGGAATCCCTCGCGAAGAGCGGGAGTGGAGATCGACGGAGACGCGGAGCCCCTCCTGAGGGTGCGGCCGAAGGATCGAAGGAAAACGGGGGCGCGATGGAGGGCGCATTCGCGCTCTTCCTCGATGCGATCCGCGAATTGATCGGCGGACGCGAATTTTTCCCCCTCGATCTCGCCGCCCTCCAAGGGCAACTCCCGCGAGAAGAGGTCGAGCGCTTGGGGCCACCCGTCGCCCCACAGAAGAGCGCCGAACGGACGGGGCGCGGGCGACGATCCGGGCCCGCCCGCGGCGGGAAGGCCAAGGAGGAGACGCAGAACGCCACCGCCGCCGGGGGCCCACGCAAGGGTGGAAGCCGCCGGCGAGGGGGCGCGGCCGGAAGACCGAAGCCGGGGCAGGCCGCCGACGGAACGACGGCCAAGCCCAGTCCTTCGGCGAAAGAACAGCAGGCGGCGGGTGCGGGACCTCGTGCCGCCGGATCGTCCCGGCGACGCAGTCGGCGCAGGCCAGCAGGTGTGGGACAGAGCGGGGGAGGCGAACGCCCGGCCGCGCAGTCCCCGGGCCCGAAGCCACCCGGCGCGAAGCCTCCGGGTTCGAAGCCTGGAGCCGACGAAGGATCCGCCGCGAAGCCCCCCGAAGGGGAGGCCTCCTCGCGCCGACGCCGGCGCGGTCGCCGCGGAGGCCGACGCGGCCGCCCCGGTGGTGAGGGCGGGGGTGGCGGCGGCGAAGGGGCAGCCCCGGGGTGATCCCTAGGGCGTCTCGTTTTTCGTGAGGGACCGTCCCGACGGTGATTTGCGCTGCAGCGAGGGAATCTCTCTGCGCTGCTACGCAACTGTATAGGGGGCTGGGAGCCAGCCCCCTGAACATTCGCGAGGCAAGCGAGCGGAGCGCGCCTCGTTGGG
>JAQBGV010000212.1:0-10049 GCA_032128395.1 Planctomycetota bacterium | reverse complement strand
CCGGGTGAATTGGTCGACGATCGGGGGTGCGAAACCGAGGATCGAAATGTACTCATCCACCAGCGCATCCCGATCGCCGCCGTAGCCGCCGAGCTCCCAGGACTGACAGAGATTGCTCCCGAACGGGTCCGCAGAGCGGTCGTTGAAGATCCCCGTCGTGTACAGGCCGGAACCCTCGTTCCAGATCGCGGTGGAGATCCCTCCGCTCTCGCCCAAGGGCTGAATCCGGTCGGTCCAGTCGTTGCCTGCCTGATCCTGGATGTACCCGGCAGCCCAGATCGGATTATCGAGGGGGCCACCGGGAGTTCCCACCATGCTGAGGAAGGAATCGTCGCCATCGGCTGCCCCGGGGGCGACGCCGTCGTAGGCTTCGAACGAGGTTTGGGGATCGAAGCCCCAGGTGTCGCCGCCTTCCACGTAGAGTGCTCCACCGGCGGTCAGATGGGCCGTCAGCGCATCCGCATCCACGGCGGTCAGCTGGTGGTTGGAGGGGAAAGTCCCGAGCATCACCCAGAGCATCTTGCCACCGAACGGGCCGCAGGCCTGGAGCGCCGCCGGGTCCGTGATGGTGGTGAACGTCTGCCCCAGGGTGTTGAGAGACGCCTCGAGGGCCCCGACACTGTCGACGATGGACGCAAGCTCCAGGGCCAGGATGATGTGGTTCCCGCCGATCGGGATCACCGTGGCCGAGCAGGTCCGCGGACAGGAGAAGTCGCCTCCGCCACAGTCGCCGCGGACGACGATATTCTGAGGCCCCGCCGAAGCCGGAGCGAAGGAATAGCTCTCCGCGGTGCCGGGCAGAGTCGCTTGGAGAGCGCCATTGACCTCGACGATCACGTTCGAGTAGGCGCCTCCGTTGATCCAGGTCATGTCGACGGATCCCGCGCAGTCCGAGACGCAAGTGAGGCTTCCGACCTCCTGGCAGGAGCCGGGCGCGGGGGGCGTACACACGGCGATATCGGCGATGAAGTTGGCCCAGTCCCCGCTACACCCGAGCTGGGTGGCTCCGGAGCCGTTGGCGTAGTAGACGGCGGGGCCATGCTCGTTGTAGGCCCCGCAGATTTCCCCATCGGCGTAGGTACCGTCGGTGACGCCGCACCCCTGGGTCACCAGGAAATCGCGGAAGGTGCATTCCAGTGCGAAGGTCGTTCCGTACATGCACGTGACGCCGTCGGCGATGTAGCTGTCGGAAGCGAAGTGATTCGTGCCGGCCGGGGACACCACCGGACAGTAGGCATCGGTCATGATCTGGCCGGACATCGAGGATCCCGAGGTATAGGTGCAGAACGAACCCAGGATCACCTTCTTGCCGGGCACGTCGGCGAAGGCCGCGAGAGCATCCCCCATGGCCACGCTGTCGAGGAACGGGAAGTTGGCCCAGGAATAGACCACGTCGTAGTCCGCGATCAACGTGGCCACGCTCGGTGTCGCCGCGCGGGCGTCGAAGTAATCGCACAGACCTGAGGTGGCGGCGGAGATGTTCGCCCTCAGCGTCGCGTCATCCGCCTCGGAAGGTGCGTACAAAATGCGCACCGACGGACAGACGACGACGCTGGTCGTGGCCGGGAACGCGGGATCTGGTCCGCAGTCCGCCTCGATTTGGTACTGGACCGTGGCCGGAGCACCCCCGGACGGGGAGATGTCCGTGTAGGAGATCGCGGTTCCGGCCAGCGTCGCGATCAGCGAGCCGTTCCGCAGGACCCGCAGCTCGGTGTAGGTATCGTTGAGCGTCCAGGAGAGATCGACGTCGGGACAGGTGACGCTCGCCGTCAGTGAGCCGACTGAGAGGCAAGCCGGCGGGCCGCCAGCCGCGAGGGCTGAGTTGGCGACCAGCGCCGCCCACTCCCCGGCGCACCCGAGCGCCGAGGCGCCGGCACCGTTGGTATAGATGACGCGGAAGTCCGGGCGGTACGCGCACGCGATTTCCGCATCGAGGAAACTGCCGTCCTGAATTCCGGTGCCCTGCAGGGCCAGGAAGTCACGGAACACGCAGTTGTAGGCCGACACCAGGCTGACGCCGATGTGGATCTGCGTGATTCCGTCGCCTGCGTACGCCGAGTCGGCGAAGTGGTTGTTCCCCGCCGGCGAGACGACCGGGCAGTAGGCGGGGGTCATGATCAAACCAGAAAGGGATGATCCCGACGTGTAGGTGCAGAACGCGCCGAGCACCACACTGCCGCCGCCGTCGACGTACGCTGCGAGATTGTTCCCGAACGTCACGTTGTCCGCGTAGGCGAAGTTCGCCCAGGTGTAGACACAGCCGTAGGTCTGGAGCGTCGCGAGGTCTGGCGTCGCGGCGCGAGTATCGAAGTAGTCGACGGTCGCCCCACCGGCCGCGGCGGAGATTGCGGCGCGGTACGCCGGATCGTCGGCTTCGGACGGAGCGTAGAGAATCGAGGATACCGGCGCGATCGACAACGCGGCCGTAAGTACGTTCGGACTGTAGTCGACCACCCTCATCCCGGTCGCGTTGGTCTGCACAGGAATGGCCACATTGGGGCTCTGACCCAACACGGCGCCCGAAACGAAGAGTGCGAGCATCCCGATCGCACCGCGCCAAATCGAAGAGCGCATCCGTCCTCCTTGCGGCTTGCCGTCGACCGCGGGCGACTCGCGGGTTGCGCCGCTCTTTTCGACGGGCTGAGTTCAACTGAAGTATGGCGAACGGCGGGATTCTATCAGCTCCGACGGGCTTTCGTCAGAAAGTGAATGGATGTTGACCCCAGCCCCGCCGCGCGGTGGCTGGGCGCCACCGAGCACTTTCGATTCCACCAGCCGACATCCCCTCTGGCGAGTTCCCGAGCGCGGGTGAGTCCGACGTCTCCGGCTCGCTCTAGCCGCTCGCTCCTCCGTGAATCGGCATGACTCGTCCGAAAGGGTTCCGCCGGCGTCTGTTAGCTGAGATGCTGGACTCCCGGATGGGAGGATTCGTGACGCGGATTCTGAGAGACGACACCACCCGCCGCAGGCGGAGCCTGGGCGTACTCCTCCTCGCTATCCTCATCTCCCTCCCCATCTCGGCGAGCGAGGTCCGGACCGGCGCCCCCCACGCCGCTGTCCCCCGCGGCTACGAAGCTCTCCCCCAATCCGGATGGTGGTTCGCGATTCCTCGGGGGAGCTCTGCCCCTTCCGATCGGTTGGTCGAGATGATCACGGATCGGCTCGCGACGATGCGAGTGCGTCTCCGGCGCTCCGGGTCGTCCTTGGAGCCACTGATCATCCGCACGCCGAATCGTGCCGAGTTTCGACGGGTGACCGTGGAGCTCGGGGGCGGAGATCCGGAGGGATGGGTCGCGGCCCTCGCCTTCCCGGCTCAAGCGACGGTGGTGCTCGATGCATCGCGGCTCCTCGCGATGCCCCTCGGGCGTGGTGAGGTCATCGCGCACGAGCTCGGACACGTGGTACTCGGTGAGGCCGGGCCGAACGTTCCGCGGTGGTACCACGAGGGGATGGCGCAATGGCTCGCCGGCGAGAGGATCGAGGGGGAATGGCTGCGACTGCTCGCATTCCTCGCGACCGATGAGGGGATCTATCCCTTCGACGACTTGGATCGGTTCCTCGTCGAGAGTCAGCGGGAGACCTCGGTTCTGTACGCGCAGAGCCATCACTTCGTGCTCTACATGAACGAGCGTTTCGGCGAGGCGGTGCACGTGATGCTCCTCGACCGACTCGCCGCCGGGGACAATTTCGACGTCGCCTTCCGGACCGCGACCGGGGTGGATTTCCGGGAGATCGAGACCGAGTGGACCGAGCTGCTCGCTCGCCAGCACCGTTGGTGGTCCTTCGTCGCCTCGGGGCTGACATTCTTCCAAGGGCTGGCGGTGGTCCTCGTCATCGCGTACTTCGTCGAACGCTCCCGGCGGCGGCGCGTGCTCGCGCGGATGGCTGCAGACGAGGGGGACGACCCGACCGATTCGACCGACCTGACCGACTCATTTCTGGAGGAGCCACAGCCGTGACCCTGAGCGATATCCCCTACATCCGATGGGCGAAGGAACACGGCGCGGAGGGTGAGATCGCGCTGACCATGAGCGCGGTCCCGCCGATCGACTGGATAGACCTCGACCTCGATCCCCGGGAGCTCGCGCTCCACGAGTTCTCCCCGTACGGCGACGAGAGCGTCCTCGCCGGGGTCGCGGGGGAGTGGGGGTGGGGGCCGGAGCGCGTGCTCCTGGGCGCGAGTGCCAGCCACGCGCACTTCTGCTTCGCGGCCTCTGCGCTCTCTCCCGGGGATCGGGTGCTCCACGAAGTCCCCGGCTATCTGCCACTCCTCGATGCGCTCTCGGTCCTTCGGATCGAGCCGGTTCCGTTCCAGCGCCGCTTCGAGGACGGTTTCCGACTCCCCCAGGAGGAGCTCCGTCGCGCCGCGAAGGAATCCGGAGCGAAGCTCCTTCTCGTCACCGATCTGCACAACCCGAGCGGGGTCGCCTTCGAGGAGACCGATCGCGCGTTCCTTGCGGAGCTCTGCGAGGAGACCGGGATCGAAGTGATCGCGGATGAGATGTATCGCACCTTTCTCGATCCCGACCCGGGCCCCCTCTGCCGCGGACACGAGCGGATCGTCACCATCGGCGGGCTGAACAAGGTCCACGGTTTGTCGCAGATCCGGGTGGGGTGGGGGATCGCGGTCCCGGAGCGCATCGCGCGGGCGCGCCGCATCCTCGACGCGACCACGATCCACAACTCCTGCCTCTCTCCGACCAGGTCGCTCGCGCCGCATGGCCCCGGCGCGCGGCTCTCATCGCCCGTGCGCGCACGATCGCGGCAGCGGGGCAGGAGGTGATCGGGGATTGGCTCGCACGGTCCCCGCTAGAAGTGGTCCCTCCTGCGGGTGGCCTGGTCTGCTTCCCGCGTGTTCCGGAGACGCTGTTCGAGGATGGAGACGCCTTCCGACGCGCCACGCTCGAGGTGGGGGTCAACGTGACCCCCGGCCGCTTCTTCGGCGCGCCGGGTCACGTGCGCATCGGTTGTGGGCTTCCGCGGGAGGCGTTGGTGAAGGCGGTTTCGCGACTCGACCGCGTCATCGCCGCTGCTTCCCGGGTCTGATTTCCGGATCTCGGCAATCCTTGCCGGCCTCTGCCGCCGACGCTCCGCTCCGAGCGGTGGTCGCGGCCGATGAAGAACTCCAAGTGTCACAACAGGTTGTGGCGAAACTCCGCTACGCCACAGCGCCCCGGTCCCGCCGTTGCCGTTCTCTTCCCGTGCGCCGCGTATCGCCGCGCACCTGACAACCCGACACACTCCCCCCCTTTCCCGTGGAGTCCGTTCTCGCCGACGGACTCCTTTTTTCGTGTCCGCGCGACGATGAGCGTCGTCTGCGGCGTTGCGAGGCACTCGTCGATCGATAAAGACCCCATGCGTGCGGAGCTCGCGTCGCCTTGGCCAGCGACATCTCTTCAATCCGCCAGACTACTGTTTTGCCTTCTGGTATTCGTCGAGCGCAGGCGTCAGGCGTAACTTCAGCTGCTCGTCGGCCAATTCCACGGCCCGGGACTGGAGATCGATGGCCTTGTCGATCTCGCCCCGGCAGAAGTGGACGCGCGCCAACGTGTCGAGTACCCCCGCGTCCTTGCCCTGGGTGAACTCGTGGGCCGATCTTGCCGCCCTCAACGCAAGGTCCAGATCCCGGGTGGCGAGGTCGGTGGCGGGATTTACGATGGACCATGCGATCCGGTTGAGCTGGCGGGTGTCGTGGATCTGGATTGCCTCTGCCCACAACACTTCGCCGGTGGCAGAGGCGGCGGCGCACAAACCGGCAGAGATCAGCGCGTCGAACTTCGGGAGGTTCAGGTCGTCTGCCAGCATGGGGTAGTCCTTCGCCGCCTGATCCCACGCGTCGAGGCCGGCTTTCCCGTCGGACGCGAACAACTTCATCGCGCCGATGTAGGCGTCCTCGGCCTTCTTCACGCGCTCCGGACCGGTCTTGAGGTCCCAGTTGCCCTCCGCGACCTCGCCGAGTGGCATGCGGAGCACCATCGGGTGACCGATCCAGGCGATCTTGCCCGTGCGATCGACGATGAATGCGTTCGGGATACCTCCGCTGCCAGATGCCTGCATCCACCCCTCGTCCATGGACTTTGCAGCCCCGTCGTACGCGACGGTGTACGCCATGCGATCCCCCTCCTCGCGCACGAACGACTCGACATCGATTCTCGCTTGTTCGTCAAAGGTGTGCCTGTAAAGGCCTTCGGGAGTACGGCGGAGCTCTCGGATGTTGATGCCGACGATCTTCACGCCCCGATCCCTGTACTGGGCCTGCAAAGCTGAGAGGTGGGGAATCCCTTCGATGCAGGGCCCGCACCATGTTGCCCAGAACTCAACGACGTACACCGTCCCCTTCTCGAACACTGAGACGGGATCACCCTTCAGGAACTTCTCAACCTTGAGCAGTGGGCACGGATCTCCGACAGCGAGCGTGGGAGCTGCTGGGTCGCTCTGTGCGGTGGGTGCCGTAGAGGAACCTGCTTGCCCTGACGTGTAGGTGGCCTGCTGAAGTCCGACGGCAAGCACGGCCATTACGATGAGTTGCTTCATGAATGCAGCCACTCCTAATCTTCCCGCGAGTCTCTGGATTCTCATCACCCCCCGCGATACGAGGATCGCGATCGCTACTCTGAAAGACGCTTGCAAGAGCTGATCGTTTAGCCAAAAAAAACGGCTTCACAGCAACAAATGCCCCGGAACCGGTGGGAAGTCTCGACCCAGTACAGAGCGAGCAATCCGGGACATCTCTCTGAACTACCTCTTCGCAATGCAGCCTCCACCGCCTGCCCCGTTCCCGAGCTGTGGTTCGATCCTGGGAACGATGCCGGCAGACTGCGAGGAGTTGATGAGCTGCCCTTGTGGTGGGAAAAAGGAGCGTTTGCGAAGGGAGCTCGAGATGCCCAGCCGAACACGCACCCTCCACACCTCGATCGTCACGATCCTGATCGCCAGTTGCTTGCCCACGGCAGCTCAGGAGTATTCCCCGCTGGATGGCTCACCCGAAGGGCTCGAGGCGTTCCGGCTCTTGGAAGCCTACTACGAGGACGAAGGTCGAAATTCGATCGTCGAGGAGCCGCTCGCAAGGCTGCGGGGCGACGACTCGAGAACCCTCGGGAGCGCGACCCAGCTCTTGTTCCACATCCTCCAGCAGTCGGTCGAGGACGAGCGAGGAGGGCGGGCTCCTCGCCCTCATCCCGTGCCATGGATTCGCGAGCCATCTCTGACCGAGCAGGTACGGCTGCAGATCGCGAAAGGGATTCGCGGGGCAGAAGACGGTGAGCTGGCCCGCTGGCTCCTCTTCCAGGAACCATCCCCAGTGGTCAACATCGGCGCACTCGAAACGATCCGTGCTGGCGAAGGGGAGGCACGAGATGCACTCCTCTGGGAAATTCTCGAGCTCCCGCATCCCAACGAGCGAGTCCTGAGTCGCGCCTTCGAAGCGCTCGCGCTTGCGCCCGAACCGAGGCTCGAAGAGATCGCACGTCGGCTCTCTCTCCATCACTTCCGACAAGTTCGTACATCCGCCCGGCGGTTCCTGAAGGAGCGGAGGATACCCTTCGAGCAAGAATTCCAGCCACTCGCCGCGGTGCGTGGTTTCGATGGGATCCGCAAACTGCTGGCGCGGATGAATTGGCTCGAAGTCCCCGAGTCACGGACGTGGGTCCGGGCGGTTGTTCCGACCGCCTGGGCGGGCGAGGTCGAGGAGGTTGCTGGCTGGCTCATCTCCGAGCGGGACGGTGCGATCCGAGTCCGAACCTACTTCTGCGAGGAGATCGAGATCCCCGCCGCCACCGCCTTCTCTCGAGACGAGACGTTCGACGCGACGGTCGATCGCGTCCTGGAGATCAAGGAGGCATTCTCCAACTCACGGGACATCGACGAGAAGCGGAAGCTCGACCACCTGCTGAGGAATCAAGACTGGACCTACACCCAGGGGAGGCAGTGGGAGACGAGTCTCTGCGAGATTCAACTCATCGCTTGGGCCTATCAGATCGGGGACATCCCATCGGTCGCTCGGCTGCTCCTCCCCATCGTCGAGGACTTCGGCGACGAGCGGGCTTTTCCAGTGATCGCCCAGTGGAAACTGGGCGAGCGACGCGAGAACGAGATGCTGCACGCCTTCGTTCACCGGAGGGACTATGCATCGACCCAGCAGATCGCGCAGGATCTTCTGGATCCGGCCTTCGAGGGGTCCATCGATCGGCGATGGGCCGAGGCGCTCTCGACGCTCTTGCCACGGAGGGCGGCGGACTTCAGAGAACTGCGCCTCCCCGATCACGGGCGATGGACGCAGCTTCGACGGACGCTGTCCCGTGGGGATCAGATCCGATTCCTGTGCGAGAGGCTCCGCCTGCTGAACACCGTTCAGCGCAGTCAGCCTGGGGGCGTGGAGTACGAGGATCCCCAGTACTCCTGCACCCTCGACGAGTACGACAAGCTCCGACATGCGGAGGGCCGGAGCTTCGAGGTCATCAATCCGTACCTCGAGCTCGAGGTTCTCGATCTCTCCTTCAAGGAACTCGGGCTCGTGCTCCCGTACCTCGAGTGTGATGATTACCTCCTCGCCTACGACCTGTACCGCTTTGGGGGAGGCATCCAGTCACTCCACCGGTTGAGTTGGGTCGTCGCCTGGTACCTCCACGAAGCGACGTGTCGAGACCGGCGGAGCTTCCCCGGATTCGGTTCCCTCTCGACCGAGAACGGCCGAGTCCGATTCGAAGCTGCGATCAGGGAACAAATCGAAGCTCGACCAGACGCTCGCCGAGGCACACTCCTGCTCGAAGAGGCACGGGTCAGCGGCGATCTCTTTCGGCTCTGGGACATCGGACTGGAGCTCCTCGTCATCGAAAGAGGAAACGACTACCTGGACATCCTGCTTGCCCGCCCCGATTCCCCGATTCCATCGAAAGAACTTGTCGACCTGATCTGGCTCCTCGATCGCACCGATCTCATGCCCACCGTCGAGAGCTGGATCCCCACCCTCGACGAGGGTTTTCGCGCAGCGCAGGCGAATTGCTTCGTCCTCCTTCATTCGATTTCTGGCTCCGCATCGAGTGCCGCCGCGAGGGATCGATTCAAGGAGGAACTCCGCGGCGAATCGGGGCTCTACCTCGCAGACCTGATCATCGAGTCGCTCATCGAGGGAGACGATTCGCAGCTGCTGAAGTCGATCGAGGACCGTCTTTTCGAGGGAGATGCTGATCGGAGCGCCGGCTTCCATGCGGCCCAGCTGCTGTTCGTCCGCGGGAACACACGTGCGAGGGAGTTCCTGCTCGGGTTCCTCGAGTCCGATGCGCTCGATGATGAGACGCGCGAAACGCGGCGAAAGTCCATCGTCCGTTCCATCTCCGAGTGGCTTGAACCCGAGGCTGCGTTCGGCGAAGACCCGGGACCCGAGGCGCGCGTCGCACTCGCGACTCATCTCCGAGCGTCGTTCGAAGCGATCGTCGCCGGTCGTGGGGGACCGCCTCGGATAGAACAGTACATTGCCGGGTGCCACTCCTGGATCTCCGGAGTGTCACACTTGCGCTGGGTGAGGAGCTGGTAGATTTGCCCTTGCGACGCGTCCCGACCTGTCGGCAAGTGAGGACTTCCAATGCTTCCAATGTTTGCTTTGCTCCTGATTTCGATGCTTGCGGTGGGTGGTCTTCTCTGGATGGATTGCCTGAAGATTCAAAAGGAGGGTGAGGGGACGCGTAGGAGTCTCCTCGGAGGCGCCAGGCGCGTCTTCTCGAGGAATCTCGGCGCAGTGATTCGAGCGCTGGTCCTTGTCTTGCCGATCTATCTACTTCTGGGGTTGTTGGATGTCGAGATTTGTTTGTTCTCGAAGTGGAAGGGAACGGATAGTCCGCTTGTTGTGGCCGGCGTCATCCATGAGCTCAGGACATTCACATCACTGCTCGAGATCTACCATGAGGGGTTTGGGGTGTGGCCGACGAGTTTTCACCCACCTAATTCATCAGCGAGAACATGACTCGACGGACTCAGCTTACCGATGCATGAACATTGCATAATTGAGAGACGGCGCGAGCTGTACGCAGTTCGCCCCCTTTCCCCCGCGATCG
>JAQBGV010000211.1:0-4094 GCA_032128395.1 Planctomycetota bacterium | reverse complement strand
GGCTCCGCCGTCCCGGCGTGTTTCGACGCCGCGGACACGGACGATGACGACACGATCGAACTCGACGATGCGATCCTGGCCCTCGACTATCTCTTCGGCGGGGGGCCCCCGCCTGCGTCACCGGTCCCCGGTGCGGGATTCGATCCGACCCCGCTCGGTCCAGGGTGCGTTACGCCTGGTCCGTAGCCGCATAGTCTTCGATGAGGCGCTGCCTTCATCCCGGGAAAACAAGATGGGACAGGCTCCGCCGTGCGGAGCCTGTCCCCTGTCAGTCACCAAGGACCTCGGAAGCTGTCGATTCAGTGCTTTCTTCTCAAGCGCGCCTGCGGCACCCCCGCGCGCTCCCGGTACTTCGAGACAGTTCGGCGGGCGATGTCGATTCCGCGTTCCTGCAACCGTCGGGTCAGCTGCGAGTCGCTGAGGGGGCGACGAGCATCCTCCGCTGTGACGAGCTCGCGAATCACCCCGCAGACATTGTCGCGGCTCTCGATCCCGCCGTCGGTGCGCTCGACCCCGCCAGTGAAGAATCGACGGATTTCCATCGTCCCGTAGGGGGTCTGGATGTACTTGCCGTTCGCAGCTCGACTGACGGTGGAGATGTGGACACCGACCTGATCTGCGATCGTCTGCATCGTCAGCGCCGCGAGGTGACCCGGGCCACGGTGGAAGAACCGTATCTGGTGGTCGACCACCGCCTGGGCGATGTCTCTCAGGGTCCGCTGGCGCTGGTCGACCGCGTGGATCAGCCAACGGGCGGACTCGATCTTCCGGCGCACGTACTCGATGACCTGCGGGTTCTCCGCTCCCTCTCGCAGGAGGGAAGAACAGGCCGGAGAGACCCGGAGAGTCGGGATCGAGGAATCTTCGATCCGAACGACGAATCGACCGTCGATCTCGTCGACGAAGATCTCGGGGCGGATCTGCTGGGGGGTGCCCAGCGTGTAGACCGATCCCGGGTGGGGGTTGAGCTGGCGCAGAATGCCGACCGCCACGCGGACCTCTTCGAGTTGGGTGCCGAGGCTCTCGGCGATCCTCGGAAGTCGATTCTCGAGAAGGTCCGGGAGGTGATTCCTCACGATGCGGTGCTCGAGCTCGTTCCCATCTCCGAGCTGGAGAAGCAGGCACTCGGCGAGGTCGCGAGCGCCGACCCCGCGCGGCTCGAGGCTCTGGATCGTTTCGAGTCCGCGTTCGATGGTGTCGGGGGAGACGCCGAGGCAGCTCGCGATCTCCTCGGGAGTTCCGAGGAGGTATCCTCGAGAATCGAGCTGACCGCACAGCTTTTCGCAGATGGCTCGAAAGCTCGGATCCAGATCGAGGTACCCGATCTGAACTTGGAGGTGCTCGTCGAGCGATTCGGGATGAGCCGCGTGATTGGCGAGCGCCTCGTGCTTGTGGTCCGCGCCACCCGACGGAGCGCGCTGCCACTCTTCGCCTCCGTACCGGCGCTCGTAGGTGTCGAGAAGCTCGAAGAGTTTCTGAACCTCGGGATCTCTGGATTCACCGTTCGCCGTCGCCTCGGGGGGCGTCGACTGTTGCTCGAGCAGCTCGAGTGCGGGGTTCTCCATGAACTCCCTCTCGACGCGAGCCGCGAGGTCGAGCGAATTGAGCTGCAGAATATCCATGGAGAGAATCAGCTGTGGCGCGAGTATCTGCTGTTGCTCGAGACGCGTAGCCAGCTGGAGTCTCATCTCGGTCCCCTCTCTGCCGCCCGCAGCGCGGACGAACCGGTCGCGGGAAGGTCGCGCTCACGCGACGGCCTTCGGCCGCTTCGGATTGGGACGAGAGACGTGGTGTGGCTGGTGGAACCCCGAAGGGCTCCCTCTCGTCGGCCCCGGAGGGCCTCCGGGTCGTGACCGACCCGGTTCAGTTCACCCGGTGGCACCGACCACCTGAGCGCTCCTCGAGGGGCACACAGGCCGCCGGAACCGACCCGCAAGGCTGCGGGGAACGAGTCGCTCGGTCACGAGCCGAGATCGGCCAGATCGTCAGGAGACCCGTGCTTCAGAGACCCGTGCTTCAGAGGCCCAGGCTTCAGAGACCCAGGCTTCAGAGACCCAGTGCCTCAGAGCCGACGTGCTCCGATCGACCGGCCGGTGCTCGCGTCGTGGAGGATCCGATCCATCGGCGTCTCCACGTAGAGCTCCTCGTCATCAGGAACGAACAGGATTCTTTGCCCCGCAGCGAGTGCCTCGGTGATCTTCGCCGCGCGGGAGGAGTCCATCGGCCCCCAGGAGCCATCGATCGCTCGACGGCGAAGCTCCCTGGTGAGGTCGTACTGGAACCCGGAATCCATGATCGCTCCCCTCGATGAACGGAGAGAGAGAATTGTATGAGGGAGGACGGTCCACCCTCTCGGGCCCGCAAGCGGGCTCGGCCCCTCTCGGTCGTGATCGGCAACCCCTCGTCGCCTGCATCACTTCCGGACCGTTCCCTCGAGCATACCCCGTCCGGGAGATGGTCGTCAAATCGATGGGGGCGATGTGTCGCAAGCCCGGAAGACAAAAATCTTTCCGTCGCCGATTCGACCGGTGCGAGCCGCCCGGGAAATCACGGCTACCGCCTCTTCGAGGAAGAGGTCATCGACGTCGAGCTCGATCCGAGCCTTGGGGATGAAATCGATTCCGAATTCATCTCCACGGTAGGCGTCGAGGTGCCCCTTCTGCCGACCGTACCCCCGCACTTCCTGGACGTGGAACGCGGTCGCAGCGACCGGGGCGAGGGCCTCGAGGACCGCTTCGACGCGGAACGGTTTGACGATAGCGATGAGGTGGAGCACGGAGAGCATCGTGCCGATCCGCAGTGCGAAGTAAAGGGAACTGCCGCCGCACCGCGGTGCCCGTCCCAGTTTCTCTTCCCGCTCGGCTACCGGGTCTTCTCGATCGCTGTCGAGTGCGACTTCCGCGTGGTCCCGACGCCGATCAACTCGGCGGTGTCCCGGACGATGTGGAGGAGGGGGAGCACGCCCATGCTCCCGAGGACTCGCTCCGCTTCGGGGGAGGGTTGGACCAGGGTGACGTTCCCGCCCCGTTCGTGAGCGAGTCGGAGTTGCCCGATCAGCGCCGCGCCCCCGACCGCCGAGAGGTGGGTGAGCTGCGCGAGGTGGACGACGAAGGAGTCGTGTCCCTCTGCGAACCGCTTCGAGAACTCCCGATCGAGAAGGTTCAGGGTCTCCGCGGTCAGAGCTCCCCGGATGTCGACCCGGATCAGGTCGCCCTTCCAGGGGTGGGACGTGATGTGCATGCGCTTTGACATTGGATTCCTCCGATGGAGTATCGGATGAGGTGGGCCGGTGGACGAGAGAGGACTGGCTCCGCACGGCGGTGCATTTCCCGTCTCCTGCCAGGGGAACCTACGGCGAGCCAGCTGCCACTTCACGCTTCAGCACCAACAGCGTGACGTCGTCGCTCTGCTCGGCCCCGGCCGTGTGTTCGGCAAGGTCTTGGATCACCGCCTCGATGATCGCGTCGGCGGAGCCATCCTTCGCGGCCTCGAGCACGGCGACGAAGCGCTCGGGGGTGTATTCGCGAGCTTCAGGATCCATCGCCTCGGTCACTCCGTCGGTGTAGAGCACGAGGAAGTCCCCCGGTTCGAGGGCGACCTCCCCCACCTGCAGGTTCTGGTTGAAGATCGGGCCGCGGTCCATCCCCAGCGCGATCCCACCGGGTTGGAGCTGACCTATTGCACCCTCTGAGGCTTGATAGAGAAACACGGGGTCGTGCCCGGCTCGCCCGATTTGGATCTTTCCCGAACCGGGATCCCAAGCGAGGTAGACCATCGTCACGAACATCCCTCGGGTCATGTCGCGCGAGAGGCTCGCGTTGACCTGTGCGAGGAGATCGGAGACTCGCGGGTGGATGCTCGCGGCCATCCGGACGAGGCTCCGCGTCATCGTCATCACGAGGCTTCCCGGAATCCCCTTCCCCGAGACATCTGCGACGACGATCCCGAACCGTTCCCCGTCGAGCGGGATGAAGTCGTAGTAGTCGCCGCCGACCTCTTTCGCCGAGAGGTAGTGCGCGGAAAGTTGATACCCGGGGACCTCGGGGAGTGATTCTGGAAGCAGCGCAGACTGGATCCGGGTCGCGATGGAGAGT
>JAQBGV010000210.1:0-5064 GCA_032128395.1 Planctomycetota bacterium | reverse complement strand
GAGACTCTGGTCGAAGTCGAACTCTTCGGCCATCGGGCGGGGGCGTTCACGGGGGCCGACCGCGACCGACCCGGCCTCCTCGCCCACGCCGAAGGGGGGACCCTGTTCCTGGATGCGATCGAGGAGTCGAGTCCGGTCCTGCAGGGCGCGTTGCTGCGAGTGCTCGAGAGCGGCCGCTACCGACCGCTCGCGGCGGACGAAGAGGTGGACGCGGACGTGAGGATCATCAGCGCAATCGCAGGGGGTCCCCCCCCGGAAGGTCGGATGGACGACGACGTGCGTCTCGATCTCTACTACCGTCTCGCGGGTGCGCGGGTTCGCATTCCGCCGCTGCGCGAACGACGCGAAGACATCATGCCGATCGCCGAGCGACTGTTCGCGCGGGCGGCCAGAGAGAGCACCCCCCCGACCTTCGAACCTGGGCTCGAGGCGGCGTTCCTCGCCCATGACTGGCGGGGGAACGCGCGCGAGATCGAGAACCTCGCCCGGCGACTCGTCGCCCTCGGCGAGACGAGCCTCACCCCGGAGCGGTTCTACGGGATCATCGGCGTCGAGTCCGCAGCACCGCCCGTCGGCGGCGACATGCGTCACGCCATCGACCGCGCGGAGCGCGAAGTGATCCTCCGGGCGCTCTCCGAGGCGGCCGGGAACAAATCGATCGCGTGTGGGCTCCTCGGAATGTCGAGGCGCACCCTCTACCGCCGAATGCAGAAGCACGGGATCCCGCTATGAGCTCCCTTCTGGACGGAAAGATTCGGATGAGCCCGCTCGCGCGCGGGGGGCTCTTCCTCGCCGCGTTCGTCGCATTCGGACTCGGTTGGTGGCCCCACCGGACCACGATCGAGGCGCCCGCCGCGTATTCCGAAGCGGAGTTCTCGGCCCATCGCGCGTTCGCGATCATCGAGGATCTCGCGCAGAGCCCGCATCCGACCGGACATCCCGCGTCCGATCGGGTCCGCACTCGCCTCGTCGAATTGCTCGAAGCACTCGGTCTCGAGGTCGAGGAGCAGGAGGCCCTGGTCGTGGGCGAAGATGGACCCCAGGAGCGCAACCGACCCGAGTTCGCCACCGGCTCCTACGAAGCGGCCCGCGTCCGGAACATCGTCGCGCGGTGGCCGGGCACTTCCCCCCGTCCCGGTCGCGACGCGATCCTGCTCTCGGCACATCACGACTCGCGTCCGGTGTCTCCTGGCGCCGGGGATGACATCTCGGGAGTCGCGGAGGTGATCGAGGTCGTGCGCGCGCTCGCGAGCGCGGCGCCCCTCGAGCGCGACATCGTGGTGCTCTTCTCGGATGCGGAGGAACTCGGTCTCTACGGGGCCCGCGCGTTCGTCAACGATCACCCCCTCGCCGCCACCGTCTCGGTCGCGGTGAACCTCGAGTCACGGGGGCGGGGCGGGGCGTCGCGAATGTTCGAGACATCGGTCGGGAACGCAGGCCTCATCGAACGCCTCGACCGTGCGACCGGGCCGATCGTCACCGACTCGCTCTCCGCCGCAATCTACCGCGCGTTGCCGCGGGACACCGATCTGACCATCCTCACCCAGGCGGACATCGCCGGCTACAACTTCGCGTTCATCCGCGGCGTCGCCCACTACCACACCCCGCTCGATCGTCCCGAATTCCTCGATCTCGCGACCTTGCAGCAGCAGGGAGAACATCTCCTCGCACTGGTCCGCGAGCTCGGGAACGGGCCGCTGCCGGCGAAGACCACCGAGGACGCGGTGTACTTCCCGCTCGGACCGGAGATCGTGCGTTTCTCCACCGGAACTGCTCGTGTGCTCGCAGTGATCGCATTCATCCTCGCGGGGATCGCCCTCGGAGTCTCGCTGAAGCGGGGCGTGATCCGGCCGATGTCGGCGCTGCGAGCGACCTTCGGTTGGCTCCTCCTCGCGGTGCTCGCCGGCTTCGCCGCGCTCGCCGCCGCCCAGTTCCTCGATGCGCTCTTCGCCGCGGATGAGATGCGCCCCACCCGCTTGGAAGCGCGCGGAGGGCGGGTGCTCATCGCACTCCTCATCCTTTCGCTCCTGGTCCTCTGCGAGGGGTGGGCGGGGCTCCGGCGCTCGGGGCTCTCGCGGTCGGAGCTGATCGCGTCGGGGCTCATCCTCTGGTGCGCGCTCGCGGCGACCCTCGAGATCCTGCTCCCGAACGCCGGCTACCTCGGGAGCCTGCCCCTCGCCGGCGGAGCGCTCGTCCTGCTCGGGCACGATCGCGATGGCGCCCGGGGCTGGAAGGGAGCGGCGCTCACCGCCGCCGGTGTCCTCCCGTTTCTCGCGCTCTGGCCGCTGGTTCTCGACGGGATCGGCGCCGCGTTCGAAGCATGGATCGCGGCGGCGATCGTCTTCATCGCGGCGCTCCACCTCCCGCTGCTCGTTCCGCTCCTCGGAGAGATCATCCCCGGGTGGCTCCTGCGGCGTCGATTGCCGATTCTCGCCACAACGACGGTGTTCGCCTTCGCAGTGGTCGCAGCCACGCTCCGCTACGACCCGGAGCACCCCAGGGCGGGGAGTATTCACTATTCCTACGAGACCGCGACCGGGGCCGCGGTCTGGGGGAGCTTCGATCGGGAGCCTGGAGAGTGGGTCCGGCAATTCCTCGGGGACTCGCCATCGCGTGGGTCGTCGAGACTCGAGACACTCGAGGGCCCCAAGAACAACCGTGATCCGGTGTGGTGGTACCGCTCCGCCGCGAGTCAGGTGCTCCGAGCGCCGGAGGTCCGAGTCATCGAGGACGAGGTGGAGACAGTGTTCCGCATCGAGCTTCCGGAAGGGACCGCGCGTCTCGATCTCGAATCGAACTCGATTCCCCTCATCGACGTGCAGATCCGCACCCCCGACGGGAGTTGGCGTGAGGTCGCGCACCGTCTGAAGCGACTCTGGCTGCACGCGCCACCGACCGTCGTCGAGCTGCGACTCGATCCGGATGCCTCGGGTCCTCTGGACCTGCGGGTGACGGCGATGCGGTACGGCACCCCGGAGCCGAACTGGCCCCTGCGCCCGCGCGAACCGGACGAGGTGGAGTCGACGGCGGACCGTACGTACGTGACAGTGCGGTTCGGGGGTTAGCTGCGGAGCACTCCCTCATCACCTCGAGGAGGACCGACCCGCGGAGTAGGTCGACATTCCGCGGAACGGCAGCGGCTCGATCGTGGTGCCACTCTTTCCGTGGAACGAAGCCTCCTTCGCCCAGCCGCTCACCGTCAGGAACCAGGTCCGCGTCATCCCCTCGGCGGCGGGGGGGAGCGACCCGAAGGTGAGATCCACACGGTCCGCCGGAAGCAGGATCACCAAGTTGTCGTCGAATTCCTCGATCAGGTGGCGGACCGGACCGTGGCGGGTGGCACGGCCGGTGACGGTGGGCCACGGGGCATCGATCGTCGCACGCTCGAGGTCGTAGGTCTGTTCGTGCAGTGCGGGGTCTCCGATCGGCGTCGAGTAGCCGTGGAACGAGAGTACGGCGCCGATGAGCGGAGCGCGCGTGACTTCCAGCGATCGACCATCGGCGAGCACGACTCGGCCCTCTCCGTCCGGGATCTCGATGAGCGACATCGCGGGCGCACAGGAGATCCGGTCGAGGAGAAGTCGGTGTTGGACCTCGAGCTCCACGATCGCCCCGGTGGAGATCTCGGCCGGGAGTTCGACGAGGGCCGTGCGATCGAGCCCCGCAGGGAGGCCGACTTCACTCACGATGAGCGAACGGGTTCCGTCGGCTGCGATCTCGAAGAGCCGTGGGGTCGCCCACCCACGTCCGCTCTGGTGGAGCGCGTAGACTGCCGTCGAGTCGTACCACGCGACACGACCGGTCAGGAGCAGCCAACGGGCACCGTCCTTTGGAGTGAACGCGAGCCGCTGCGGTGGGGTCCAGCCGGCGAGTTGGGGGGGACCGCTCACCTCCGGATGGAGGAACCTCCCGTCCTGCGCGCGAATCGTCTCCGTGGAATCGCCTCCGCGCTCGGTGTGTACTCGGCATGGCGTGCTGAGCTCGGTCTCCGGAACGAGCAGGACTCGCAGCGGGACGATCGTCCCCTGGGTCGTGCTCTCGTCGGCATGAACGACCGTTCCGAACGGATGGTCGATCGCACGCAGTTCCACCGAGTCGAGGTAGGTGATCTCGCGGAGCTCTTCGGTGATCGCGAGGTGCAGGAAGCCGTCGACCGGAGCGAGCGCGTCGCCCGCGATCCGCACGTGTTCTTGGGGGTCGAGCAGCTCCGGCGCGCCCGGCGGCCGCCACTCATCGAGCGGGGCGATCCCCAGAATGTCGGTGATGAACTGCCAACCGTTCTCTCCGCGCGAGAAGAGGAAGGGACAGCTCGCGACCAGCCCTTCCTTCTGCCGAACCGAGGCGGACCCGTCCTTCGCGACCTCGAATCGATCGCGCGGCAGCGCTTGAATGATCCCGGCGGGCCAGCGCAGGCGGATCCCATCGAGTGAGTCGCGTGAGCTCGCGCCGAGCCCGAGGTGGAGCCCTCCCGGCTCCTTCACCATGCGCGTCTGCCACACCCTACCGGCGACCTGTTCGACGACACAGCCGATGCCATCGCGCTGGTCCCGCCGTCCATCGAGCGTCAGAACCCACGCCGCGTTCGACTCCGCGCCACTCGAACGGAAGACGCGGACTCCAGCCGCCCCGAGTGCGACGACCTCCAGCCGAAGATCGCCGTCGAGATCGACGCAGTGGAGATCGCGGGACGGCTCCGCGATGATCACGCCGGCGACGACGAACGTCCCGTCGTCGTTCCGCAACCACTGTGTCGCCAGATCATCGGAAGTCACCAGGTCGAGATCGCCATCGTTGTCGAGATCGCCGATCGCCGCGGCGCGCACCGACGGCCCGGTCAGAGTGATCTGGATCGCCCAGTTCCCATCCGCCTCGAACCGCGTCCGCGTCCAACCGGCGGCACCGCCGAGACCGAGGATCTCGGCCCGGCCATCGCCATCGAAGTCCTCCGCGAAGAAGAGACTTCGTTTCGTCGGGTCATGGATCGACTCGTGCTCCCAATGGTCGCGTCGGTTCCAGTACAGCTCGATGCCACTCTCCGAAGGGAAGGCGAGATCGACGTCGTTC
>JAQBGV010000209.1:0-7080 GCA_032128395.1 Planctomycetota bacterium | reverse complement strand
GGGGGGCCCGGGCACGATTCCCGACGACGACCGGGCATTCCCCATCTCTCGAGCCCCCGCGGCCCTCCGTCCCCGTGGATCAGCACCCCGAAGCCGAACCGCTTCTGCGACTTGCGACAGAGTGACAGCGCCCGGGTCCCGCGATTGCCACTCCTCGGTCGCATCGGAAGGAGGCGGCTTGAACCCGCTCTTGAGCATCTTCACCAGCCTGTTCGCGATTGCGTTCGCTGGTGCGTATCCGTTCCTGATCCGGCAGCCGAGGGTCCGCGAGATCCTGCGGGCTGCGCTTCCCGAACGGTTCCAACCGCGCGACACCGGTGGGTTCGCCGCGATCTCTCCGCGCGCGCAGTTGCGTGTCCCTCCCGAGGACCAACTCCGGCGGATCGTGATCGAGGCGCTCGGCCTGATCATGGTCGTCGGCGGTGCCCTCTACCTACTCGGCGACTCCAACGGCGCCTCCGGGCACCTCCCGCTCCCGCTCGCCGGCCTGATGGGAATCGCCGGGGGACTGCTGTTGCGGAAGCTCTGGTACATCCACGAGCAGCTGACGGAGATCCGTCGCTGTGCCGACCGCATGCTCCTCGGTGGAATCGAGGGGAGCTGGCTCGGAGCCGCGGATGATCCGATCCCGTTCCGACAGGAGCTCCTGCGCGCGGCACAGGAGAGCACGAGCATCGATATCTTGTCCCCGAGCGGACTGTCGGCGCTCGCCCTCCTTTCGCACCCCGCGCGCGCCGCGTTCGAGGCTCCGCACCCGGGGCTCGCAGGAAAGCGGCTCCGCATCCTCGTGCTCCCGCCGCGGAGTTCGAAGATCGATCCGCAGAAGCAGCGCCGAAGCTGCGCCGAGGAGGCGCTCAGTCGCTCCGGGACGACGCCCGAGAAACACTGGCGTCGACTGCAGCGCGCGCTCGACGTCCAGCGACGCTGGAACACCGAGTACGGTTGCAACGTGCAGGTGCGGTTCCTCGAGGGGCGCCCGATCCACGCGGCGATCCTCGCGGGTCCGCGCGGCTGGTTCCGCCCCTGGTACGGAGCGGCCAACCACTGGTACGAAGTTTCCGCACGTGGCGGCGGCACCGACCTCCGCACCTCCCTCGATGACCACTTCGAGAACACGTGGTACGAAGCGAGCGAGGAGCTCTCGGTCTTCCTGCGGAAGGACGGCAGTGCGGCGGTGATGTCGACGGGATCCACCGCGGTACGCAAGACGACGACCGCCTGACCACGACACCACGTACTCGGCCGGACTGGCATCCCACGGTCGACAAGAGCGCGCCACCGGCTCCCGCCGGTGGCGCGCTCTTTCTGTTTCTTGGCCGATTGCTCGGTGAGCGCCGATGGCGGCCCGACTGCCCCGCAGCGCGGCAGTCGAGCCACCCTCGACGCTCTTGGTTCGGGACCCAGCATGCCCAGGAAGAGACACACCCCTACCGTCCCCACCCCGCCAGCACCGCAACCGCAAGCACTGCCGCGACCAGTGCCACCGCGCGGCGGATCCAGCGCTCGCCACCCTTGAGCGCCAGTTTCGCACCGACGACGCCGCCGAGGATGTAGCTCGGAAGTAGCGGTGCCGCGACCTCGAGTTGTACGAGTCCCGCCGCGAGGTACCAGACGCCTGCGGCGGCCGAGAGCGTGAACACCATCCAGGTCTTCACGTGGACCATGCGCACCATCGAGATCCCGAGGAGCGGCGGCAGGTAGAGCAGGATGAGGACGCCGATCCCCGCGCCGACGAATCCTCCGTACACCCCGAAGAGAAAGGTCACCGCGAGACCGACCGGGGGGAGCAGCCCCGGCGACGGCTCGGGGCCCGATTCTTCGGCGGAGGGAATCGCCTCCGGATCGGTCTCCCCCCTTGCGGGCGGGCGGCGGCGTCTGACGAAGAAGAGCGCCACCCCTATGAGCAGGATCCAACCGAGGAGATCGCGGAAGAGCGCAGGGTCGAGAACCGTGGCGAGCATCGCGCCGGGGACCGAACCGGCGACCACGGCCAGGACCGGCCAGAGGGTCACTCGCCGGGTGACACCGGTCTTCCCATGGAGGGTGTGCGCGGCGGCCGCGGCCTGGAAGGCGACGCAGAGGCGGTTGGTTCCGTTGGCGACCTGGGGGTCGACCCCGAGAAGGATCAAGAGGGGGAGCACCATCGAGGTACCCCCGCCGACGAGGGTGTTGATCACCCCCGCACCGATTCCGACCAGAGCGATCGCAGCGAGTTCGGGTGCTCCCACGCGGTAGGTCTCCTCTTCGGTGACGTGCTGGGGGGGAGAATAGCAGGACCGCTGACCGGCTAGGAGGCTGTCGGGAAACCTCGTTCGAGACGTCGTACTTAGCCCGCAGATCCACGCTCTCCGGCCGGGTTTGCGACCCTTTCCTCAGGGAGTCTCGCTGGTCGGGGTACCGTCTGAGGTCCGGGACAGGCATCGGCGCGATCCGCCGAGCCAGTCCCGTCATCCGAAGCGACCCGGGCTTGTTGTACCCTTCCCCAGGGAGGTGGCCGTGCCCCAGCTGATCGAACGACGGGACCGCTCGGAGCGCCAGGATCGCGATCCGCGGACCGTCGTCCTCCTCCACGGGATCCTCCTCAACCGGTGGGCGCTCTGGCCCCTCGAGCGGTTCCTCCGGTCCCGGGGCCACCGGACCCTCAATCTGAGCTATCCCTCGACTCGACACTCGATCGAGGAGCTCACACACCAGATCGCGGGCCGAATCGCCGATGATAGGTCGGAGAACCCGATCGATCGGATCGACCTGGTCACCCACTCGATGGGGGGCCTGATCGCCCGTCGGTTGCTCACGCACGAGGATCTCCCCGCACCGGGGCGGCTCGTGCAGATAGTGCCCCCCAATCGGGGGAGCGAGGTCGCCCGTCGGTGGCGCGGTCGGAGGCTGTACCGCGCCCTCTACGGGACGAGCGCCGGTTGGCAGCTCGGCGAGGGCCCCGAGGAGATCGACCGCATCTGCGGGATTCCGGAGGAGATCGAATGGGGCATCGTGATGGGGGAAGCGGCGGTGCCGATCCGGCCCTGGCTGCCGACTCCGAACGACTGGGTCGTGAGCCACGCGGAGATGATGATCGGCTCCCGACCGGCGATCCGCATCGAGGGGACCCACACCGCACTCTTGTGGTTCCACGAGGCGTGGCAACAGGTGGCGGCTTTCATCGAAACCGGCCGATTCCACCTCCGCGAGGAGTTCGCGGATTGAATCCCCGTCAGCACGTCGAACCCGCGCGCCGCGCGATCCTGTTCGGGGCGAGCAACATCACGCTCGGACTTCCGTGGGTCGTCCCAGCGGTGGAGGAGCGTCTCGGTGCGCCCGTCGAGATCATCGGCGCGTGGGGGCACGGGCGGTCCTACGGGGAGCCGTCGAGCCTCCTCTACCGGACCCTGCGCGGAATCGTGCACTCGAGGGCGTGGCAGGTGCTCGAAGAACTCCCTGTGCGCGACAGCTACGCGATGATCACCGACCTCGGCAACGACATCGCGTTCGGGCACTCTCCGAAAGAGATCCTCGGCTGGGTCACCATCGTCCTCGAACGGCTCGCCCGCCTCGGGGCGCGCACCATCGTCACTGGCATGCCGCTGGAGCGGCTGCGAGACCAATCGCGGTGGAACTTCCTCCTCACCCGGCTGCTCTACTTCCCGCAGTACCCGCTCCGGCAGGCGGACATCCTCGAGAAGGTCGAGGAGATCTCCGCCCGGCTCCCCGAGCTTGCCGACCAGTTCGGATTCCACTACTTCCCGATGGAGCGGCACTGGTACGGGATCGACCCCATTCACATCCAGTTCACGCGCGCGAAGGAGGCGTGGGAGAAGGTCTTCCGCAGCTGGGACGACGAAGAACGCGAAGCGCACAAGCGGATGGCGAACCCCCGCCGGGCGGTCGAGCTGTACTCCCTGAGACCGGAGCGCTACGACATCTTCGCGGAGAAATTTCTGACCCCGCAGCCCTGCTACCACACGAAGCGGTGCTCCACGATCGCGATGTATTAGTCGAGCAGCCCTCCCCCCGACGACTGGAAGATGGGACAGGCGCCGCTCTGCGGAGCCAGTCCCCGCGCGGAGACCCCTCGATCTGCTTGACCGTCCCTCTTCCCCTGTCGATGCTGTTCCCCACTGACCCACCTCGACGGGAGCCGGCGGAATGCCCGATTCGATCGTCAACGACTTCTCGCTGCGCATCGCGACCCCGAACGGGACCGGCAGCCAGACCTCGAACCTGATTATCTTCCGAGCCCTGTTTCACATGGGGCTCGCGCCGAGTTCGAAGAACCTGTTCCCGTCGAACATCGCGGGGCTGCCGACCTGGTACCAGATCCGAGTCAGTCCCGAGGGGTGGCAGGCGCGCCGAGAGAATTGGCAAGTGCTCCTCCCCCTCAATCCGGTGACCCTCGCCGCGGATCTCGCCGAGTGCGCGCCGGGGACCGTGGTGATCGATAATGCCGACATGAAGGGGGTCGAGGAGTCGATCTTCGAGGGGTTCATCCGCTACCCGGTCCCCTTCGACCAGATCGCTCGGGATGGGATCTCCGACGCCAAGCTGCGTCCCAAGCTGCGCAACCTGATCTACGTCGGCGTCGTCGCTGAATTGTTCGGAATCCCCGAAGCTTCGCTCCGCGCCTCGATCGAGTCGGTCTTCAGCAAGAAGAAAGCAGTCGCGGATATCAACTTCGAGGCGGCGATGCTCGGGGCGACCTACGCCCGCGAGCACCTCCAGAAGAAAGATCCGTACCGCCTCACCTCCGCCGAGCAGACCGCGGGAAAGATCCTGATCGAGGGCAACGATGCCACCGCGCTCGGCTGTGTCTTCGGAGGGTGCTCCGTCGTCGCGTGGTACCCGATCACTCCCGCGAGTTCCGTCGCCGAGTTCTTGATCGGACATTTCGCACGCGTGCGCGAAAAAGATGCGGACGGCGCGAATCGCTACATCGTGGTCCAGGCCGAGGACGAGCTCGCCGCGGTCGGCATGGCGATCGGCGCCGGTTGGGCTGGGGCACGTTCGATGACTTCGACCAGCGGACCCGGCGTGTCGCTGATGAGCGAGAATCTCGGGCTCGCGTACTTCGCCGAGATCCCCGTGGTCGTCTTCGACATCCAAAGGGTCGGCCCCTCGACCGGACTGCCGACGCGGACCCAACAGAGTGACCTGTTGCAGGTCGCCTTCCAATCGCACGGGGACACCCGGTTCCCGATGATCTTCCCGACCGATCCGAAGGAAGCATTCGAATTCTCCTGCGCCGCCTTCAACCTCGCCGAGCACTACCAGACACCGATCTTCGTGATGAGCGACCTCGATCTGGGCATGAACCTGTGGGTGAGCGATGAGCTCGAGTACCCCGAGGCCCCGATCGATCGCGGGAAACTCGCCACCGACGAGGTCCTGGCGAAGTCCGCCGAGTGGGGCCGATACCTCGACATCGACGGGGACGGCGTCCCCTATCGCACGGTCCCGCACAAGACCACCGACCCACGTACTGCGCATTTGACGCGCGGATCAGGACACGACGAGCAAGGCCGGTACAGCGAAAATCCCGAGGTGTACGCTCGAAACCTCGACCGCCTCGCGCGGAAGATCGACGGGACCGTCGACCGTCTCCCCGCTCCGATCGCCCACGCGGGCGAGGGGAGCGGCCTGGGGATCATCGCGTTCGGGACCACCGACCACGCCGTGCGAGAGGCTCGCGCGGGAATGGACTCGCTGGTCCCGTACCTCCGAGTACGCTCCTGGCCGTTCCACGCCTCGGTCGCGGACTTCGTCCGGAACCACGAACGCGTCGTCGTCATCGAACAGAACCAGCAGGGCCAACTCGCGCAGCTCCTCCGGATCGCGTTCCCCGAGCTCGCTCCGCGGATCGACAGCGCCCGCTACTACGGAGGTCTCCCCCTGAGCGCCGCGTTCGTGCGCGACGCGATCGAGGAGCGGATGGTGAAAGCATGAGCGACACACCGATTGCCCCGAATACGAACCGACTCGGGCTGACGAAGTCCGAGTACGGCGGCATGCCCTCGACTATGTGCAAGGGGTGCGGACACGACCGGATCTCGGAAGCGGTGATCCAGGCCGCCTACGACCTCGGCCTCGACGCGAGGAACCTGATCAAGATGAGTGGCATCGGCTGCTCGTCGAAGACGCCCGCGTATTTCATCGGAAAAGCGTTCGGCCTGAACTCGACGCACGGCCGCATGCCGAGCTTCGCCACCGGCGCCCACGTCGCGAATCGCGATCTCGTTCCTCTCGGAGTCTCGGGGGACGGTGATACCGCCTCGATCGGGATGGGGCAGTTCGTGCACCTCCTCCGGCGCAATGCACGGATGGTCTACATCGTCGAGAACAACGGCGTCTACGGACTGACCAAGGGGCAGTTCTCGGCGACCGCCGATCGTTCGAGCCCGAGCAAGCGGGGCGCGCACCCAACCGAGGAAGCGATCGACCTGTGCGGCCTCGCCCTCGAACTGGGGGCGGGTTTCGTCGCCCGGAGCTTCTCCGGTGACAAGAAGCAGCTCGTGCCCCTCTTGAAGTCCGCACTCAGCTACGACGGGCTCGCCTTCATCGACGTGATCTCACCGTGCGTCACCTTCAACAACCACGAGGCGTCGACGAAGAGCTACACCTACCAGAAAGAACACGACGTCCACTTCCACGACCCCACCTACGTCGCGAGCTTCGAGCACATCGACGTCGAGTACGACGAGGGGGAGACGCGCGATGTCCGTCTGCACGACGGTTCCCACCTGCTGCTCCGCAAGATCGATCGGGACTACGACCCCACCGACCGTTACGCCGCGAGTCGAGTCATCGACGAGTCGCGCTCGAAAGGAGAGGTGCTCACCGGGATGATCTTCATCGACATCGCCAAGACATCGCTGGTCTCGTCGATGGAGATGACGAAGACCCCGCTCGCGATGCTCGAGGAGCCGGAGCTGCGGCCGTCGCGGAGTGCTCTGGAGAAGGTGCTGGCGGGCTATCGGTTCTGAGCCGCGCCGCTCTCAGCTCACGATGCGGAGACCCTCGACGATCGCTCCTGGCAGGAGCGCACCTCCCAGGGATCGGCGGCCGTAGCTGCGTCCCACGGGGACCCGG
>JAQBGV010000208.1:0-20315 GCA_032128395.1 Planctomycetota bacterium | reverse complement strand
CTCTCCGACGATCCAAGAGACGGGGTCCGCAACCGCCGGTGGATCCTGAAACCGAATCGGTTCACCGAGGGAAACCCCCCGCACGCATGCCGTACTCGCGAGCCCGCCCCTCGACATAGGCGATGAAATCGGGACGCGAGATTTTTGTCGGTGGGCCTTCGACGCCGGGGCGATGGAACTGGGATCCATACGCGTGGATCAACTGGACCTTGCGCGACCAGACCTCGGAAATGTCGACCACGACACTCGGCTCGAAAGGTGTGTGCCCCATGTAGTACCCGAGCTGCGGGGGCCGGTAAGGGGGGTACTCCCCTGGCGCGAAGAGCCGCACGCCGGTCAGGTAAAAGCTCCGGTAGGCGAGCTCTCCCGCTCCCGCGTGATCGGGGTGGAGGTCGTCGCGCCACGGCGCGAGCACGAGCCTCGGTCGCAGCCGACGGATCTCGCCCACGAGGGCGCACCGGGCATCGTCGCGGTCGCGGATGGTCCCATCTCCGAGGTCGAGGTTCACGCGATCCTCGAGGCGGAGGAGCTCGGTCGCGCAGGCAGTCTCGCTCTCCCTGGTGACCGGGTCACCGCGCGAAGACAGCTCACCACGGGTCAGATCGACGACCGCGGTGCGGAGGCCACGGTCCTTCGCGACGAGTAAGGTTCCACCGACGCAGAGCTCGGCGTCGTCGGGATGCGCTGCGATGACGAGGATGTCTACCCCTGTGATTTCAGACCCCATCGCGACAGATCTCCTTCTTTCGGTCGAGGACGAGGAGGCGGAGCTGCCCGTCGCCGGGATCTGCGCAGCGATGGATCGCGTCGAGACCACTCTCCCCGTAATCGAGGAGGAAGCCGAGGAGCGCCGCGGAACGTTCGCCCTCTTCGCCCCCGGGAAAGAGGCGCGCGAGCACTCTCTCGACCGCCAGGCGCTCGGCGACGACATCCTGGGCTGCCCCGCGCCCGAGCGCGTCCCCGAGCTTCCGCAGGTCATCGCGCAGGCGGCGGCCGAGCCGGTCGCAGCGCTTGCGGAGGGCGGGCTCCAGCTCGTCGTCCGCGGCCCACTTCTCGACGAGGACGACGAATCGCTCCGCTCCCTCCGAAAGCTCCTCCCGACGGCGTCCGGCCTCGGGCGAGGGCACTCGATCGGCCGCGGTGTCGCCGGGGGCGAGGCTGGCAGGGTCGATACCAAGACCCCGGAGTATCTCTTCGTCGTCTCGATCGAGGATCCGGACCCGCGCGCGCGGCAGGAGCACCGGTCGCTGGAGATTTCGCGCGGGGTACGCCTCGAGCAGTTCGAGATGATACGCAAACTCGGTCGGGCCGAGCACCGAGACCGCGGGCTCGAGAATGGCGTCCTGGACGAGCGGGCGCAGCAGGGCGTCCGGCGAGGCTCGGTCGGGATCGCGAACGAGTTCCTGTGAGAGTTCGGAGATGGAACGGAGCTGCCCATCGCGTCCACCGATTCGGACCTGCTCTCCCTCTCGACGCAACCGGTGCCGAGCACCTTCTCCATCGACCCAGAAGAACGGGAACTCGGCCGGCTCGGGGATCGGAACCGGAAGTGCATTCTCGCTCAGTCGGGCGATTCCTCGGTCGACTTCGGCAGCGAGAGCACCGGGCGCGGCGAGCTCGGACTCGATCCAGGGTCGGGCGAGCGAGCGCAACCACTCCGGTCGAACCGGAAGGAGCCCGCGCCCGCCAAAAAGTTCGATCCATAGCTTTTGGAACTCATCGACCGGGCGGTCGGCAAGAATCCGAGAGAGGCGATCGCGCAGGCAATCACCGTGTGGGGCCGCCGCGAGGAGCGGTTCGATCGCCGCCAAACGGGTGCGTTGGTCGTGTCGGTGCTCGAGGGTTCCGAGCATCCTCCGGCCCGGATCGAATGGACTTCCGAGTTCGACCGGGGGCCCATCCCGCAAGACGACGCTCCCGCCCCGGAACTCTTTTGCATCGTGGTCCTCGGAGGCGATCCAGAAGAGGGGTACCGCGGGGAGCCCAGCACTGGTGAGCTCTTCCGCGACGCGGATCACGCTCAGCGCCTTGATCGCGAGCATCAGTGGCCCACCCCAGAGCGCGGGCTGTTGCCCGGCGATCACGATGCGCGTCTCAGGATCCTCCAGGCGAGCGATGGCCTTTCGCGCCACGGCGGGGAGTTCGAGCTCTTCCCAGCGGGGACGGAGCGCGGCGAGGGCGACGCGGCGGCGCTCAGGGTCGGGGATCCGCGCCCGAGCCGCCGCGACAAGCTGCTCGCGGTCGCGAGGGATCGCTCCGAAGAGCCCCTCCGCCTCGGGGCTGCGCTCGGCCCGGAATCGAAGGAGCCGGTCCCCTTCGGCCCACGCCACCATCCGAACATCGCTCATCGAGGATCCTCTCGTCGCGCGACCATCATCATCCGCGGACCTTCCCCCGCACGCCACCGGGCACCCGAGAAGTCGCCGTACACCGAGACCAGCTGCCACCCCGCCTTCGACAGCAGCCCCTCGATCTCGTCGTGGGAGTAGAGGCGGACCGACTCGTGATACCGTTTCTCTCCGCTTCCCCCCGGTGACCGGACCCGAATCTCCTTCTCGACCCGCAGTCGGTCGGAGGTGAGCCACCGCCGCTCCTCGATCTGCAGTCCGTCCTCCTCCCGCTTGCTCGCGGGAATCAGGCGGTCGATGGTCGCATCGCGGTCGGGGAGATCGAGGAGGAGACCGCCTCCGGGAACCACGACCCGCGCGATCTCCGCGATGACGCGCTCGTCATCCTCCGTGCCCGCGAAGTATCCGAAGCTCGTAAAAAAGCTGACGACCGCCTGGAAGACCGGTGCGAACGGGAGATGACGCATGTCCGCGACGACGAGGGGCACACCGGGGCCGAGCTTCGCCCGCGCCTCGGTGAGCAGGGGGCGGGAGAGGTCGAGACCGATCACCCGGAGTCCGGCCGCCGCGAGCGGTGCGCTGTGTCGCCCCGCTCCGCACGCGAGATCGAGCACCCTCTCCCCGGACCTGAGGCCCAACTTCCCGACCGCGAATCCCGCCTCCTCGCGGGCGGCCTCCTCGCTCCGCCGTCGGTACACCCGCAGATAGTCGCCGCCGAACGAGCGACGGTACCAGTCGTCGGGAACCGGGGCGGGGGCCGGATCGAGCAATGTACATCTCCTGATCTGCCCCCATCCCCGGCAGGAGGGTGGGTCACGACCGCTCGTGGACCCTCCATCCTCCCCGCTCTGAGTTCTGCCGCAAGCCAACTTCGCAAGCGTCTCTTGCCCCCGCGGTGCCTGGGCGCTCCCATCGGTCCCCGATGGAAGGAAGGGTCATTCGTGGTCTCGCCGCTCCCCTACGCCAGAATCGCCCTCGCGATCCCGGTTCCCGATCTCTTCGACTACTCCGTCCCTCCGGACCTCGAAGAGTCGGTGGTCCCCGGCGCGCGGGTCCGCGTGCCGTTCGGACGCGGATTGCGGATCGGATACTGCATCGAGCGCAGCGCCGAGAAGCGACACGACTTCCCGAAGGAGATCGAAGCGGTCCTCGACGACGTTCCCCTCCTCGAGCCCGACCTCCTCGCACTGATCCGTTGGACCGCCGACTACTACCTCTGCTCGGTCGGTGAGGTGATCGAATCCGCAGTACCGCGGGGTGTCCGGGAGGGACGACGTCGCTCGATCCGCTGGGCGCGGAGAATCGAGGGCGCGGGTGAGTGCGGGAAGGGGACCGGGGCCGAGGCGCGGGCCCGCATCATCGCGGTCCTCTCTGCTGCTGGAGGTGCGCTCCCCCTCGACGAGCTGCTCTCCGGTGCCTGTGCCGGCGAGAGTTCGGCGAAGACCCTCGCGAAGCGCGGCGCTCTCGAGATCGTCCGGGCTGCGCCCCGCGAGTTCGGAGGGCTCGACGCGGGACCCGTCCCGGTGACGGGCGAGGCACCCTGGCGAACTCCTCCCCCCTATGCGCTCACTCCCGAGCAGCGGAACGCGGTCGATGCGATCCAGCGCGCTCTCGCCCCTCCGCGCTTCTCTCCCTTCCTCCTCGAAGGAGTGACCGGGAGCGGGAAGACGGAGGTGTACTTGCACGCGATCCGCACCGCGCTCGCCGCTGGGCGGGGGGCGTTGGTTCTCCTCCCCGAGATTTCGCTCACCCCGCAGACGGTGCAGAAATTTCGAGAGCGGCTCGGCGAGGTCGCCGTCCTGCATTCGCTGCTGACCCCGATCGAACGATCGATGCACTACGGACGCCTGCGAGGGCGCGAGGTCCGGGTGGCGATCGGTGCCCGCAGCGCCATCTTCGCTCCGATCCCCGAGCTCGGCCTCATCGTCGTCGACGAATGCCACGAAGAGAGCTACAAGCAGGAGAATGCCCCTCGCTACCACGCCCGCGACCTCGCCGTGGTCCGCGCTTCGCAGCTAGGAATCCCGGTGGTTCTCGGCTCTGCCACGCCCTCGCTCGAGTCGCAAGAAAACGTCGCCCGGAGCCGCTACACCAGGCTGCTCCTCCCCAACCGCGTCACTGGACACGGGCGCGCCACGGTCGAGATCGTCGACCGCCGAATCGAGCCGGTCCCCGCGAGCGGTGCCATTCCCCTCCTCGGCTCGAAGCTCGTCGAGCGACTGCGCGAGGTGGTCGCGCGCGATGAGCAGGCGCTCCTCTTCCTCAATCGCAGGGGGTTCGCCCGGCGGATTCACTGCCCGCGGTGCGGGTTCCAGCTCAGCTGCGGCGAATGCGACATCGCTTTGACCTACCACAAGCGGGATGACCGCTCCCTCTGTCACTACTGTGGAACGGTCGGGTCGATCCCACTCACCTGCCCCGACTGTTCCTTTCCGGGGATCCGTCGAACCCGGGCCGGGACCGAGCGGATCGAGGAGTCCCTCGCCGCGCTCTTTCCCCACACCACGGTCGGGCGCCTCGACCGCGACACTGCGACCTCGGGGCGCCGACTCGAGGAGATCATCGCCCGGTTCCGCTCGGGGGAGACGCGAATCCTCGTCGGCACCCAAATGGTTGCGAAGGGACACGACATCCCGGGGGTGACACTCGTCGGGGTGATCGATGCCGACATCGCCCTCACGCTGCCCGACTTTCGCGCTGCGGAGCGCACCGCCCAACTCCTTTGTCAGGTCGCGGGTCGTGCGGGACGCGGCGATCGCCCGGGACGCGTTGTCATCCAGACGCGGCAGCCGGAGCACTATGCCCTCGTAGCGGCGGCGCGCCAGGACCTCGAGATCGTACGGCAGCAGGAGGCGGCGACTCGCCGGCTCCTCCACTACCCGCCGTACGGATACCTCGTTCGCATCCTGTGCGAGGATCCGTCGGAGTCTCGCTCCCTCCAGACCGCGGAAGAATTCCGACGCACACTCGACCGTCTCGCGATCCAAGGCGTGATGGTCCTCGGCCCCGCCCCCGCACCGTTCACAAGATTGAGGGGACGCTTCCGCCATCACTTGTTGATCAAATCACGCGAGCGAGCACCCCTCCATCGAGCAGCGAGAACGATCGCCTGGTCCAAGGCGCGCTGGAGCACGACGAAGGTGGTGGTGGATGTCGATCCAGTGGGGCTGATGTGATCGAAAATGTGAGCGAAAAAACACAGGGCCGAAGCGAAGGGTAGAGCACCGATGTTCGGTGGATATCCCGTGACCCCGGCTGAAGGCTGTTCATCGCGCCGGCGGTGAGCGTGGATATCCCGAGACCCCGAGTCGACCCGCTCTCAACCGCGTCAGCGGTTGAAGCAAAAAAACCCGCTCTCAACCGCGTCAGCGGTTGAAGCAAAGAATTCCGCCCGTCCTCCCCAAGGGGAGGACGGGCGCTCGCTCTCGCTACACGAACTCTTTGAACTTCTTGCTCGGCTTGAAGCCGACCGTGGTCGACGCCTTGATTTTGATCGCCGCGCCGGTCTGCGGGTTACGTCCGACCCGCGCCTTACGCTTCTTCACCGAGAAGGTACCAAAGCCGATGATCGAGCAGGCTTTGTCCTTCTTCGTACCCTTCCGGACGCACTCGAGCACTGCGTTCACGCAGCGCTCAGCACCCGCCTTCGACTCGTCGAGGGCTTCTGCCACCATCTCGACCAGATCCGCCTTGTTCACGTGAGGATCTCCCTTCCCCTAGGAGCGGGTCACCCCGCTCTTCCCCAATCCTGATGCGCCGGAGCCCCCGAAGCGGAAAATCGGGAGTTTCGGTCAGCCGCTCCGAGGTACCGGGGCGATCTCGCTCCCGGCCAGCAACGACGCGGCCTTGGGCAGAGTATAGGCGGACTGCCACTTGGAGAGGCAAGCAAAAAGGGCCGAATTCCGGGCGCTGCGCGTCGTTCGGGAACAGAACATCGCGTTCCTCGCGTTGTCGCGGATCCCAGTGCGGGGTACCATCGATGGCTGTACGCCACGGGTCCGAGACCCGATCGCTCGTGCGGCGTTCGCCGGGATTCGAGGTCGTGGATCAGAACGGAGCGGTTCGCAGTGTCGCATCTGTTCCTCTCCTTGGTGCTCTTCGCGAGCGCCTTTTCGGCGTTCCCCATCCACACTGCCTCCACGAGCGGGGCTGTGACTCCCGAGGCTGTCGCCCGCGAGCAGGGGGTCGTCTCCCGACCGGAGTACCAACTCGAGAATCTCCCCTATGGCGAGACCTTGGTGTACCGCGGTCGCGTCGAGCGAGCAGGGATCGGCTTCAACGTCGGGCGAGCAACTCTGCGAGCCATGCTCGACGACGAGGGTCGCCCGACCCTCGAAGCGCGGGCTCACGGCACCAAGTTCGGCTACGAGCTGAACACTCGGATCTGTTCGACCCTCGACGAGGGGACTCTTCGCCCGGCGGTACACGAGGTCTCCGAGCGCGGAACCGAGCGTCGCACCAAGAAGCTCGTGTTCCACCAAGATGGTGCGAGCTTCCTGCGGCTGAAGCACTGCAAGGACCAGAACTGTCTGGACCCGACGCATCGGATCAAGCAGGCGAAGATGCACGGGCCGATCCCCTGGGGGACGGAACGGGTTCATTGCGACGACAATGATTGCCGGCACCTCGAGCATTACGCCTGGCAGACTCGCACCGAACATCGATTCGGCGACTCCTACTACGACCTCCTCTCCGCGGTCTACATCGCGCGGCAGATCGAATTCTCGCCCGAAGCGGAACCGGTGGTGATCCCGATCGTCAATGATACGCGCCGCTGGAACGTCCGGGTGCACGCCCGCCGTGAGAAGCGTGTCGAAGTAGCCGCCGGCACGTTCGACGCGGTCGAGCTGGTTCTCGAGCCGCTCCCCGCCGACGATAGCGCGGAGAAGGAGGAGTTCAGCGGGTTGTTCGGGCTGAACGGGGCGATCCATATCTGGGTCGACCGGGTGACCCGACGACCGGTGTTGATCGAGGGGACCATTCCATTCGCTTTCCTCGATCTCCACGCCGAGATCGAACTCGAGAAAATTGACCTGAAGCCGGAATAGGCCGATGGCCCACCGCTCCCCTGGCGAACTACTCCGTCGCCTCCCTCAGGTCGACCGTCTGCTCGCCGACGAGCGATTCACACCGCTCGTCGAGAAACACTCCCGTTCCGAGGTGCTCGCCGGAGTCCGTGAGGTCCTCGAAGCCATCCGTCGACGCGGCGCGAACGGCAGACTCACCGCGGACGAGGTCGAGACCCCGTCGATCGAGAACGCAGTTCGCCTGCTCCTCACCGCCCGTGCAATTCCGTACTACCGGCCGGTGATCAACGCGACCGGGGTCGTGTTGCACACCGGACTTGGACGCTCGCCGATCGCCCCCGAGGTCGCTGAGATGATCGCCGCGCGGGTGCAACACCCGCTGCGAATCGAGGTCGATCCGGAGACCGGACAACGCGGTGGTCGCGACGAAGGGTGCGCGGCGCTCCTTCGCGAGTGCACCGGTGCCGAGGACGCGACCATCGTCAACAACAACGCGGGGGCGACGCTGCTCCTCATCGCAGCCCTGGCCCGCGGCCGGAAGGTCCTCCTCTCCCGCGGGGAGATGGTCGAGATCGGCGGATCGTTCCGGGTCCCCGAGATCATGGAGGAGGGGGGCGCGAAGCTGGTCGGGGTCGGCACGACGAATCGCACCCATCCGCACGACTACGAGAGTGCGGTCGACGACGACGTCGCGATGATCCTCAAGGTGCACACCTCGAACTACCGTGTGGTCGGGTTCACCGAGGAGGTCGGAATCCCGGAATTGGTCGAGATCGGAAGGCGCGTCGGCCGACCGGTGGTCCACGACCTCGGCTCCGGGTGCCTGATCGACCTCGCGAGCCGGGGGCGCCCCGGAGAATCGCTCGTCTCGGATTCGGTCGGCGCAGGGTGCGACCTCGTCTGTTTCTCCGGGGACAAGCTCCTCGGCGGGCCGCAGTCGGGGATCATCGTCGGAAAACGTGAGCTGGTAGAGCAGTGCCGGAAGCACCCCCTCTACCGAGCGATGCGCCCTGGCCGCCTCACCTATGTCGCCCTCGAGGCGACCCTGCGGATCTACCGCGCGGGCCCGGATGCCGCGGTCGAGCGAATCCCGGCCCTCCGGCGCCTGCTCGCGACCGCGGAGAGCCTCGAACCACGCGCCCTCGCCCTATCGACGGCCCTGGCGGGAATTCCGGGCCTCGCAGCAAAAGTCGAATCGCATCGCGCCCTCGCGGGGAGCGGCTCGCTCCCCACCCGCGAGATCGAGTCGCGCGCGGTCCGACTCGCCTCCGAGCGCCATTCCGCGACAGAACTCGCTCGACTTCTGCGCTCCGGTACCCCGACGATCTTTCCGGTGGTGCGCGACGACGCGGTACGTCTAGACGTCCGGACCTTCGATGACGAGGACGTCCCGGCCATAACAATTCGGTTGCGGGAGATCCACGCCTAGCAGCCCGAGTCTTCACTCTGGATGTCTCGCTCGACCAAGGAGAAGATGTCTCGCCTACGAGACCCGAAGGGAAGACCGTGCTGAAGAAGAAGCTTCGGCTGACGAAGTACGCGTCCTGCGCCGGCTGAGCTGCCAAGCTTCCGCCGGGGGATCTGGTCCAGATTCTCGATCAACTCTCGTTCCCGACGCGCCCCGAGGTGCTCCATGGTCCGGAGACCCTCGACGATGCTGGGGTGATCCGTGTCGCCCCTGGTCTGGCGCTCGTCCAGAGCATCGACTTCTTTCCCCCGATCGTCGACGACCCGCGCGACTTCGGAAGGATCGCCGCGGCCAACGCGCTCTCCGACATATACGCGATGGGGGCGGAACCGTTCTGCGCACTCAACCTCGTCGGGTTTCCCCGCGGGAAGCTGCCCCTCGAGGTCTTGGGCGAAATTCTCGCCGGCGGAGCGGAGAAGCTCGTGGAGTCGAACACCGCTCTCCTCGGAGGGCACTCGGTCGAGGATGCCGAGGTGAAGTATGGCCTGGCGGTCACCGGTCTCATTCACCCCGACCGCATCATCAAGAACGGTGGCGCCCGCCCTGGCGACCGACTGATCCTGACCAAGCCGCTCGGAATGGGGGCGCTCTCGACCGGGATCCAGAGGCAGAAAGCGAACGAGTCCGACATCCAGAAGGCGATCGAGACGATGGCAACGCTGAATGCCGGCGCGGCAGCCGCCATGGCCAGGGTGAACGCGCACGCCGCCACCGACATCACGGGGTTCGGTCTCCTCGGACACGGCACCGAGATGGCGACGGCTTCGGAGGTCACCCTGGTGATCGATGCCACGAAGCTCCCCTTCACCTCGGGAGCCCGCGATCTTGCCGAGCGCGGCGTCCTCTCCGGGGGCGCGAATCGCAACCGGCACTTCCTCGGCGAACGGATCGCGGTCGACTCCGCGGTCCCTGGAGACATCGCCGCGATCGCGTTCGATTCCGAAACCTCGGGGGGGCTCCTCATCGCGGTTGCCGAGGAGCAGGTCGAGACCCTCCTCGCCGCGTGCGTCGAGTATGGCACGCCCTGCGCGGTGGTCATCGGCGAGGTGGTCGAACGTCAGGAGGGAACGACGATCCGACTGGGCACTGGCGCCGCGTAGGTGGCCCTGTTCCCGGTCTCCCTGGGAAATCGCCCCTCCATCCGGTACACCCATCGATCCCCATCCTCGGAGGTCCCCGATGCATCGTCGCCTCGCGTTCGTGATCGTGCTCACTCTGAACCTGGTGCCCTCCCTCACGGCCCAAGAGGGTGCGAAGCCCACTTCGACCGAGGAGCAGTTCGCCACCCTAGACGCCGCGGGAGACCGCGCCGGCATCATCGCCCTATTTCGTGAACATCCCGAACAGGTGATCCCGGTGCTCGACAACGATCTCGAGGGGAGTCTCGCCCTGTGGGAGAAGGAGGGAGAGGCGAAGCGGGATGAGATCGACAAGCTCATCGCGCGCGCGCTCCGCGGCGCCGATGCGGCGGTCGAAGCGACCGGACGCCGGCGTGTCCTCGACTACGTGACGAGCTTCGCCGGTTGGAGCGACGGGGAGAAGAAGCGGTTCCGGTCCGGACAGGCCGCATTCGGCGCCTCGAGGGGTCACCTCCGCGCCGAGGAGTTGGAAATGGCCCTAGAGAAGGGGCGCGAGTGTCGTGAACTCGCGGAACCGCTCGGCGACTGGTGGGGTACCGCGATGGGACTCCAGGCTGAAGCCGCAGCGCTCAGGAGTCTCGGCCTGAAAGAGGAAGCCGTCACTGCGTTCGCTCGCAGCCGACTGATCTATCGTGAACTCGGCCTGACGGGATCCGCCCTCCGCCTCGAGGCGGAGCTCGCCGAACTCTGTCTGGAGCTCGGTCGGAAGCCCCGGGCGAAGGCTCTGATCACGGATGGCCTCCGGACGGCGGAGGCGCTCGGCGACGAGCGGTCCCTCACCCGGTTTCGTGGACTGGAAAAGTTGCTGAAGGAGTGAGCGGTCACCCCGGAGGGTGTTCAGCCGGGTCCGAGCCTGGGTCTGGATCTCTATCTGCAGCCGAGTACATGGGACAGGCACCGCAGTGCGGAGCCAGTCCTCGCGCGATCACAGTCGTTCCAGTACCGACTCCATCACTTCCACCTTCGATGGACGATTCGGTCGTCGCCCGTCTTGCCAGCGTCGCGCCTGTCTTGCCAGTCCACCGCCCCGCGTGATCGACTCGGCTGCCGCGCGCAGCAAGTCTCGCTCGGGATAGCCATCGACATAGACTTCGAAGAGCTCTCGCCCTCGCTCCGGGACCCTCCGAAAGAAGGAGCGCAGCGTTCCCGCGAGTTCGCGGGAGAGGGCATCGGTGGCGGGGATCTTCCGCCGATACGCGATCTCGAAGTCGATCGTGACGAGGCGCTCGCCGCTGACGAGGAGGTGGACGATCGTCGCGTGTTCCATCGTGAGGAGAGGTTCGGCGAGGTCGGCCGCCCGGCGATGTCGGCGCGCCTGAGCCTCGGCGAGACGTGAGACGAGTGCTCGGGCCCCTTTCAGATCGAGCTCTTGACCTGCGAGCACCCGATCGAGCGTCTCGCCGGGGCAGTACTCGATCCAGAGCGCAGGGTCTGTGATCCCGACGGGGATGGAGCGCTCGAGGACCGCCGGCACTTCGAAGCCGTGGGCGGCCCAAAGTCGGAGGACCAGCGACTCGGTGCGCTGTCGCGTGCGCGGGCCGGTCCCGCGCTTTCCCTCGAAGACTTGGTGGGCGATGCTGCGAAGTCCTTCGCGCCAGGCATGCGCACGGCTCCTCCGGGGTCTGTAGATCTTGAGGACAGCGCTCTCGGCACGATCGAGATAGAGAGCGTTCCCGAGTCCGTGCCCTCCGCCGGCCTGAAGCACCTCGAGCCCGTCGGGAGCGAGAGGAGCGTCCGCTCTCACGCGGTCGCCTCCAAGCGATCGCGGAGCCACTGCGCCACGTGGTACTTGGAGTTCGTCTTCTTCCGCCGCGCTCCTAGGTTCCGGTCGAACGCGCGGCCGAGGCGATGGAAAGGGTTCGGGTGGCGGTGGAACAGGTCGTAGGAGCGGTACAAGCGATCGCGGTCGGGATACTCATCGACGGTCGCTTCGAGCAGTGCATCGCGGAGCTCTCGGGGCGTCGATTTGAAAAGGTTCCAGAGATACTGGATGATCTCGTGGGACACGTGGTCGGCGACCCGATCGCGCGATCGGTACACCATCTCGAAATCGAACCAGAGGAACCCGCCGTCCTCGAGGATCATCACGTGCTTGCCGTCGCCGTTCTCATGGATGAGGCGCGGCTCACGCTCTCGGATCGCGATTTCGTGGCGGCGTCCCCATTCAACGAGGAACCGACGGTAGGTCGCGAGGCGCTCCTCCTCGGGGATCGATGCGTCCGAGAGGTATCCGTTCAGCTTCGGGCGATCGACGTACTCGAGGAGCATGTACCCGCCGGGAGGGCAGCCGGGGGCGATCACTTCGACCTCGTCGTATCGATCGAAGACCCGAAAGCCGTGCTTCGCCCAGATCGTGAGGCACTCCCGTTCGATGCGGAGCCGGGTCCGTGGCATGTAGGATGTCTGGCCGCCAAATACGACGTTCTCGAAACTCTTGAGCACCATCTCGACGGAGTTTCGGCTGCCGTAGTAGACCTTGAGAACCGCGACACCCTGTCGAAATGGCACCTTGTAGAGGTTATTGCCGTTCCGGAGCATCAGCAACGGCTCCAGATCATCGAACCGCAAGACCTCGCGAGTCACGTTCCTCCCTCCGAGAGCACTTGAAGCAGGGAGGAATGGTAGCGATGATCCCCCCCCCAACAAGTCTGCAGGATCGCGATCCCCGTGAATTGCGAGACTGGCGGGTTGGGGAGCGGTCGGAACGCGCGGTTTTTCCCGTGGGAGTGAATGGGCACCTGGTGGGCCTCCTGGGCTTCAAACCCAAGGTACGGCGCGAACAACGTCGTAGGTCGGTTCGATTCCGATGCACTCCCGCCATTTCTCCGACCCGAACGCGATGGGAACTTCCTGGATCGACTCCGTCAGGAGGAGCGCGTGGGTCACACTGCTCTGCCTGCTCTCGGGGACCACCGGCAGCATCACTTCGACGGACCGGCCCCCCGAGTCATGACACCGCTCTCGAGGGTGGGGTCAGGCTCCTGTTCGAGACCCTCGCGGATGCGAGTGACCAGGTGATCTCTGTCAGATCGACCTCGACCAGCGCGGGGAGCGAGGCACCCCGGGTTCTGGCCCTTCAACAAAGAGCACTGTGAACGACCGTTCTACTTCGAGGAGTCCCCGTGGCGGCCCTCAACGCGGATCGACGAGCTGATCGCAGGCATCCCCCCAGAAGATCTGGTGCGAGAAGATCCGTTTCGAGGTCCTCCCATCGCGATCGCCTCGATTCGCTATCGTCCCTCGTTCCGCCCCCTCTCACATGCCTCCCTCTCGTCCTTCACGATCCCCAAGGTTCTCCGCCCCGCCTTCCTCTTTGATCGCCGCCTCTACGGACTCCTCTGCCTGGATTCCGGTGGAGTCGCCGGTCGACGTCACCTACGGTGCGTCACGCGGATCGAGTTATCGGGGGGAGAGGGAGTCGAGGCGATGCGTTCGCGTCACCGAAGGATCGTGGCCGGTACTGTCGCCCTCACCATCGCGAGCGCCCTCTGGCTCGGAATTCCGCAGCCCACTCCTCGACCCAGCAAGCTGCCCCAGGGGGTGTACGTCTGGTCGCGGGGGTGGACCGATCCGGTCCGCACCGCGATCGATCGCTACTCGGGGGAGTTGGATCCGTTCGTGGTGCTCGGGGCCGAAGTCGCGTGGTTCGACGGAGAACCGACCGTCGTACAAATGCCGGTGGATTTCGACGCTCTGCGGAAGGTGAGGGGTGCCGTTGGGCTCGCTCTGCGGGTCGGCCCGTTCCCGGGACCCTTCGACCCCGACGACGCGAACACGCAGTTCCTGGTCAGTCTCGCCCACTCGCTCCACGTCGAGGCGCTCTCCCGCGAAGTCGAACTCGGGCAGCTGCAGATCGACTTCGACTGTGCGTCTTCCAAGCTCGCGGGGTACCGGAACTGGGTGACGGCGATCCGCCAGCGCCTGGCTCCTATCCCGGTCACGATCACGGCGCTCCCGTCCTGGCTCGAGCAGCGACAGTTCCGGGCGCTGGTCGAAGCCACCGATGGCTACGTCCTCCAGGTGCACTCCCTCGAACGCCCCCGCACGATCGGGGACCCGATGTCCCTCTGCGATCCCGAGCGGTCGCTGGAGTGGGTCCAGCGGGCGGGTCTAGTGGGTGTCCCCTTCTGGGTGGCGCTGCCGACCTATGGCTATCACGTCGCGTTCGATCCACACGGCTCGTTCCTGGGTCTAGCCGCAGAGGGACCGACACCCGCCTGGCCGCCAGGCACTCGCGTCGAGCAGCTCCGAGCAGACCCGGCGGCGATGGCTGGCTTGGTCTCGGCCCTCGAGCGAGCCCCGCCGCCATCTCTCCAGGGAGTCCTTTGGTATCGTCTCCCCGTGGCGACGGATCGTCTGAACTGGGCCGCCGAGACGCTGGATGTCGTGCGGCGCGGAGAGGTGCCACACGGCGAGCTGATCGCGCGGGTGACTTCAGCGGCACCAGGGGAGAGTGGCAGATTGGTCGAGATCGAACTGCGCAACGACGGCACGTTCGATGTCCCGATCGGAAGCGTGGTGCGAGTCCGGTGGTCGGGGGTGTCGCCACTGGCGAGCGATGCGATCGGCGGCTTCGATTGGCAGCGCGAATCGTCCACGACGCGCCGCCTCGTTCCACGCCCAGGATTGCTGGGGGAGCGCTTGCGCCCCGGTGAAGCTCGCACTCTCGCGTGGTTGCGCTTCGAGGAGGAAACGGAGGTTGCGGTTGAGATTCTCCCCGCTGGTTCGTGAGCGAAGTCACACCCTCCGTCGGGTCCTTCTGCTGCTTTTTAGCGCGATCGCTCTGGGCACCGGCATCGCCACGCTCGCTTGTGGCCCGGATTTCCCGAACCGATTCCTCGTCGTCGGGAATTCGGAGCTTCTCGCCGCACCGCGCATTCGATTTGCCGAAGAGCTGTCGCGCCTGCTCCCGACGACGACCCGGTTCGCAGCCGTCGTGCCGAAGGATCGCAGAGACGTCTATCGCCAGAGTCGACAGGTCGCAGAGGCGCAACTCGTCGAGGCGCTCACGCAGGGTGGAACGGACGCGACCCGACTGGAAGCCATTATCGTCGAGTACCGTACGCTGCGGGAAGCCATCGGTCGGCATGCGCGAGCTCAGTCCGTGTGGCGCTCCCAGCGTGCCCGTGGCCGCACGGTGGACCCCGGCCCTCCGCGGCTGGAAGTGGTCGAAGTCCCCTCCGGATTGCCGACCGAATTCTCCATCTATTTACGCGGTGCGATCTCGGAAGCACAGGGAGATACCGCGGATGCGCGCGCCGAGTGGCAAGCGCTCCTGGTGCTACCGGTCGAGCAACGGTCGCGGCGTTCGGTGTGGGCAGCCTACCGATTGGGAAGGTCCCATGTCGACGACAATGCCGACGAGGCCGCACGCTGGTTCGCGTTGGCCCGGGAGCTCGCCGAGGGCGGCTTCCTGGATGGCCTCGGTCTCGCGTCTGCGAGCCTGGGGTGGGAAGCGCGCGCCGAGTTGAACCGAGGCCGATTCGATCGAGCGGCTCGCCTGTATCTCGAGCAATGGGGGAGCGGCGATGAGCGAGCGATCGAGTCGTTGTGGATCACCACTCGCACCTTTGTCGAGGGGGGAACACGAACTCTACAGGTCGCCGCCGCGGACCCGCTGACTCGAGCCCTCACCAACGCGTACCTGGTGTCGCGCATGCGAAGCTCTGTGCGAAACTCGGCGACCGATCCAGACCCGAAGGCGTGGCTGCAGGCGCTCGAAGAGGCGCAACTGGAGGAGGTCCCCGGAGCGTTCGGCTTCGCGTGGCTGGCCTACCAGTCCGGGGAGTGGGATTCTGCGCAGCGCTGGATCGACCGGGGAGACGGCGACGCCGCGCGGGTTCGGTGGCTGCAAGCAAAACTGTGGTTGCGCACGGGACGAGTGAAGGAAGCGACCGATTTGCTGGCCGGGATCTGCCACTCCTTCGAGGTTGCCGATGGCAGCAGCGATGCGCTCGGGGACGAACCCCACGATCTTCTCTCGGAGCCCGCGCGGGCGCTCGGGGAACTGGCCACGCTGAGACTCGCCACGCGACACTACGAGGAGTCGTTGCGGCTCCTCCTGCGCGGCGGCCACTGGCTCGATGCTGCGTACGTTGCCGAGCGAGTGTTGACGTCGGACGAGCTGCTTCGCTTCGTCGATGAGGGCTACCCAAGATCAGAAGAGCCTTCACGCGACGCATCGTCGCTGTCGACCGATCGGTGGGAACTGTTGAGTGGTGCTCCGTCCGAAGCAGCGCTGACCCGGGGCTTGCGTGCACTCCTAGGGCGACGACTGGCGCGCGAAGGACGTCTCTCCGTGGCCATGGACTATCTGCCCGGTCCGGTCGCGGAAAAACTCCGTGACTACCGCGCGACCCTGCAAGCCGGCCGGGAACCGACACGGCCCCTCGACGAGCGAGCCGCGTCTCTGTGGGAGTGCGCGAAGATCACGCGTGCGTTCGGGATCTCGCTCTTCGGCACGGAGGAGTCCCCGGACTGGGCTGCTCTCGGCGGGGGAAACTACGAGATGGACTCGCTCGCGGAAGCCCGTGCGCGAGATGCGCCGGAACAGCTGGCACCGGCGAGCTTCGACGAGCGGGACCGCGCTCGACGCCATCGCGTGGACCTCGCGAAACGCTGGCACTATCGCTACCTGGCCGCCGACCTCGCGTGGGAGGCCGCCGAACTGATGCCGGACCAGACCGACGAGACGGCACAACTCCTCCGGGAGGCGGGGAGTTGGCTGATGGTCAAGGATCCACCGGCGGCGGACCGCTTCTACAAGGCGCTGGTCCGACGCTGTGGCAAGACCGATCTGGGACGGGAGGCGGACCGGCTGCGCTGGTTCCCGAGAGCACCCGAGTGAATGCGTAGCGGTTGGCGTCTCCCGGCGGGCTGCCACCTCCTCCGCTCGATCTACGGACAGCTCGAGAAACTCGCGCAGGGGAGGTTGTCTCCCGTCGGGTCCTCGCCACAACCAGGATGGGGTGCCGGCAGCGGCGGCACGCCCGGGACGAAGAGTGCCGAGAGCATCCGAATCGGATCCGCGATGTTGAACGTCCCGTCGTCGTTCGCGTCGCCTGCGTCAGAACAACCGATCGGTGACGCTGGTCCGAAGAGCGCATCCAGCGCAGTAATCGCATCGGCGATGTTGAATGTACCGTCGTCGTTCGCGTCCCCCCGGCGGAACTCCGTCGACGTCAATTCAAAGAGATACGCCGCACCGGTCTCCACGCCAGGGAGAGTCTCTTCTTTTGATGCCCCCACCACTACGGTGCTTCCACTCACCGCCAACGATTGCCCGAAGCGGGACGAAATGGAGGTGCTGGTCGGCACGAGAGTCTCGGTCTCACTCCAAACGCCTCCCGTTTCCTGATAGATATGCACCGAATGCACTGGACTCTCTGTCTGGCTGGTCAGCACGCGATTCTCTTCAATAGCGACCCGGCTGCCAAACCCAGAGCTGGGGATGTTCCCGGTGAGAACAGCCTCTTCCTGCCACGTAACCCCGTCATGCCGAAAGATGTGAACAGCTCCAACCCACCCGTTCGTCCTAGGCGCTCCTACCACCAAGAGGTCGTCACGCACCGCGACACCTACCCCAAAGCCTTGATCGGTTACACCACTCAGAATGGCGTCCAGATTCCATGCCCCTCCCACCATGCGGAAGATGTGGACCATCCCTGCCAACGAACCATTGCTGCCCTGCGCCGGGTCCCCGACCGCGATAACTTGCCCATCCGTGGCCAGGGACGACCCGAAGCCGGAGCTCGTACTCGCGGGGAATGCTGGATCATTTGTCAGAACCGTCTCCACAACCCAGCCGGCGAACCCTTGGTCTCGGTAGACATGGACGGTGCCGCGCCCCGGCATGGGACTCAGATCGAACTGGGGTGCGGCCACGACCAATAGATCGCTGTTAACTAGAACGACCCTTCCGAATTCGGCATCGTTCTGCGTGTAGGGCATCAGAGTGGGCTCTTGCGACCAGAGAGCGCCGGTCCATCGGTAAATATCCACCGCACCGGGCATGGCCAAGCCGAGGGCACGTCTCGGGACGCCGATGGCCACGACATCACCCGAGACTGCGCAGGCCCTTCCGAGGTTTTCACTCGGGCCAATACCCAGGAATTGATCGTCCTGCCACCAGATCCCACCGAGGTCTCGCCGAAAGATGTAAGCCGCCCCCGTGCCGGCGGTTGCGCCGACCGCCGCGATACCGGAGAACGTGTCGATTGCAACCGAGGCTCCGTAGGTCACTGATTGCGTCAAAGGTGGATCGGGGACGAGTTGTTGCGACTCAGGCACGATCGTCTGTCCGGTGAGCAGCGTCGCTATGCCGAGGCAAATGATCAGCTGACCACGAGCCAGGTGCCGCAAGAAGCGTTCGGCGATCATGGAAACCTCCTGAAAATACGCGTCGATTCTAACTGACTCACATCAGAATTCGTAACACCCCATATCCCCCCCATGGAGTCCCAGCCCTCCACGACGAAGCCCTCGAAGTCGGCGCGGTGGTCTGGCGACCATCGATCGATCTGTGAGGTCTCAGGAACCCGGTTCGGGATGCTGCCCAGACTTCCGACCGGTGAGTGCGGCCAGCTCGGCAGCCAGCTCGTGAAGACCGATGGCCTCGATGCCTTCGCCCTTCGGGTACTGATCGGAACCGGAGTAGACCACGAAGGCTCTCGTTGGCTGCAAGTCTTGCAGAGCGATCCTGACGCCCTTCTGTATCTTCGGTACTGCACCGCGCTTGATCTCGATCGCCCAGAGCTGGTCGCCTGGTAGTTCGAGCACGAGGTCGATCTCTGCGCCCGCGGCCGTCCGGTAAAAACTGGGCTGGGTTCGTGGGGGGGCGACCCGGAGCAGTGTTTCGATCACATGGCCCTCCCAACTCATTCCGACGATGGGGTGGCCGAGAATCTGGTCGATGCGATCGAGGCGGAGCAGGGTGTGGACGAGTCCGCTGTCTCGGACGTAGGTCTTCGGTGACTTCACCAGCCGCTTGCCGACATTGGAACGATAGGGCGTCAGTCGTCGCACCAGCAGTAGATCGACCATCAGGTCGAGATAGCTGGCGATCGTCTTGCCGTCGACAGCCAAACTACGAGCGAGCTGGGCCGCATTCAGAAGACATCCCTGGTTGTGTGCCAGCATCGTCCAAAGACGGCGCAGGGTCTCTGCCGGGATGCGAGGTCCGAGCTGGGGGATATCGCGCTCCAGGTACGTGGTGATGAAGTTTGCTCGCCAGACCGCGCTCTCTTCATCACTGCCGGCGAGGAAGCTGCGAGGAAAACCACCCCGGGCCCACAGCCGCGTTGCGTCGCTCTTCGTCACCTCGAGAAGATCGAGGGGGGCCAGTTCCAGATTCGCGATCCGCCCGGCCAGGGTTTCACTCGACTGCCGCAACAACTCGATCGACGCCGAGCCCAACAACAGGAAGTGACCCGCCGCCTGGCCGCCATGGATCCTCTCATCGATGACACCTCGCAAGATCTGGAACAGACCCGGTGCGCGCTGCACTTCATCGAGGATGACCAGCCGATGGGGGAGAGAACGGAGGAATCCGACCGCGTCTTCGAGCTTGGCGAGATCCGCTGGATTCTCCAGGTCGAGATAGACCGGAGGCGGTGCACCCGCCGCCCCCGCTTGGAGCGAACGCGCCAGGGTTGTCTTGCCCACCTGGCGCGGCCCGAGCAGGGCGACGGCAGGAAACTGCCGCAGCGCAGCGTCGAGTTCGAGAGCCAAATGCCTGGGTATCATGCGAGTAATTATGGAGTCCATCTCCATCATTACAAGGTTGCATCTCCCATCTTGAGGTACACACCAGTACGACAGAGTTTGGCCGGGGGTCCATGGCTCGAAATCGCGACCACTGGACTCAGTGCCGACGAATGCCGCCATCGCGCCCCGGAGCGGTTGGTGTGCCCCGACGGGCTGCCTCCTCCTCCGCTCGATCTACGGACAGCTCGTGAAACTCGCGCACGGGAGGGTGTCCCCCGTCGGGTCCTCGCCGCAACCAGGATAGGGTGCCGGCAGCGGCGGCTCGCCCGGGACGAAGAGCGCCGAGAGCATCCAGATCGGATCCGCGATGTTGAATGTCCCGTCGTCGTTCGCATCGCCTGCGTCGGGACAACTGATGGGTGACGCGGGCCCAAAGAGCGCGTCCAGCGCAGTGATCGCATCGGCGATATTGAAACTGCCGTCGTCGTTCGCGTCCCCCCGGCGGAACTCCGTGGACGTCAAGTCGAAGAGGTAGGCGGCACCGGTCTCCACGCCGGGGAGGGTCTCTTCATTTGATGCCCCCACCACTACGGTGCTCCCACTCACCGCCACAGCTTGGCCGAAACTC
>JAQBGV010000207.1:0-6473 GCA_032128395.1 Planctomycetota bacterium | reverse complement strand
GAAGAATTCGATCGCGATCGCCTCATCGATGGTGTTGTAGCCCCCGGGGAACATCAGCTCGAGCCAGAAGGTGACGACCTCGGTCGGGTTGGTCTCGTCGATCGGGGGGTTGGCCGCCAATTGGATCGGTCTTGGGTTGTAGGTGAGCTGCGAAGAGCCTTCGTAGATGATTTTGTTGAAGTGGATCGTATCGACGAGCTTGCTGGTGCCGATCCAGTCGTTCCCGAGTTCCGGGTAGCCGTCGGGGGTGTCGAAATTCAGCGGGAGGTGCCGCAGGTTGCCGAGCGCGATGCGCATCTGCTGGGCGTTCGTCGTGCCCCCATCGAGAGAGCGCACCGTCGAGAGCAGCGTCTCCATCGGCGTCTTCACTTTGCTCAAGCGATGCGCCGTGCCCCGAAACTCCGGGCTGTCGAGGATGGTCTGCAACACTGCGCTGATGTCACCGCTGGTCGAGAGCCAGGTGCCGATGCACGCGGCGATCAGTGACGGGGGAGGCGTATCGGAGACGAACTTCCGGATCAGCTTCGTCGACACGTACTCGGCGGCCTGAGAGGTCAGCGCCAAGTGCGCGATGACCTCGAACCCGTCGAGAACACCGTCCGTGCTCCCCGAAGGGCGTGAGGGGATCGTCAGCGGGTAGCTGGTGGTCGAGAAGAGGGTCTTCGTGCCAAAATCGTGGTTCGCAGGGCTGAAGTGGAACGTCCAGACCCCGATCGGATGGTCGGGGGGGAGGCAGAGGGCGTGGGGGTTCCCGACGTCGATCGGATCGACCTTGCAGATCGTCCAGCCGGTGAAGCACCGCGCCAGCTGTTCGATGTCGTTCTGGGTGTATCCGCCCGCCACCCCGACGGTATGCAGCTCGAGAATCTCCCGGGCGTAATTCTCGTTCGGGTCGACGGCGGTGTTCGAGATGTTGTCGAGGTAGACGAGCATCGTCGGACTGGTCGCACTCGCGAGCACCAGGTCCCCGAACGATCCGAGGGCCAGCGTGCGAAACGCGTCGTCCTCCTCCGCCTCGAGCAGCATCGCGGCGATTCGGCTCTGGACCGCGTCGTACGAACCACCCTCGGGAGTCCGGAGGAAGTTCCGGAGCGTCCAGAAGTAGGTGTTGAAGTGGTTCGACCAGAAGTCGGTCATCTGTTCGAGGAGCTGCCGCTTCGAATACAGCCCTCGAAGGAGCACGTGGCGGTAGTAGTTGATGTAGTTCGCGGTGATCGGGTAGGCGTCGATCTTCAGCTGCATCTGCTGCATCTGCAGATCGCTGTCGGGATAGCTGTTGATCGGGTCGAGTTGGGCCGCGATGAACGCGTCCGCGCCGATCGACTCCAATTCGGCGAGTTCGGCCGGAGTCGGGCCGTAGGCGATGCGACGCAGGATGTGCGCCGCGGTCGCCCGATCGATGGCCGGTGCGCAGGCGGGGAAGCTCGCGCAGCCGAGCTGGAGGTCGTTCGTCGGGTCCGCTCCGCAGTTGGGGAACGGTGCGGCGGGAGAGGGTCCGTTCTGGAAGAGAAATCCGAGAACGAACACCGCATCGCTGATATCGACCAATTCGTCGTCGTTCGAATCCACCGAGTCGAGGCACCCGACGGGATTGGAGTTGAACAAGTGGTCGAGAACACGGATGACATCGGAGATGTCTAGCATCGCGTCGGCGTTGCCGTCACCTCGGATGAACGACTCGAATCCAACGGGGACCGGCTGAGGCCCCCCCTGTGCGCCGGCGATGGGCGCGATGGTCATCACCAGTGTGAGGACCAGCAGTGTACGCAAGACGGCCCTGGCGGGGGGTCTCGTCACCACTTCACCTCCTCCCCTTCCTGTTCTGTAGTGCATCTGGAACGTACAAAGAACAAGTGCGTCACCATTTCTCGATAGCCACGATTCGAAACCCCGGAATAGCGCTGCCTCCACCGGAGGATCACTCCGTGCCGTCTCAGAAGGGCCTCCTCGGCAGGACCACTTCACCCGGGATGATAATCGAACCCCTCGGATCCGAAAAGGTCGTGCATTTCCTCGAATCACCCCCGCAGGCCCCCCCTCGGGGGGACCCAGGGGGGGGAGCTCGCCAGGCCGCCGAGGAGAGGCAGATTGACCCTCTCGGTTGCGAAACGGGCCCGCTCTCCGGTGGGAGGGCGGGCCCGTTCTCATCCTATTCCGAGCCGAGCCGAGTCGAGCCGATCAGGTCAGGAAGCCGAGGGGGAGGTGCTGCGGCCCGCTGAGGCCGCTCCACCCCGGGATCACCGTGTCGAGGGCCAGCCCCGCTCCGAAGTGCTGTTCGACGATCTCGGCGTAGATCGACAGGAAGCTGGTCTTCTGGCTGACGTAGCGTGGGGGGTTGCCGACGCTGAACATGTCGCCGTTGGCCCAGGTCGTGGCGTCGCAGTTGTAGACCGCGCCATTGACGCTGCCGCCGGCGCAGAAGACACAGCTCGCCTCGCCGTGGTCGGTTCCCCCGCTGCCGTTCTCGGCGCTGGTCCGACCGAACTCGCTCACCGCGAGCACCAGGGTGTCGGGCCAGATGTTGTTCAGCATGTCGAGACGGGCCGAGTGGAACGCCCGCGAGAGTCCGCGGAGGTTCTCCCCCTGCGACCCACCGAGGATCGATTGGTTCGAGTGGGTGTCGAAACTGCCGAGCTCGACCCCGGCGACCCGGCAGTCGGTCTCCTTGAGCAACTGCACCGCATTCTTCACCTGGCGGAAGAAGGTCTGCAGCCGGCCGTCGAAATTGTCGGGGCTGGCCGCGTCGGGGTAGAAGGCGCCGTTCTCGGGGACGTAGGTCGCCTCGTCGATCCCCGCGACCTCGAGGGCGTCGAGGCTGGAGGACATCGCGACCCCGGTGTCGCGGACGGTCTCATCGTAATCGGTGCCGTCCGGGTCGCGGCTGTAGACGCCGAGGAGACCCGAACCGTTTCCACCTCCCGAGGGGGCGGCGCCGATCATCTTGAGATCGATCGGGTCCGAGCCGAGGCGGTAGGAATCGATGGTGCGCATGTGGATCAGCGCGCGGTCACCGCGGAACGCCACCTGCATGTTGTTCGAGACGCTGACCGCGGGGAGCACGTGGGTGGCGAGGGCCGGGTCGCTATCGACGAGTCGGTTGAGCCACCCCTCCTCGATCTCGGATGCTCCGGAGACCGACGGCATCGCGTTCTCCCAGAGCTGCTGGCTCGTGAAGTGCGATCGCGATTGGTTGTCGTAGGCGATGCGGTGCATCACCGCCAGGTCGCCGGCGGTGTACACATCCTTCATCAGCTGCATCGAAGGGTGAAGGGCCGCGAAGCCGTTGAGGTCGTGGGCCAGGAGTGGATTGACGAAAAGAGTCGGTCGGTTGGTGGTGTTGTATGCGTTGTCACCGAAGGGGATGACGGTGTTGATGCCATCGTTCCCGCCGCGCATGAAGATCACGAGCAACTTCTTCGGACTGCCGGGCCCTTGCGCGTGCAGGCGTGAAGAGAGGAACGGGTTGCTGAGGATGGGGGAGAGGGCACCGAGAGCCAGCCCGGTGCCGCCGATTCGCAGGAATCCGCGTCGGTTGATGGGGGCCATGGATGTCCTCCTACTGTTTCATCGCCTGCGGCCAGCTGCGCAGGAACGTCAGGAATTTGCGAAGGTGAAGATCGTACGCCGGGGTGCCGGGGACGAGCGCGACCGGAAATCCGATGTCATCCGTCGAGAAGAATTCGATCGCGATCGCCTCATCGATGGTGTTGTAGCCCCCGGGGAACATCAGCTCGAGCCAGAAGGTGACGACCTCGGTCGGGTTGGTCTCGTCGATCGGGGGGTTGGCCGCCAGCTGGATCGGCCGTGGGCCGTAGGTGAGCTGCGACGACCCCTGATAGATGATCTCGTTGAAGTGGATCGTATCGACGAGCTTGCTGGTGCCGATCCAGTCGTCCCCGAGCTCCGGATAGCCGTCAGGGGTGCCGAAGTTGAGCACGATGTGACTCAGATTCGCGACGGCGATCAAGATCTGCTGCGCGTTCGTCGTCTCGCCCTCGAGCATCCGCACGGTCGAGAGGATCGACTCCATCGGGGTCTTGACCTTGTTCCACCGATTCGTGGCGCCGCGGAACTCCGGGCTGTCGAGGATGGTCTGCATCACCGCGCCGACATCGCCGCCGGTCCCGAGCCACGTCCCGATGCACGCGGCGACCAGTGACAGGGGAGGCGCATCGGAGACGAACTTCTGGATCAGCTTCGTGGACACGTACTGCGCGGTCTGCGAGGTCACCGCGAGGTGCGCGATCACGTCGAACCCCTCCTGGACGCCGGCGGGATCTCCGGGGATCCCAGCGGGGATGGTCAGGGGGTAGCTCGTACTCGTGAACAGGCTCTTCGCCCCGTAGTCATGGTTCGCCGGTGCGAAGTGGAAGCTCCATACGCCCGTCGTCGAATTGTTCGGCAGGCACGCCGCGTGAGGATCGCCCACGTCGATCGGATCGACCTTGCAGATCGTCCACCCGGTAAAGACGCGGGCGAGCTGTTCGACGTCGTTCTGGCTGTATCCGCCTGCGACTCCGACCGTGTGCAACTCGAGGAGTTCACGGGCGTAGTTCTCGTTCGGATCTCCGGCGGTGTTCGAGAGGTTGTCGAGGTAGACGAGCATCGTCGGACTCGTGGCGCTCGCGATCACCAGATCCTCGAAGGAACCGAACGCGAGGGTTCGGAACGCCTCGTCCTCGGCGGATTCGAGCTCCATCGCGGCGATCCTGCTGTCGGGGAGGCCGCCTCCGTCGTACACCGAACCACCGTCGAGATTCCGCAGGAAGCCGCGCAGCGTCCAGAAGTAGGTGTTGAAGTGGTTCGACCAGAAGTCGGTCATCTGCTCGAGGAGCTGTCGATTCGAGTAGCGACCGCGGATGAGCACGTGGCGGTAGTAGTTGACGTAGGTCGCGGAGATCGGGAGCGCCGCGATCTTCGCTGCGACCTGTGGATTCTCCGGGATGGAGAGAGGATCGAGCTGAGCGAAGATGAACGCATTCGCCCCGATCGCTTCGATCTCGTCCAACTCGTCCGGGGTCGGTCCGTAAGCGATCCGACGGAGGATGTGGGAACTGGTTTCTCGGTCGGTCGGAGGCACGCAGAAGTCGGAGTCGATACAGCCGAGCACCAGGTCGTTCGTCGGATCCGGACCGCAGGCGGGGAAAGGCGCGGGGGGGGGCGGGGCGAGGATGAACAAGTACGAGAAGAGCACGATCGGATCTGCGATGTTGATCGTCTCGTCGTCGTTCGTGTCCGCCGCATCCATGCAACCGAGAGGAGCCGACATGAACAGGTGGTCGAGGATGCGGATCCCGTCGGCGAGATTGATCTGTCCGTCGATGTTCGCGTCCCCACGCATGAAGAATTTGAACCCAGACTGAGCGTCCGCGAACGGGGCGGCCAACGTCAGTAGCGAGATGACCAGCAGCGTACGGAAGACGGACCGGACGGGGGGTCTCTTCATGGTCCCCACCTCCTCCCCTCGTCTGTCCAGCGGTGAGCTGGGATGTGGAATGGCACGAATATCGGTCTCGAGAGCCCACGTGGGTGCGGGATTCCCCCGGCTGCGCCCGGTGCGACCCACGCCAGCGCAGGATGATATCCCAGCGACTCGCAGGTGCAATCGTCGGGCGTCCCCCGATGAAGAGCGGCGACAGCCGCGGGGCCGTCGCCGCACCCAGGGAACGGGTAGAACCCGCCCCCTGCACACCTCCGGAGGCTCGCCCCCGCTTACTTTCCCGTTCCCAGGTCATCCGGATCGAAGCAACCTGCCACGTCCTCGATGAGCAGCCGGCCGAGCGTGGTCGCCTCGATGCAGTCCGGGTCGTATTCGACCAGGCCGTCGCGCTGTCTCTCTTCGATCTCGCCGAGCTCGGTCTGGAAGTGATGGATGAAATCGATGCGGAACTCCCGCTCGATCTCGACGATCTCCACCCGCCCCCGACCGAGGAGGGACCGGATCACTTTCCCGCGCAGAATCTCCTTCGGCTCGGGACGAGAGTCGGTGCCCGGAGGGACCTGACCGTGGTCGATCGCGTGCGCCCACTGAGCGCGGTCGCTGGTGTTCCGAGAGGAGTGCGTACCCGCTCGCCGAATCGCTCCCGGCCCGAAACCGAGCCGAGTCGATGCGTCCCCGAGAGGATCGAGTCCGGGGAACCCTGCCCCGCGGCAGAATCGCCGTGGCACTTTGGAGTCGAATGCGGCGTGGTTGAGCGAGGAGGAGGCGATCAGCCCCGCTCCGATCCGCCTGCAGATGAGGTCGCGAGGCGCGCACTCATCGTCGGGCCCATGATCGAGGACCGAGCGCAGCACGATCGCGTCGAGCGCGTCAGGTGAGAGCAGCGCTCCGTTCGATGAACGACCTCGAGATGGGTGGGACCGCCGACTTCGAGCACTACTACGCTCAGCTCTCCTACATCGTCACCGGAGAGCACCGCGCCTACAAGCGCAGCAGCGGCGCACACGGAACCGTGAGGCCGCAGCACAACTTC
>JAQBGV010000206.1:0-2566 GCA_032128395.1 Planctomycetota bacterium | reverse complement strand
GCATCTTCGAGTACGCGGTAAACATGGACTGGAACTCGACTTGATGACAAGTCACCCTCGATACTGATCCCCGCGGAGAACGAAGGGTGGTAACCACCCAACGAATCACCCCCTTGGCGCTGACTCCCTGATCCGGATCATGTCTCCTTGAACGGAGGCACTCATGTCCCGATCCCGCACCGTGAGGTCCCCACAGGAGATCTCCTCCACCCTGCGCCACTTCGATGAGAGCGACCTCTCCGTTGCCGCCTTCTGCCGCGAGGCCGATCTCCCCAGCTCCACCCTCCACCTCTGGCTTCGCAAGCGCGCTACTGAGCGGCCGCATCCTGCCCGCACCCTCCAGCGCGTCGAGATTATTCCCTCCGCTCACTCGCCGACTCCCGGCCTCGAGCTTTCCCTTCCGTGTGGCATCACGCTGCGCGTCCACGGCCTCGTCGACCCCGATCAGCTCGAGCTCGCCATCGCTTCGGTCCTCGCGTGCTCGGACTGAGCCCCGACGTCGAGATCTTCCTCGCCCCGGGGGTCACCGACATGCGCAAGTCCTTCGATGGACTCACCGCACTCGTCGAGAACGAGCTCGAACTGTCTGCCCTTTCCTGCGCACTCTTCGTCTTTTGCAACCGCCGACGCGACCGACTCAAGATCCTCCAGTGGGACGGATCCGGACTCTGCGTCTATGCGAAGAGACTCGAGCGCGGGACCTTCTCCTGGCCGCGATCGAGTGCTTCGTCCGTGCAGTTCACCGAGTTCCAGTTGCGCGGATTGCTCCACGGAATCGACTTCCGCGATGCGCGCGAAAGAAAATGGCTCCGTAAGTCTCATCGCCGAGATGACTTGCAGACAAGGGCCTGACAAGGCGTTGCTGCGATGCCCGGTCTATGTACGATCGAAGCCATGAATCTCGAAGCGGCTGTCGCACGACTCTCCAAACTTTCCGAGCACAACGACGCGCTCGTCGAGCACGTCGTGGATCTCAAGACGCGCAACGAGGATCTCTCTTCTCGCGTCGAAGACCTCGCCTCCCGCAATGAATCACTTCAGATCAAGATCGCCAAGCTCGTCCGCGCCCTGCGCGGTCGCCAGAGCGAGAAGCTCGATCCGAGCGAGCTCCTCGATGGGATCCGCGAGCACCTCAGCCAAGAAGACCTCGCCCTCCTCGGTGAGCTCGACCCCGAGACGGCGAAGGACGACGAACCGGAGTTCGAGCTCGTCCGTCGCAAGAAACCCTCGAAGAAGCTCTCCCCCGAGGGACTTCCCCTCCAAGAGCACGAAATCCCCGTCCCTTCCGAAGAGCGTGCGTGCGAGGCCTGCGGCGAAGAGATGCCGGTCATTGGTCACGACGACTTTGTCCGCTACGGCTATCAGCCTCTGGTCCTCTACGCTGCGCTGTATCACCTCGAGAAACGCGCTTGCTCTTGCGGGAAGGGTATCGTGACGGCGAAGGCTCCGTGCCACCCGATCCCGCGCTGCAAGGCCGAGCCCGATCTCCTCGCGCAGATCATCGTCGCCAAGCATGTCGACGCACTTCCGCTCTACCGTCAGTCGAAGATCTTCGAGCGGCAAGGGCTCGCGATCGGGGACACGACCCTCGGGGAGTGGTGCCGCCAGGTCGCTGACGTCCTCGCTCCCGTCGAGAACGAGCTGCGCAAGCAGGTGCTCGCCGGGGACTATTTGCAGGTCGACGAGACCGGGCTACGGGTCCAGGCGAAGGGCGGTTGCGACCGAGGTTGGCTCTGGGCGTACGGTAGGCCGCACGATCAGATGTTCTTCGATTATCGCAAGAGCCGATCGCGCGATGGCCCGAACGAAGTGCTCGCCGATTTTTCGGGATCGATGCAGAACGATGGGTACGCGGTTTACGGCGGATTGTCCGTCGCGGGCCCCCTTGTGCTCTTCGCGTGCCGAGTAGGAGGGGAGGTTACCCTCCCCTCCCCTCACAGACCCGGACGTGCAGGTTTCCCGCATCCGGTTCCTCGCGTAACAGGCTCGCTTGCAGCTTAAGCGTAGCGGTGAACGATCTTCGGAGCTGGAAGTGGGTATCGGTTCAGCAGAGCTCGAAAGCGACTCCACCGCATCGGTTGGCCACGAGTGCGGCGCTCCAACCAGCGATGCCAGATTCGCTCCACTTGGTGGGCGAACCAGCGCAGCCGCCTGGAGTTGCCGGTGATTCCGTAGTAGGCGAAGTGCCCACGCATCGACCGACAGAGCCGCTCGTGCTGCCAGGGGATCGGCCGATGCCGGTTCCGCTTGCACCAGACCCAGAGCGATCTCAGGGCACGCGCATAGCGGTCCTTGGCCGTTCGCTGACAGACGATGTTCTTGCCTCGCCGTGACTTTCCCCAGACGTGGACAAAGCCAAGGAAGACGAAACTTGTGGTATCCGTTCGTGGATGTCGCTGCCCATTCGGCTTCTTGTACCGAAAGTCGACCATCTTCGTCTTCGTCGGGTGCAGCTCAAGGCGGCAGGCCGCCATTCGCTTTCCCAGCGCCTGACGAGTCTGGACGCAGGCCAAGAAGTCCTCGAAAACGAGGACGAAGTCATCGGCGTACCGAACCAAGGAGGCTC
>JAQBGV010000205.1:0-47283 GCA_032128395.1 Planctomycetota bacterium | reverse complement strand
CCTCCCTTGGCCGCATCCCCAATGTCGGTATAATCCAAGTTGGTCTGTTCTCTTTACGGACCACATCCGCACCGACTTCGGCTCTCGTCTGAGGAGGGTTTATCCCCGCCGGAGAGCAGGTGTTGGGCTGAATTTGGGTCAATGCACGTCCGGTTGCTGGGTCCCCGGTACGTACCGAAATGGGCTCCCTTCGTGGAGACATCCCCCTTTTCGGACACGTCCTGGCTGACATTCTCGGGAGGACTCCCTTATGCGAGCCCCTTTCGCACTCCGCACGATGGTCCTTACCCTTTTCTTGGGGGTGGGGGGAGTTGCGTACACTCAGGATTGCAACGTGAACGGCGTGCCGGATGCGACCGATCTCGCACTCGGTACGAGTGATGACTGCGATGGGAACCTCGTTCCCGATGAATGCGACATCACGGCCGGTGCACTCGATAGCAACCTGAACGGCATCCCCGACAGCTGCGAACCGGTCGGAGCAGCGTTGCCGATTCCCACCGGGGGCTACGCCTCGGTGTCGAGCGTCTCGATCAGCGGCGACTCCGCTGTCGTCGGATCGAGCGCGGCGACATCGAGCGCGGGCGCAGCACACGTGTTCCGGAGAGTCGGCACGATCTGGGTCGAGCAAGGGAGCGCCCTCGTCGCCTCCGATGCCGCTGCGGGTGATCTCTTCGGCGCCTCGGTGGCGATCGACGGTGACGTGATCGCGATCGGGGCTCCCGGTGCCGACATCGGGGCGACCGTCGATGCGGGTGCGGTGTACATCTTCCGCAGGGCCGCCGGAGTCTGGACCCAAGAAGACAAGCGCACCCTCCCCACTCCCGTCGCCGATGACCAGCTCGGAGCGGCGGTCTCCGTCCGCGGAGTCCGCATCCTCGCCGGCGCGCCGCGGACCGGCGCCAGCGGCACCGAGACCGGGCAAGGGGTGATCTACTTCCACAACGGAACCAACTGGACCGACGAGGCCGCTCTGACCCCGACCGTCGCCGATGGCGATCGGTTCGGGTACGCGGTGCAGCTCGCCCCGACGCACGCCTTCGTCGCGGCTCCGGGGCGGACATCCGGAGCGACCGCGAATGCCGGTGAGGTGAACGTCTACGAGCTGTCGGGGACGTGGAGTCTGGCGGCGACCCTCGCCGACGCAACCCCGCAGAGCGGCGCGTTCTTCGGCGGTTCGGTCGCCGGAACCGACGTCAGCGTGGCGATCGGCGCTCCCGACCAGGACACCCTCGCGGGGGCCGTGCACGTCTTCGAGAAGGCCGGCGCAATCTGGAGCTCCTCGCAGGAGCTGACGAGTCCGGCGGTCACCCCCTCCGAGCGCTTCGGCGTCGCGGTGGGGATGTCGACGACGTTCCTGCTGGTCGGCGAGAGCGAGACCACGGGGACCACCACCGGCATGGCGCACGTCTACACGCGCGGAGCCGGGACCTGGGTCTTCGATGCGACCCTCTGCGAGGGACTCCTCGGCGACCTGTTCGGCGAAGGAGTCTCGACCGACGGCTTGTTCGGCGTCGTCGCCGCACCCGGACTGCCGGGTACCAGCGTCCACTGGGTCAACACGATCCCCGACTGCAACTCGAACGGGATCGACGACGCGTGCGACATCTCGTCCGGCCTCGAGGCCGACTGCAACTTGAACGGCATCCCCGACAGCTGCGACGGGATCGTCGACACCATCGATCCGGTGATCACCAACGTGCCCGCGAACATCACCGTGAACAACTCCCCCGGACTCTGCGCGAACACCTCGATCTCGTGGACCCCGCCCACGGTGAGCGACAACTGCCAGGTCGCCACCTTCACTTCGACCCACACCCCGGGGCAGAGCTTCAATTTCGGGACTTCGACGGTCACCTACACCGCGACGGACACTTCGGGGAACCAGTCGAGTGTGAGCTTTCTGGTGACGGTCAACGATATCGAGTCGCCGTTCTACCCCACCACCCCAGCGAACATCACCACGAGCAACGACGCAGGGGCGTGCGGGGCGAACGTCAGCTGGACCGCCCCGGTCGCCATCGACAACTGTGCGGTGTTCACCTTCTCGTCCACGCATACTCCTGGAAATTTCTTCCCGATCGGCACCACCACCGTCACCTACAATTCGAGCGACTTCGTCGGGAACCTCGCCTCCACCTCGTTCACCGTCACGGTGAACGACACCGAACTCCCGGTGATCTCGGGGAACCCCGGCACCCTGGTCGTCAACTCGACGGGGGGGACCTGCGGAGCGACGGTGACCCTCCCGGTCCTCACCGCGACCGACAACTGCTCGGTCCCGACCCCCACACCGGACATCGCCACGGGCTCGATCTTCGCGGTCGGCGCGACACTGGTCACCTACACCGCCACCGACGTGAACGGGAACAGCGAGACCGCGACCCTCACCGTGACGGTGAACGACGCCACCCTGCCGGTCCTCGTCGGAATGCCCACGAACATCACCGTCTCCGCGAATCCGCTCCTCTGCTCGGCGACTGCGAGCTGGACCCCACCGACGGCGACCGACGACTGCGGCGGCACCACGATCGTCGGTTCCCACGTCCCGGGCGCGACCTTCCCGGTGGGGACGACCACCGTCACCTACACCGCGACCGACGGGGCGGCCAATAGTGCCGTCGCGAGCTTCACCGTCACCGTCACCGACGACCAAGATCCGACCTGGACCTTCGTCCCGACGAACATCACCACGATCGCGGCCCCCGGGCTGTGCGGGACGAACGTCACCTGGACCGCCCCCACCCCGAACGACAACTGCGGCGTGTCGTCGACGACCGAGTCGCACCTCACCGGGGCATTCTTCCCCGTGGGGACGACCTCCGTCGACTACACCGCAACCGATGCCGCAGGCAACGTCGGCAGCGCCTCGTTCCTGATCACCGTCGGTGAGACGGAGCCTCCGGTGATCGTCGGTCTACCCTCCCCGATCATCGTCAGTTCGACCGCCGGGACCTGCGGCACGGTGGTGAGCTGGACCGCACCGACCGCGACCGACAACTGTGGTGTGGCGAGCCTCATCCCGAACGTCGCCTCCGGGGCGTTCTTCCCCGTCGGTTTGAACTCGGTCACTTACACCGCGACCGACGTGAACGGCAACGTGACGATCCAGTCCTTCGCCGTGACGGTGAACGACGCCACTACACCGACCCTGACCGGCACTCCCGCGAACATCACCGTCCCCGCCACTGCGGGGCAGTGCACGGCCGCCGTGAGCTGGACGCCGCCGACCGGGGCCGACGACTGCACCCTGCAAGGGGTGACCACCACGCACTCCCCGGGTTCGATCTTCCCGCTCGGGGCGACCCTGGTGACTTACACCGCGACCGACGCAGCGGGCAATTCGACCAGCACCAGCTTCACGGTCACCGTGAACGATGTGGCCCCGCCGACGATCTCGGGCCCGCCGAGCGACTTGACGGTCGGGAACGACGCGGGGAATTGCAGCGCCGTGGTCAGCTGGACTCCGCCGACCGCCGCCGACACTTGTAGCGCGACGATGCTGACCTCGAACTTCTCTCCCGGTGCGACCTTCGTGGTCGGGTCGACCCTGGTCACCTACACCGCGACCGATGCCTCCGGGAACTCCTCGATCGCCAGCTTCACCGTGACGGTGGACGACGTCGAGGCCCCAGCGGTCAGCGCTCCGCCGGCGAACATCGTGCTCTCCGCCGCTCCGGGGGTCTGCGCTCAGATCGCCACCTGGACGCCTCCGACCGCCTCGGACAACTGCGGGGTGAGCAGCTTCACCCCGAACTTCCCCCCGAACTCGAGCTTCTCCGTCGGGGTGACCACGGTGATCTACACCGCGACCGACGCAGGGGGCAATTCGACGGCGGTGACCTTCAACGTCACGATCACCGACGACGAACTGCCGCAGATCTCGGGCACTCCGGCCAACATCAGCGTCTTCTCCTCGCCCGGCACCTGCGCGGCGACGGTCGCCTGGACCGCCCCCACCGCGAGCGACAACTGCTCCGTGCCGACCTTCACCTCGAACTTCACACCCGGGACGAGCTTCCCGGTCGGGGTCACCACCGTGACCTACACCGCGACCGATCCCGCGGGGAACTCGAACTCGACGAATTTCTCGGTCACGGTGACCGACGCGGAGCTCCCGGTGATCGCCGGAGTCCCGGCCCCGATCATCGTCAACACCGGCCCGACCAACTGCACGGCCACCGTGACCTGGAGCGCCCCGACCGCATCCGACAATTGCTCCGTGGTCAGCTTTGCCCCGAACGTCGCCTCGGGGAGCAGTTTCTCGGTCGGAGTGACCGTCGTCATCTACACCGCGTTCGACCCCTCCGGGAACTCGAACACCGCGAGCTTCACCGTGACCGTGATCGATGCGCAGTCCCCGGTGATCGCGGGAGCCCCCGCGAACATCACGATCACCGCCGAGCCGGGGTTCTGCGCCCGGGCGGTGTCGTGGACCGCGCCGACCGCCACCGACAACTGCTCGGTACAGAACTTCACCTCCAACTTCTCGCCCGGCGCGAGCTTCCCGGTGGGGATCACGGCGGTCATCTACAGCGCGACCGATCCGTCGGGGAACACCACCAACGCGTCGTTCACGGTGACGGTCACGGACGACGAATTCCCGGTCATCTCCGGGGTTCCCGCCCCGATCTCGATCTCCGCCCTCGCGGGCAGCTGTTCCGCGCCGGTGACGTGGGTCGAGCCGACCGCCAGTGACAACTGCGCGGTGGCGAACTTCACCCCGAACTTCCCGTCCGGGGCGACCTTCGCCGTCGGGACGACCACGGTGACCTACACCGCCACCGACAGCGCGGGGAACATCGAGACCCAGAGCTTCGCGGTCACGGTGACCGATGACCAGGCCCCGGTGATCTCCGGCGCTCCCGCCGACATCATCACCTCGGCCGCCGCAGGGAGCTGCGCGGCGCTGGTGTCGTGGACCGCGCCGACCGCGATCGACAACTGCACCCTCTCGGGGATCGCGCCCGACATTCTCCCGGGGACGAGCTTCCCGGTCGGCATCACCACCGTCACGTACACCGCCACCGATGCCGCGGGGAACTCCTCGCTCGCCACGTTCGACGTCACCGTCAACGATACCCAAGCGCCGGTGATCAGCGGGAATCCCGGCGACCAGTCGGTGACCACCCCGGCGGGGCAGAGCACCGCCGTGGTGAGTTGGACCGAACCGTCGGCCACCGACAACTGCACGCTCGCGAGCCTGATCCCCGACCTCCCGTCGGGATCGACCTTCATCGTCGGGGTGACCCAGGTCACCTACGTCGCCACCGACATCGCCGGGAACACGAGCCAGATCAGCTTCAACGTCTCCGTCACCGACAACGAGGCGCCGGTGATCAGCGGCGTTCCGGCGGACATCACCCAAACCGCCGACCCCGGGGTGTGCTCGACCGCGGTCACCTGGGTCGCACCGACCGCGACCGACAACACGATCGTCGTCAGCTTCGGACCCGATTTCCTCCCCGGCTCGACCTTCCCGCTCGGGGTCACCACGGTGACCTACACCGCGGTCGATGACTCCGCGAACTCGTCGACCGCGAGCTTCGACGTCATCGTCACCGACAACGAGCTGCCGGTGATCTCCGGCACCCCGGCGAACATCAATCTGACCGTGTCCAGCGGCGCCTGCACGCAACCCGCGACCTGGACGCCACCGACCGCGACCGACAACTGCAGTGTCGCCTCCCTGACCCCGAGCTTCCCCCCCGGGACCCCGTTCCCGGTCGGGGTGACCCCCGTGGTGTACACCGCCACCGACGGCTCGGGGAACACGAGTCAGACCAGCTTCACGGTCACCGTCTTCGACTTGGAGATGCCGGTCATCACATCGGTGCCGGCGAACATCACGCTGTCGGCGGCACTGGGAACCTGCGCCGCGAGCGCGACCTGGATCCCGCCGATCGCCTCGGACAACTGCACCGTCTCGAGTTTCACCTCGTCGTCGGCGTCCGGCTCGAGCTTTCCGGTCGGGACCACCACGGTCACCTACACCGCGACCGATGCCTCGGGGAACGTCTCGCTCGCGAGCTTCAGCGTGACGGTGACCGACAACCAGCAGCCGATCATCACGAATCTCCCGGCGAACATCTCCGTCTCGGCCGATCCGGGGACCTGCGCCACCACCGTGCTGTGGACCGCGCCGGCCGCGACCGACAACTGCTCGTTGAGCAGCTTCACCGCGAACGCGGTCTCCGGTTCGACCTTCTCGGTCGGGGTGACCCCGGTCACCTACACCGCCACCGATGCCGCGGGGAATTTCCGTACCGCGACGTTCGTGATCTCGGTGGTCGACACCGAAGACCCGGTGATCGCCGGTCTGCCGGGCAACATCGCGACGAGCGCCACCCCGGGAACCTGCACGGCGCCCGCTCTCTGGGCGACCCCGACCGCGACCGACAACTGCGCCATCGCGAGCTTCTCCTCGAACCTCACCAGCGGATCGACCTTCCCGGCCGGGGTGACCCCGGTCACCTACATCGCCATCGACACCGCGGGGAACATCACCTCCGGGACGTTCCTGGTGACCGTGTTCGACAACGAGGCGCCGACCCTTTCGGGGGTCCCCGCCGACATCACGGTCCCGGCCGGCGCCGGGGCGTGCTCCGCCGTCGTCACCTGGGTCGAACCGACCGCGACCGACACGTGTGGCACGACCACGCTCTCGACGAACCGCCCGAGCGGCTCGACCTTCGCGGTCGGTACCACCACCGTGACCTACACCGCCACCGACGGCGCGAACGTGACGATCGCCACCTTCTCGGTGACGGTCGTGGACCTGGCACCGCCGTCGATCTCGGGACTACCGCTGAACTTCTCCGTCTCGGCGGCCGCCGGCGGGTGCGCCGCGACGGTCAACTGGTCGCAGCCGGGTGCGGCCGACAACTGCTCCCTCGCGAGTCTGACCTCGGACTTCGTCTCCGGCGCGACCTTCCCGATCGGGACCACAACCGTGACCTACACCGCGACCGACAGCGCGGGGAACATCGCGAACGCCAGCTTCGACTTCACGGTGACCGATGACGAAGATCCGGTGCTCCTCGGGGTCCCGGCGAACGTCGTCGTCCTGACCTCGGGTGGACTCTGCACTGCGCCCGCGGCCTGGACGGCACCGACCGCGACCGACAACTGCGGCTCCGCGATCGTGAATTCGAACTTCTCACCGGGCGCGACCTTCCCCCTCGGGGTGACCCCGGTGGTCTACACCGCCACCGACGCAGGAGGAAATACCCGGATCGCGAGTTTCACCGTCACCGTGCTCGATGGGGATCCACCGACCCTCTCGGGGATGCCGAGCACGACCACGTCCCCCACCAACTCGGGGCTCTGCGGGGCCGTGGTCACCTGGACTCAGCCGACCGCGACCGATGCCTGCTCGCCGACCACCGTCTCGAGCGACATCCCGAGCGGCTCGATCTTCCCGCTCGGTACGACCACCGTCACCTACACCGCTTCCGACGGGCTCAACTCGACGACCGCGACCTTCGATGTCTTGGTCTTCGACGGCCAAGCGCCGACGATCACCAACATCCCGGCGGACATCCTGCTGACGGCGACCGCCGGAACGTGTTCCGCGACCGCGGTGTGGATCCCGCCGCTGGCGGCCGACAACTGCTTCCTCGCGAGCTTGATCCCGAACTTCCCCTCCGGGGCGACCTTCTCCCTCGGGACCAATACGGTGACCTACACCGCCACCGACGCCGCGGGAAACATCTCGACTGCGAGCTTCTTCGTCTTGGTCTCCGACAATCAGCCGCCGGTGCTGACCGCGGTCCCCTCGAGCATCACGGTATTCACCACGGGCGGGCTCTGCTCCGCGGTCGCCACCTGGACCCCTCCGGTCCCGACCGATAACTGCGGCCCCGCCGGTCTGAGCACGAATTTCGCACCCGGGACGAGTTTCCCCGTGGGGGCGCACACCGTCACCTACACGTCGAACGATCCCAGCGGGAATTCGACCGCCGCGAGCTTCACGGTCACCGTCATCGACGGCGACGCTCCGGTGATCTCCGGTGTCCCCGCCGACATCACCGTCGGCAACAACATCGGCGCGTGCGGCGCGGTCGTCAGCTGGGCCTCGCCGACCGCGACCGACGCCTGCGCGAGCGCGAGCGTCACCGCGGACATCCCGAGTGGCTCGTTCTTCCCCCTCGGGACGACGACGGTGACCATCACCGCGACCGACGGCGGGAACAGCTCGACCGCGACCTTCGACGTGACCGTGAACGACACGCAATCCCCGACGATCGCCGCTCTGCCCGCACCGATCACGATCCCCGCGGGCCCGGGGGTCTGCAGCGCCGCGGTCAGCTGGACCGCGCCGACCGCGACCGACAACTGCGCGATGGGGACGTTGATCCCCGACCTCGCCCCAGGTTCGACCTTCTTCCTCGGAACCACCACCGTAACGTACACCGCCACCGACGGCGCGGGGAACAGCAGCACGGGGAGCTTCCCGGTCACCGTGATCGATACCCAGCCACCTCAACTGAGCGGGGTGCCCGGAAACGTGACCGCCTTCACTACGGGTGGCCTCTGTAGTGCTCCCGCGACTTGGACTGCTCCGACCGCGGTCGACAACTGCGGCGCGGCGAGTGTGGTCGGGAGTCTCACCCCCGGGACGAGCTTCCCCGTCGGGGTGACGACGGTGAGCTACACCGCCACCGATAGTGCCGGGAACATCGCGTCCGCGAGCTTCACCGTGACCGTGATCGACGGCGACGCACCCGTGATCTCGGGGGTACCCGGGAACATCTTCGCGACCAACGACCTCGGGCTCTGCTCGGCGGTGGTCCTCTGGACCACTCCGACTGCGACCGACGCCTGCGGGACGGTGACCCTGACGAGTGACTTCGCGAACGGGTCCGCATTCCCGGTCGGGACGACAGCGGTCACCTATACCGCGACCGACGGCGGCAATAGTTCGACCGCGACCTTCGACGTGATCGTCTCCGACGACCAGAACCCGGTGATCATCGGTCTCCCGGCCCCGATCGTCCTCTTCGCACTGCCGGGCAGTTGCGCGGCTCCGGCCATCTGGGTCGCACCGACCGCGACCGACAACTGCGCGGTCGCGAGTCTCACCCCCAGCATCCCGTCCGGGTCGAGCTTCCCGGTCGGGGTCACATCGGTCACGTACACCGCGACCGATACCGGTGGAAACACGACGACCGGGACCTTCACGGTCACGGTGGTCGACACCGAGGATCCGGTGATCAGCGGACTCCCGACGAACCAGATCGCTTCGGCGTCCCCGGGGGTCGGATCCGCGATCGTCACCTGGGCCGCGCCGACCGCGACCGACAACTGCTCGATCCCGACCCTTCTCGCGGACTTCACCTCCGGGGCGAGCTTCCCGATCGGGGTGACGACGGTCACCTACACGGCGACCGACGCCGCGGGCAACATCACCACCGCGAGCTTCACGGTGACCGTCTCGGACAACGAGTCCCCGGTGATCTCCGGGACCCCGGCCAACATCTCGGTGTCCGCGGCCCCCGGGACCTGCTCGACGATCGTCTCTTGGACCGAGCCGACGGCGAGCGACAACGGGGTGCTGGTCAGCTTCACCTCGACCCACCTCCCGGGGGAGACCTTCTCGGTCGGGTCGACGACCGTCACCTACTCCGCGCTCGATGACTCGTTCAACGTCACCACCGCGAGTTTCCTGGTGACCGTCACCGACGATGAGAGCCCGGTGTTCACCGGCACACCGGCGCCGATCAGCATCTCGGCCGCGCCGGGAACCTGCGCGAACAGTGTCAGCTGGACCCCGCCGGTCGCCACCGACAACTGCGCGCTGGCGGGCGTGATCTCGAACCTCCTCCCTGGAGCGAGCCTTCCGGTCGGGGTGACCGCGGTGACCTACACCGCCACCGACACTGCGGGGAACGCCACTCCGACGTCCTTCACCGTGACCGTCACCGACAACCAGTTGCCGGTGATCAGCGGCATTCCTTCGAACATCATCGTCTCGACCTCGGGCGGGCTCTGCACCGCTGGAGCGAGCTGGGTGGCGCCCGTCGCCTTCGACAACTGCGGCATTCAGAGCCTCAGCGCGAACGCGACCTCCGGGGACGCTTTCCCCGTCGGGGTGAACACCGTGACCTACACCGCCACCGACGTGAACGGGAACATTCGAATCGCGTCCTTCACGGTGACCGTGGTCGACGGGGACGCTCCGGTGATCAGCGGGATGCCGACCGACATCTTGGCGTCCAACAGCCCCGGCATCTGCGGAGCGACGGTCTCTTGGGCCGCCCCGACCGCGACCGATGCCTGCGGGGTCGCCACTTTGACCTCGACTTTCGCCAGCGGCGCGACGTTCCCGGTCGGAACGACCCTGGTCACCTACACCGCGAGCGACGGGGCGAACAGCTCGAGCGCGTCGTTCCTCGTGACGGTGACCGACAACGCGGGACCAACGATTACCGGTCTCCCGAGCGCCCTCATCGTCCCGGTCCAGACCGGTCTCTGCGCCGCCGCGGTGACCTGGACCGCCCCAGTCGCGGCGGACAACTGCTCGGTCGCGTCCCTCATCTTCGATCACGCGCCCGGTTCGCTCTACCCGGTCGGGACGACCCCGGTGATCTACCTCGCGACCGACTCCTCCGGGAACTCGACGAGCGCGACGTTCAACATCACCGTCATCGACAACCAGATTCCGACGATCAGCGGCATCCCGGGGAACATCAGCCTGACCACCTCCGGTGGGCTCTGCACCGCCCTCGCGACGTGGTCCGCGCCGACTGCGATCGACAACTGCAACCTGGCCAGTCTGACTTCGAACTTCCCATCCGGGTCCGCCTTCCCGGTCGGAGTCAGCACGGTGATCTACACCGCGCTCGACACCGCGGGGAACTCCGCCTCTTCGAGTTTCACCGTCAGCGTCAACGATGGCGATGCACCCCAGTTCTCCGGGATTCCCGCCAACATCGTCGCGAACGCGGCTCTGGGCACCTGCTCACGGATCGTGACCTGGACCCCACCGATCGCGGCGGATGCGTGCGGGGTCGCCATCGTGACCGCCAGTCACTCGCCGGGCTCGTCGTTCAACGTCGGGGTCACGACCGTGACGTATTCCGCGAGCGACGGGGTGAACAGCTCGCAAGTGAGCTTCTCGGTGACGGTGGTCGATACTCAGCCGCCGACGATCGTCGGCCTCCCGACCAACGTCGTCGCGCCCGCCACCGTCGGCGGCTGCTCCGCGCCGGTCTTCTGGACCCCCCCGCTCGCCATCGACAACTGCGGGCTGGCGACGATCATCCCGAACCTCGTTCCCGGCTCCATCTTCCCGCTCGGGAACACGCCAGTGACCTACATCGCGTCCGACTCGGGGGGGAACAACACTTTCGGGACCTTCATCGTGACGGTCGTCGACGCCCAGCCTCCGCAGATCTTGGGGACACCGTCCAACATCACGGTCTCGGCGGCAGTCGGGACCTGTAGTCAGAATGTCTCGTGGGCCGCCCCGACCGCGACGGACATCTGCGGTCCAGCGAACCTCTCCGCGAGCATCCCCCCCGGGGCCAGCTTCCCGGCGGGAACGACCACCGTGAACTACACCGCCACCGATCTGGCGGGGAACTCCACCACGAGTTCCTTCACCGTGACCGTCATCGACCAGAATCCGCCGGCGCTGATCGGATTGCCCGGGAGCCAGGTGCTCACCGTCACTCCGGGGGCCTGTCTAGCGGTGGCACTCTGGTCCGAGCCGATCGCGATCGACCCCTGCGGTGGGGTGACCGTGACCAGTGACTTCAACTCCGGAACCGCGTTCCCCATCGGAACCACGGCGGTGACCTACACCGCGACCGATCTCTCCGGGAACACGACGACCGGGATCTTCGGGATCACCGTCGTCGACAATACCGGCCCGAACGTCAGCGGCGTCCCCACCGACATTTTCGTCAGCGTCTCTCCGGGAGCGTGTAGCAACTCCGTGACCTGGCTCGTACCGACCTTCACCGACGGGTGCGGGATCGCGACCCAGTCACAGTCCCACACCCCCGGCCAGGTCTTCCCCCTCGGGACGACGACCGTCATCTACTCAGCGTCCGACCCGAGCGGCAATACCACCGTCGCAACCTTCGCCGTCACCGTCTCCGACTTCACCGGTCCGACCTTCCAAGGGATGCCCGCGGACATCGTGATCCCCAACACCACGGGTCAGTGCTCGGCGATCGTCACCTGGACCGTGCCGACCGTCTCCGATCCGTGCGGAGTGGCGAGCGTGAGCTCGAACTTCTCCCCGGGCGCCGTGCTCGCGGCGGGGGTGACGACGGTGACCTACACCGCGGTCGACAACAACGGGAACATCTCGACCGCGAGCTTCACGATCACGATCCAGGACCAGATCTCCCCGGTGCTCGTCAATGTACCGGCCGACATGACGGTGCCGGTCGCCCCCGGTTTCTGCGGAACGGTCCCGATATGGACGGAGCCGTTGCCGGTCGACAACTGCGGGATCCTGTCCCTGACCAGCAACTTCTCGCCGGGTGCGTTCTTCCCTCTGGGGACGACCACGGTGACCTACACCGCCACCGACCTGAACAACAACTCCGTCACCGCGAGCTTCGACATCACCGTCGTGGACGTCCTGCCGCCGTTGTTCGCGGGGGTCCCCGCGAACATCGTCCAGGTTCTCACGCCGGGGGGCTGCTCGGAGGTCGTCGGCTGGATCGAGCCGACTGCTTCGGATCCGTGCGGACTGCTCTCGCTCGTCGGTGACCTCGCCCCGGGATCGACTCTCTCCGCCGGGACGACCACGGTCACCTACACCGCGACCGACGTGAACGGCAACGTCGATAGCGCGAGCTTCCTCATCACCATCATCGACCCCGAGGTCCCGACCCTCACCGGCGTCCCCGCGGACATCTCGGTGAACAACGACCTGGGCGCCTGCAGCGCAGTGGTCACCTGGACCCCACCGGTCGCGGCGGACAACTGCGCGGTGGTCACCTTCACCGGGGACGCGAACCCCGGGGACAGCTTCCCCGTCGGGGCGACCGTGGTCACCTACAGCGCCACCGACCCGAGTGGAAACGTGACCTCCGGGAGCTTCACCGTCACGGTGACCGACACTGAATTGCCCACGATCCCCAATCTGCCGGCGTCCGTGTCGGTGAATACCTCGAACAACCAGTGCCAGGCCAACGTCAACTGGCCGGCCCCGGTCGGGGCCGACAACTGCGGCGTCGCGACCCTCACCGGGACGCACTCCCCAGGAACGATCTTCCCGGTGGGGAACACGGTCGTGACCTACACGATCACCGATATCCACGGGAACGTAGCGATCATCAACATGATCGTCAGCGTGATCGACGACGACCCACCGACGATCACCGGCCTCCCGCTGGTATTGAACGTGCAGTCGTCCCCGGGAACCTGCGGGGCGACCGTCAGCTGGCCGAATCCGATCACCGCGGACAACTGCTCGGTGGTCAGTCTGACGAGCACGCACCAGCCCGGCTCACTCTTCCCGATCGGCACGACGATCGTGACCTACACCGCGACCGATCCGAGCGGCAACCTGGGCTTCCGGAACTTGACGATCACCGTGGTCGACAACCAACCGCCGGTGATCGCCGGAGGGCCGGGAAACATCTCGGTCACGAACAACCCCGGGCAGTGTTACGCGACCGTCTCCTGGGTGCCCCCGACCGCGACCGACAATTGCGGGATCCTGAGCTTCACTTCGACTCACAATCCGGGGGATCTCTTCCCGATCGGCCAGACGCCGGTGACCTACACCGCGACCGATGTGAACAACGTGGTCCAACAGTTGAACTTCCTGGTGACCGTCTCGGACGCGGAGCTGCCGATCCTCTCGATCGGGGGGGACATCGTCGTCTCCGCTCTCCCGGGGGAGTGCACTTCCATGATCAACGTGCCGATCCCCACCGCGAGCGACAACTGCAACCTGATCAATGTCACCAACGACTTCAACGGCTCCGGTGACGCGAGCGGGACCTACCCGTTCGGCACCACGACGGTGACCTGGACCGCGATCGATGAGCACGGGAACTTCGCCCAAGCGAGCCAAGACATCACCGTGAGCGTCCCCATCGGGGGCGACTGCAACGGAAACGGGATCCCCGACAGCTGCGATCTCTCCTCCGGGAGCAGCGACGACTGCGACAACAACGGTGTCCTCGACGAGTGCGACATCGCGCTCGATCCGACCCTGGACCTGAACGGTGACGGGGTGATCGATGCCTGCGAGTCGACCTTCGTCCGCGCCGACATGAACGACGATGGCAATCTCAACATCGCGGATGCGATCTTCCTGCTGCAGAACCTGTTCGTCGGCGGTCCGTCCCCGACTTGTCAGGACTCGGCGGACGTCAACGATGACGGGTTGATCGACATCTCGGACGTGATCTACTCGATCGGTTACATCTTCTCCGGAGGGCCCGCCCCCGTGGCGCCGTTCCCCGCGTGCGGGCTCGACCCGACCGGCGGAGATTCCTTCGGCTGCGACCTCTTCAACAGTTGCCCTTGAGCCCCCGGTCGGGCCGAGAGCGAATCACGGGAGGAGACCCCATGCGCGCACGAACTAGAACCATCGGGCTCGTCCTCGCGCTCGGATCCATCGTTGCGTTCGGCATCACCTCCCCGCTGTTCGCCCAGTGCGAACCGACGACCGACTGCAACGGCAACCTGGTGCTCGACAGCTGTGATCTCGCTCTGGGGACCAGCGATGACTGCGACGGGAACGGGATCCCCGACGAATGTGACATCTCCGGTGGATCCCTCGAGGACTGCAACCTGAACGGGATCCCCGACATTTGCGAGCCCGCTCCCCCCGTTCTCCTCGCCCCGACCGGCGGACTCGCGTCGGCGACCAGTGTGGCGATTCGGAACAACACCGCCGTGGTCGGCTCGACCCTCGACTCCACCGGCGCGCCGACCGCAGGGGCGGTCCACGTCTTTCGGCGAGTCGGCACGACCTGGCAGCAGAACGGCCCCACCCTGGTCGCTTCGGACGCGGCGACAGGCGATCTGTTCGGATCCTCGGTTTCGACCGACGGTGACTTCATCGCGGTCGGCGCCCCGGGAGACGACATCGGGACAGTGGTCGATGCCGGGGCGGTCTATATCTTTCGCCGCAGCCTCGGCACCTGGATCCAAGTCGCGAAGCTCTCCATCCCCTCGCCACTCGCCGACGACGAGTTCGGTTCCTCGGTCACGATCCGGGGGAACCGACTGATCGCCGGAGCGCCGATGGGGGGTTCGATCGGACCGGGCAAGGCCGTGATCTTCTCCTTCGACGGACTCTCCTGGTCGATCGACGCTCTGCTCCAGCCCGCGGGTCTACAGGCCGGTGACTTCTTCGGCTCTGCGGTGGGACTGGGGTTCCAGCACGCCTTCGTCGGCGCATGGGGGCGCCCCGTCGCCGCGACCGCGGTGGCGGGTGAAGTGTTCGTCTACGAACTCTCGGGCACGTGGGCATTCGACACCACCCTCTCCGCCCCGATCCCCCAGACCGGGTCGATGTTCGGGAGCACCCTGCGGGGCAACGACACCACGTTGATCGTCGGAGCCCCGAACCAGGATGCGCTCGCGGGGGCGGCACACCTTTTCGAGAAGACACTCGGGGTGTGGGGTCACACACTCGAGCTGACTTCGCCGGCGACCACCGCGGCACAGCGTTTCGGAGTCGGTATCGGCCTCGGGATCGCGGGAGGGCGCGTCATCATCGGCGAGGACGAGACCTTCCTCCCCGCGCCCGTCGCGGGGATGGCGCACGTCTATCGCCAGTTGAACGGAGCTTGGTCCTACCAACAGACCGTTCTCGGAAACGCGGTCGGGGACGGTTTTGGCCGCAAGGTGGCGACCGACGGACGCTACGCGGTGATCTCGAGCCCCGGGGTCCCCGCATCGACCTTGGAGTGGATCGCTCCCGCCGAGGACTGCAATGGCAACGCGATCGATGACTTCTGCGACATCTCCCAGGGTGTGAGTTCGGACTGCAACGGGAACACGATCCCCGACTCGTGCGACCTCGCCACCGGGACGAGCGCAGACTGCGATGGAGACCAGACCCCCGACGAGTGCGAGCTCGCCCAGAACCCCAGCCTCGACTGCAACGGCAACGGCGTTCTCGACTCGTGCGACATCGGCGCTGGACTGAGCCTCGACTGCAACGGCAACGGCTTCCCCGATGAGTGCGATATCGCCTCGGGCGCCGAAACCGACTGTGATGGGAACGCGGTCCCCGACAGCTGCCAGGGGATCTCGGACACCGTGGACCCGGTGATCACCGGCGTTCCCGGGAACATCTCGGTCTCGACCGATGCGGGGCTCTGCTCGGCGACCGTCACCTGGACCGAGCCGACCATCACCGACAGCTGTGGAATATCCTCCGTGGTCCAGTCCCACGTCTCGGGCGGATCGTTCCCGGTGGGGACGACGATCGTCACGTACACCGCGACCGACATCGCCGGCAATTCCTCAGCCGCGAGTTTCACCGTGACCGTCACCGACACGTCCGGCCCGTCGATCACCGGGCTGCCCTCGAGCTTCACAGTCCCGAGCACTCCGGGTCTCTGCTCGGCGGTCGTGACCTGGACCCCGCCGATCGCCACCGACGGTTGTGGGCTGATCAGCCTCACCTCGAACGTGCAACCGGGCGCGACGCGACCGGTCGGGGTGACGACCGTCACCTATACCGCGATCGACGTCCACGGGAACTCCACGGTGGCGAGCTTCACCGTCACCATCGAGGACCAAGTCGCCCCGACGATCGTCGGCCTTCCCGGCAACCAGAACCTGGTCTCGCTCCCGACCTCCTGCGGCGCGATCGGAACCTGGACTCCACCCGGAGTGACCGACAACTGCGCGAGTGCGACCCTGACGAGCAACTTCGCCTCCGGGACGACGTTCCCGATCGGCACCTCGACCGTGACCTACACCGCGACCGACGCGAGCGGGAACACGACCGTCGCGAGCTTCACGATCACCGTCACCGATCCGACGGCACCGGTGATCTCGGGTGTCCCCGCCGATCAGACGCTCTTCCTCGGTCCGGGGAGTTGCTCGACCATCGCGACCTGGACCGCGCCCACCGCGACCGACAACTGCGGCATTCAGAGCCTCGTCGGCAGTCCATCCTCGGGGGCGAGCCTGACGCCCGGCGTCCATGTCGTGACCTACATGGCGACCGACATCCACGGCAACGTCACCTCTGCGAGTTTCGTGATCACGGTCATCGACGCCGAACTACCCGTATTCTTCGGGGTCCCCTCGGACATCTCCCTCGTGCTCGCGCCGGGCACTTGTGCCGCGGTCGCGATCTGGGCCCCGCCGACCGCGACCGACAACTGTGCGGTCGTGTCTCTCATCGGCGACAGCTCGTCGGGGTTCGCGTTCCCCGCAGGGGTCACGGTCGTGAGCTACACCGCGACCGACCCGAGCGGGAACACCGCCACCGCGAGCTTCACGGTCACCGTGATCGACCTCGAGGCGCCGACCATCCCCGACCTGCCCATCGGAGTGGTCGCGGGCACCGACGCGCCCCTGTGCCAAGCCGCCGTCACGTGGACCGCGCCCCTCGGAGCGGACAATTGCACGATCGCGAGCGTCATCACGAGTCACTCGCCCGGCGATCTCTTCCCCGTCGGGAACACCGTGGTGAGCGTCACCGTCACCGACTCGAGCGGGAACTCCGCCTCCGGGAGCTTCACGGTCACCGTGATCGACGACGATCCGCCGGCGATCATCGGCCTACCCGCGAGCCTCGACGTGTCGACCGATCCGGGGAGCTGCGGCGCGATCGTCACCTGGACCGATCCGACCCTCGATGAGAACTGCTCGGGCGAAACGCTGACGAGCAGCCACCTCCCCGGAGATCTGTTTCCGCTCGGAGCGACGGACGTCACCTATCTGGTCTCGGACGCTGCGGGGAACCAGGACACGGTCACCTTCACGGTGACGGTGACCGACACCGAGCTCCCGACGATCACGGGCGTCCCCGCCGATACCACCGTCGGGACCGATCCGGGAGCCTGTTCCGCGCTACTCGTCTGGACCCCGCCCACCGCGAGTGACAACTGCGCGCTCCAAATCTTCTCGGGGACTCATATCCCCGGCCAGACCTTCGCCGTGGGCCAGACCGTCGTCACCTACACCGCAACCGATGTGAACGGCGGGACCGCGCAACAGAGCTTCACGATCACGGTCGCGGACAACACGGCTCCGACCCTGAACGTCGGCGCGGACATCACGGTCGCCACCGCTCCCGGAGAATGCATCGCGACGGTGACAGTGCCGATCCCCACCGCAGCCGACAACTGCGGGATCGCGGCGGTGACGAATGACTTCACGGGGACCGGGAACGCGAGCGGCGACTACCCGATCGGCACGACCGCGATCACATGGACCGCCGTCGACGTCCATGGCAACCCGACCGTGGTGATCCAGCAGGTGACGGTGAACGTGCCCCCCGGCTCGGACTGCAACGCGAACGGGGTCCCCGATGATTGCGACATCACCTTCGGGACGAGCCCCGACTGCAATGCGAACGGAATTCCCGACGAATGCGACCTGACGGCGGGGACGAGCCTCGACCAGGACGGCGACGGGATCCCGGACGAGTGCGCCCAGACTTTCGTCCGCGGGGACATCAACGACGACGGCACGCTGAACATCGCGGACTCGATCTTCCTGCTCACGAACTTGTTCGTGAACGGCCCGCAGCCGCATTGCCTGGATGCAGCCGATGCCAACGACGACGGCCTGCTCGACATCTCCGACGTGATCTTCACGATCAACTACATCTTCGTGAACGGCCCGACCCCGCCGCCGCCGTTCCCGGCCTGCGGTCTCGATCTGACTCCGGGAGATTCGTTCGGCTGCGCGTTCAGCAGCCCCTGTCCATAGGGGCCGTCCCTACAGCTTCTCGAGCGCGTCCTTCACCGGCTTCAGGTCCCGCGGGTCTCCCGTGTTCGGCTGGATCTCGCAGAAGGCCACGTTGCCGTTTCGATCGACGATCACCGTCGCCCGGTGGCTGATGAACGGCACCTTCGGATGGACGAGACCGTACTTCCCCGTGACCTCGAGCATCGGATCCGCGAGGAGATCGTGATCGATCTTTCGCTCCGTTCGCCATGCCCGGTGCGACCAGGTCGAGTCGCGGCTGATCCCGACGATCACCGAGTCTCCCGAGGAAAGGGTTCCCTCCTGGCTGATGGAACAGTTCTCCTTCTCGCAGGTCGGGCTCCAGTCGAGCGGGTACCAGAGAAGAACCACGTTCTTGCCGCGGTGCTCCGAGAGCGTCCATGGCTCGTCGTCCTGGGTCTTCAGGGTGAAGTCGGGGGCCGGGTCGCCGATTCGAATGGTCATTTCGTTTCTCCTTCAGGTTCGCTGGGATCGATCTGCCTGTTGGGGGAGGAAGTGGCGGAGGAGCGCTCTCGCCGCTGTTCCGGACCGAGCCGGCTCTTCGTCTGACGCCAAGTCCGACGCTCCTACCGCGACGACGACACCGCCGGGGCAGTCCGGCAAAAGCACGAGCCCGGAATTTCGACGTCGGCCCGCGCCCACGCTCTCTGGAAGCGCGCCGCGACCGAGTTCGCCTCCGCCTCGCGCCCCGTCTTCCTCAGGCACTCGGCGAGTCCGTGGAGCGCCCAGCCGTTCTCTGGGTATCGCTCGAGATTTGCCCGGTAGACGGCGATCGCTTCCGGGAAGAGACCTCGCTCGGTGAGGAGCGCGCCGAGGGCGTGCTGCGCGGGTTCCATCCACCCCCACGGCTCGTCGTAGTTCAGCTCCTCATCGAGCGCCACCCCTTCGCGCAGCAGGGTGAACGCCTGGTCGTAGTTCCCTCGACGGTACTCGATCTCTCCTGCCAGCACCTTCTCCGCGACCCCGAGGATCTCGGAGACGCGGTTCTGGAAGAGAAAGCTCGTTTCAGGGACCGCTTCTCGCGCCCCTCGGAACGCGGCCTGCTCCCTCGCTGCAGCCGCGATCTGCCCACGGACGGCGAACGCGATGCCACGGGCGTAGTGCCAGACCGCACGCGCGGCGATGAGTGAATCCGCGGGCTCCGGCTCGGCGAGGATCTCGTCCCACATGCCGAACCGCACCATCACGTGAAAGGGCGTCGCCATGAAGATGTCGAGGAAGTCGATGAATCCCACCAGCAACTCCGGCGTCACCTCGGTCGTGAGCTTCCGGGCCGCCGAGAGCGCCAGCTCGCTCCGACCCTCCCACATCCCTCCGTAGGCGATGAAGTGGTAATTGTGCAAGCGGTAGAGGGTGTAGAAGTTGTCCCGCCCCGCGTGCTCGACGTACTTGCCGTCGACCTTCACCGCTCGTTGATTCACCCGGATCATGTCTTCGTAGCGTCCGGTCCACGTGTAGATGTGGCTCGGCATGTGGACGAGGTGACCGAGACCCGGGGTGAGCGATTCGAGGGTCTCGGCGGCTCTCGTCGCCTGCAACACCTCCGGCCCCGCCTCCATCGTGTGGATGTAGAGATGACAGAGAGCCGGGTGGTCCGGCCAGCGGGCGAGGGCCGACTCGAGCACTTCGCGGATCTCCGGGGTCTCCGGCGCCGGGGTCCCGTCCGGAGCCCACAGCTTCCACGGCCGCAGCATCATCAGCGCCTCGGCGGTCAGGGCCGCGACATCCGCATCGTCGGGATGCGCGGTGCGAACCCGGCGCATCGCGTCGGCGTAGGCCGCTTCCAGGGGAGCCCGATCACCGGCGAGCCGCGCGGTGGGGTATCGCACTCGGAGCGCCTCTATGAGATCCCGCTCGACCGCGGTGCAGCCATCGATCTCGGCGAGTGATCGCTCGAGCGCGGAGTGCGCGGCCAGGCTCGTCTCCTCGGTCATCGCATTGTTGTTGTAGTTGGGACCGAGCGCGTATGCCTTCCCCCAGTGCGCCATCGCACAGTGAGGGTCCGCTTCGGCGGCGCGCTCGAAGCAGCGGATCGCTTCCTCGTGGTTGAAGCCGTAGGTGAGCGCGATCCCGCGATCGAACCAGAGTTGTGCCTCTGGGGATGCCGTCGAGACCGGTCGCTCGATCACGCCGATCTGGTAATAGGTCGGAGTGCGATCCCAGCCGAGACTCTGGCAACCGACGAGACCGACGGCGAGCCAGACGAGCAGCACGCAGAATGCGAGACGCATCGAACCTCCTCGGAGACAGCGGTGAATCGGCACGGCGGGAGTCTCGGTACGCTACCGCACCCCCATCCGCGAAGCAATTCGATCCCGCCATCCTCGAGGAGGCCACCGTCCTCGAGGAGGCCACCCTCCTCGATGGGCCACCCTCCTCGAGGGGAAACGTCACGCGCCGATGAGCGACCTCGCCTGCTCCCGTCCCGGAGCGGGGGTCCCGCATTCGCTCGCGGTAACCCGAGCGAGAGCGAGCAGATGTTCCGTCCGGAAAGCTGCGCGGCCCTCGGCGACCGAGGTCTGCACCGTGCGAAAGTACTTCTCCGCGTGCAGCGCACCATCTTCGCTCACCGCGAACCGGATCAGACGATCGAGCATCGCGCTCGAGTCCGCGCCCTTCCGCTGGAGATAGTTGTCCGCGACCGCGCAGGCGCGCGCTTGATCGCGCGACACGATCGCCCGGTCCAGGTGATCGAGCAGCTCCGCGGGGGCGAGGGAGGAATCGCTCTCCTCCTTCCGCGCTAGGTACGGGAACGGACGCGCTCCGACGAAGTCGGCCTGGCCGGCGGTGTGGTACGCCCCGACGATCAGACTCGCCGCCGCATTCCGGGGAGAGCTGATCGCCGCGATCGCCCGCCACGCCAGCGCGGAGTCTGAGGCGTGCACCCCGGTCGACGCCCCGTGGACGCTCCCGATGCCGCGCCCGAAATTGCCCGCCTGGGTCTGCCCCGGATCGTTGAGGAGAAGCCGGGTCGAGGCGATCGAGAGCGCTTCTCCCACACTGACCGGGTCGTACCCGGCGCCGAGCGCCGCCGCGATCGCGCGGGCCGATTCGGCGCGACTCGCACGGAAGACCACGGCCGCGAGCTCGCCGAGCCAGACGTCATCGCCGGCCTTCGTGCCGAGCTTGCCCTCGAGCAGACCATTCTCTTCGAGGAGCTCGGGGAGGAGCCGACGGATCTCACCGGAGCGACTGGGCTTCTCGTCCCGGATGCAGAACCGGACGGTCTGCCGAAGAAGCGTCTCCGCGTGCTCCCGCCCGGTCAGGCGCAGCACGTCGTACGCACGCCAAGCGAGCACCACGCGGTGCACCTCGATGTCGTCGTGGATCAGCGGTTGGAGCGCTTCGTACGCGCGGTCCGGCGTATCGTGCACAATGCGCGCGAAGGCGCGCTCGGCTCGCTCCTTCTCCCCCGCCCGGGTCCACGTTCGCAGTCCCCCGGCCGCGGCCTCGGCGGATCCTTCCGCGGGGGAGATCGGCGCGAGGGTCTGTTTCTCGCGGCGACCCGCCGACTCGATCCGAGCGGTGTTGCGATACAGCACTTTCAGGATCGGGAGAGCTCGCTCGCCTTCCGGGAGCTGCTCCGACATCTCGTACGCGGGGACGAGGGCCATCATCACGTGGTAGCCCTCGTAGTCCTCGCCGCCGAACGCGCTGGCGTTGGCGAGAGCGCCCGCCGCGATCAGGTCTGCGGTCGTCGCTCCGCCGGCGAGCGCGCGGACGAGTGCGGGCTGCAGGGCATCGACCGGACTGCCCACCATGGTGTCGACGAGGGACGCGAACCGACCGAAGTCGAGTCTCGCGGGGTCAACGGCAAAGAGCCGCGCCGGCGCGAGACCCAGCTCCGCCGCGAGGGACGCGCCGACCCCCGCGACCAACATCCCGCGTCCGACATCTCCGAGGAACTCACGACGGCTGCGGCTGGATGACGACTCGAACACGGAACCCCTCCATTCATTGCGGGCAGCACGGGGATCACGGCGCCCCAGGGTGGCTCTATTCTCACCGGTGGGCCCGAGGGGGCAACGGGCCACCGACGGTCCCCCTGAACGGGCGCGGGCTCGCCGCCGTTCCTTCCCCTACGCGAGCAATCCCCGCACTACCCGGCCGTGGACGTCCGTCAGGCGCATCTCCCTCCCCCCGTGAACCACCGTCAAGCGCGTGTGGTCCACCCCGAGGAGGTGGAGGATCGTCGCATGCAGGTCGTGGATCTCGACGACATCCTCGACCGCCTTGTAGCCGAATTCATCGGTCGCGCCGTGGATGTGCCCCGGACGAACCCCACCGCCGGCGAGCCAGATCGTGAAGCCGAACGGATTGTGATCACGGCCGTTCCGCCCCTGCGCGAACGGGGTCCGCCCGAATTCGCCCCCCCAAACGACGAGGGTCTCCTCGAGCATCCCCCGCGAGCGGAGATCATCGAGAAGCGCCCCGATCGGTTGGTCCACCGCGCGGGCGTTGTTCTCGTGCCCACTCTTCAGGTCGTTGTGCTGGTCCCATCGATCCGCGCTCACCCCCGGACAGGTCAGTTCGATGAAGCGCACCCCCCGCTCGACGAGTCGGCGCGCCAGGAGACACTGGGTCCCGAAGGTCCGGGTCGGTTCGTACTTCGAGTTCAGGCCGTAGCGTTCGCGGATCGTCTCGGGTTCTCCCGCGAGCTCCATCAATTCCGGAACCGCGGACTGCATGCGGAAAGCGAGCTCGGCGTTCTCGATCGCCGATTCGACGGGATCGTCCGCTCCGATCCGTTCGACGAGCCCCCGGTCGAGAACGCGCGCGAGGTCGAGTCGGCCGCGCTGTCGCTCCGCGTTCTCTCCGTACGGCGCGATGTTCTCCACCCCAGCTCCGCGCGGGAGGAAGATCGAACCCTGGTGCGTCGCAGGAAGGAAACCGCTCGCGAAACAGTCGAGACCGCCGGGGGGGACCAGGCCGCCATTCAGCACCACGAAGCCGGGGAGATCGCGATTCGGCGAGCCGAGACCGTAGCTGACCCACGCCCCGATGCTCGGACGACCCGAGAGCCCGAGACCGGTGTGCAGGAAGTAGTTCGCGTTCGTGTGTTCCGAGAACGGGCTCGACATCGAGCGCACGACGCACAGGTCGTCGACGGAGCGAGCGACGTTCGGAAACAGTTCGCTGACCGGGATCCCGCTCTCGCCGTGCTCCTTGAACTGCCACGGGGAGCGCAGAGTCGCCCCGTTGTTGTTGAACTGAGTCCGTTCGATTTCCATCGCGAACGGTTTCCCGTCGTCCCGGTCGAGACGAGGCTTCGGATCGAACGTGTCGACCTGCGAAGGGCCCCCATCCATGTAGAGGAAGATCACATGACGCGCCCGCGGAGCGTGAGTGGGGCGAATCGCCCCACCGTCCCCCCCGAGAAGCTCCGCGGCGCCGGCGATCCCGTCGCCGAACAATCCGGCGAGCGCGAGGGCCCCGAACCCGTTCGCCGAGCGGGCGAGCATCGCCCGCCGGGAGAGCGGCGTCGCGGCGCAGCGGCGACAGGGAAAATCGGGGATGGTCATGTTCGGTCCTTCATTCGAGGAAGATGAACTCCTGGCTCGCGAAGAGCGCGTGCGCCAGGTCCTTCCACGACTCACGGTCGGGTTCGGTCCCCAGGAACTCGAGGAGGAGCGCGCGTTCCTCCGTAGCGGCGGGGCGGCCGTACGCCTCGAGCACCATGCGATCGACGCGCGCGGCGTGATCGGGGAGGTTCGCTGCGAGAATTCGGTCCGCCCACAACATCGCCTGCTCGTGCACGAACGGGTCGTTCATGCGGGCAAGGCCCTGCGCGGGCACGTTCGAGACACTCCGTCGACCGACGGTCGAGAATGGGATCGACGCATCGAAGGCGAGCAGGAACTGCGGAAGGAAATTGCGGCGTACCGCGGTGTAGATGCTCCTTCGCCCCGCTCCATCGCGCGGGCCGCTCTGGCCCGGTCGCCCCCTCCCCGTCAGGAAGTCCGTGAGATGCACTTCGACCGGCGGTCCGCCGATGGTGCGGTCGAGGCGACCGGAGACCGCGAGGACCGCGTCGCGCACCTCTTCGGCATCGAGGCGCCGAGGGGGGCGACGATGGAGGAGGCGGTTCTCCGGATCGATCTCGGCCGCGCACGGGTCGTCCGAGCGCGCCGATTGCCGATACGTCGCGCTGAGGACGATCCCACGGATCAACTGCTTCAGCGATGGATCTCTGCGCAGGAGCATCGCGAGGTGATCGAGCAGGTCGGGGTGGGTCGGGACCCGCCCGAGCGCGCCGAAGTCATCGGGGGTCTCGACGATCCCCCTCCCGAGGAGATGCTGCCACACGCGGTTCACCATCACGCGGTGCGGGAGCGGCGTGCGCAGATCGAGGATGCGATCGGCGAGCTTCATGCGACCGGAGCCACGTTCGATCCGAGCCTGGTCGGGGAGGAGGGTCGAGACGAGACGACGCGGGGCGACCTCGCCGAGGGTGCGGTGCCCCCCGCGGATGAAGACGTGCTCGTCCGCCGGGGTCCCTTCGACGAGGGCGAGCGCGCGCACCGGATTCGGCATCTCCTGGGCAGCGGCGCGGATCTGTTCGAACTCCGTCGCATCCTCACCGAAGAAGCCGAGGATCGGCACCCCCTCTTCGAGGAGCCAACGGAGCCGGAACGGATCGGCGAGCCACTCCTCGGGGTCCTGTTCGTCGAGCACCGGTTCGAACTCGAGCCCCCCAGGCCCATCGGGGACATCGGAGAACCACACCTCGTCCACGGCGAGATAGCCGTCGCCGTCGTCGTTCCACTCCAGGTACGCACGGTGCCCGCGGTACCGGCCGACGTCATGGCGCCGGTAGTGCCAGCGCTCCTGGTCGACCGTCTGCGACATCGCCTCGAAGAGGAGCGCATTCGCCGTGTCGAGGTAGTAGTCGTCGATGATCACGCGGATCTGCGTGCCGACGCCACGGGCGCGAACCTGGATGTAGTCGTGCTCGATGATGAAGCTCGGCGACCGGAGTGTCCCCTGAGCCCGTCGGCCGAAACGGGCACTGTCGGCGGACCCCGCGTCGACGGCGCGGAGACCCTCCGGTACCGCGAGAATCGCTCCGCGAGCGACCGGCCCCGACCCGAACGCGACCCCTTCGGGGAACCACCCGGAGAATGCATCCGGGGACTCGAAATCGGCGAACACGAGCCGCTCGCGCCTCGGTAGATCGGACTCGATCGGGCGCGAGTGGAACCGCGAGAGCGCTTCGAGGAGCGGGCGGAACTCCGCCGCGGTGAGGGACACCTCGCGCCCGACGCGGGCGATGGTGTCGTCACCGGGGATCTGGCTCGCCTCGGCGTCGACGAGTCGGAAGTGGTCCGCGGCGATGTGCCCCCACCCGCCGGTGTGCGTGTCGATGAGTTGGAGTCGAGCGCGGCTACCGACGAGATCCGCGAGGTCCCACTCGACTTCGTGCATCTGGGTCGAGTTACCCCCGGTGATCGTCCGAACCGGCTCGCCATCGACCTGTAGGTTCACGCACGTTTCCTTCGGGTGATCTCCCCCACCGATCGCGAACAGAAGCCTCGGGAGTTCGATCGTGAATTCCGGGCTCGTCAGAGTGCCGGTCCGACGGTCGGATGCGCCACCGTCGGTACCGAGGCGTCGGTCGTGGCTGTTCGCGACCCCCTCGCCGTGCACGCCGATCCCTTGCTCTAGGACGAAATCACCGCTGCGAAGCGGGCTCGGTCCGAACGCATCCCCCTCGACCGTCCACGGATCCCACGTCCCCCCTTCGAAGTCGAAGAGCACGATCTCCGGCCGCCGGAGTTCCTCGTTCTTCCCCCGGGTCTCGGCGATCAGCGCCACCCCGACGCGCGCCGCCTCCGCCCACGGGCGATGCCGGGCGACCTCGACGCGCGAGGCGAGGACCGGGGCGAGACGGGCCTGGGCCCCCTCGATCCTGGCGACCCCGGCCGCGATCTCGCCGTTCGGATCGAGGTGGACGATCGCCCGCCGCGAGCTGCGGAGGAATCCCGCGAGTGCGTAGTAGTCGGCGGTCAGGATCGGGTCGAACTTGTGGTCGTGACAGCGCGCGCAGCTCACCGTGATCCCGAGGAACGTCTTCGCGAGGACATCGATCTGGTTGTCGGTGCGGTCGGCTTGGTCCTGACGCACATCGACCGGGCCATGGGTGCCCTGGCTCAGGTACCAGAAGCCGGTGCCGAGGATCGATTCGTTCGTGCCGCGCTCGGGGTGAACGCGCGGCGGGTCGATCAGATCGCCGGCGATGTGCTCCCGGACGAACGCGTCGAAGGGCACGTCGGCATTCCACGCTCGCACGACGTAGTCGCGGTATTCCCACGCCCCTTCGATCGGATAGTCGAACTCGTGACCGTGCGTCTCGGCGTATCGGACGAGATCGAGCCAGTGCCGCCCCCACCGCTCGCCGTAGTGCGACGAGGAGAGAAGGCGATCCACCACCCGTTCGTACGCACCCGGGGTGTCGTCCGCGCGGAACGCCGAGAGCTGCTCCGGAGCAGGGGGAAGCCCCGTGAGGTCGAACGTGACGCGGCGGAGCCATTCGGTGCGACTCGACTCGGGGGCGGGGTGCAGTTTCTCGCGCTCGAGACGCGCGAGGATGAATCGGTCGAGCGGCGCGCGAGGCCAGTGTTCATCGGCGACCGCGGGGGGAACGGGATCGCGCACCGGTTGCCACGCCCACGGTTGTGCGTAGGGCGCGCCCGCGTCGATCCACCGACCGAGGAGATCGATCTCCCCCGGAGTCAGCGCCTCGCGCTCGACGGGGGGCATGCGGTCACCATCGGTGCGCGTGATCTTCCCCCAGAGTGCGCTCGCGTTCCGATCGCCGGGGACGATCGCCGGCTTGCCGTCACTCCGGGGTGCGGTCGCCTCCTCGCGAAGGTCGAGGCGGAGTCCCGCCTTCCGGGTGGAATGATCGAAGCCGTGACAGAGGAGACAGCGATGGGCGAGTACCGGTCGAATTTCACGATTGAAGTCGACGGGGGGGTCCGACGCATGCGCCAGGGTCGCGGCGATGAGCCCGGTCGCGGCCGCCACCAGCGATGCCATGGAGTATCGGATCCTTCGTCTCGCCACCAGAGCCCTCCTCCTGACAGAATCACAGAATAGCCGCGGGGAAGGATGGGGAGAAGGTTGGACACCTCCGCGCCGAATCGGCACCATCTTCGGTCCACCGAAGTGAAAGGGCCCAGCGATGGTCTCCGGCCGGAATCTGATCTTCGCCATGTTCATCCTCGGCGCCGGGCTCCTCGGAGGCTACGAGCTGGTCCGGCAGGCCGCGACCCCCCACCGCGCGACCCTGATCGAGGATCGTGGGCAGGAGACGGGGATCTTCCACCGCCTCTACCGCTTCCGCGGCGATCTCTACCGAATCCGCGAGGGAGAGAAGGATCCGCGTTCGATCGGGTCGATGGTGGTTTCCATGGAGCGGTCGGATGGATCAGCGGGAGCTACGATCACCCGACAGCGAAAGGGCACGGTCGAGGACGTGCACTTTCTCGAACTCGCGAAGAACGGCCCGCCGACGATCGTCGTGATCACCCGTGACGCCGAGATCGGTGGCTACGCAGAGTGCACCGCCTTCCACCTCGAAGGAGATTCGTTCCAGGCCGCACCGCTCGAACCGTTGCCCGAGGAACTGCTCTCCCGCGCCGTCGGCCGCGACGAGTACGCGCAGAAGGGCGCGTTCATCTACCGGATGATCCACCTCGAGCAGAAGGACGGGAGCGATCCCCCGATCGAGAGAAAGCTGTTCTACGACTTCAAGAATCAGCAGTGGAAGATCGCGGAGTAGGTGCCCCATGGGGATGATCCTGGCTGGTTGACTGGATGGGACTGGCTCACCGAAGGGGATGCCTGTCCCGGGCGCTCGCCCGCTGGTCCACCGTCGATCAACTTCTCAGCTCAGGGATACGCCTCCCTACGAACGTCGCTCAGCCATCGTGATTTTTTGGAGTACCACCCGAGGTCCGGGACAGGCATCCCCTTCGGTGAGCCAGTCCCAATGGGTCCCGATTTTGCCACTGTTTTTGCACGTTCGACACCGCCCGGAGGGCCCTGGGCGCGCTACAATATCGCCTGTGGACGGTCCCGCCATCTTCCGCCTGCGGCTCTGGAGGCTCTCAGCATGCGCATCCCGTACGCCGGTCCATTCGTCTATTTCGTCCTCCTCGCGCAGTGCCTCGTGCTTGTCTCCTCCGCGTCCCTCCCCGCGCAGACACTGCCCGTCCCGACGACCATCGATGACTTCTTCCAGCCGGGAACCCAGCCGCTGGTGGTTCAGGAAACGGTGATCGCCGGGACCGCCTGCACCCTGTGCCACGGATTCTTCGCGGCGCAGAACTCCCCGTACGAGCGCTGGGCCGCGACGATCATGGCCCAGGCGGCTCGGGACCCGCTCTTCCACGCCTGCATGTCGATCGCAGAACAGGACGCAGCGTTCGTCGGCGACCTCTGTTTGCGCTGCCACACCCCGTCGGCGTGGCTCGAAGGACGGAGCACTCCGACCGACGGCTCCGCGCTGACCGGGATCAACGACTGGGACGGCGTCACCTGCAACATGTGCCACCGACTGGTAGACCCGATCTTCACCGCAGGACAGAGCCCGAGCGTGGACCTGGGGATCATCAACGCGCTCCCCGCGGTCCCGACCCAGCCCCACAACGGGCAGTACATCGTCGATCCCCTCGACCGCCGGCGCGGTCCGTTCCAGCTCTCCAGCGGGTTCGGGTTCCACCCCTGGTTCCTGTCCCCGTTCCACCGAAAAGCGGCGCTCTGCGGCACCTGCCACGACGTCTCGAACCCGGTGTACGTGCGGGTCGGGGACGACTACGTCGCCGATCTCCCCCTCGGAACCCCGCACCCGACTCAGAACAAGTACGACGAGTTCCCGATCGAGCGGACCTTCAGCGAGTGGTTGCAGAGCGACTTCGCGCTCGGCCCGATCGACATGGGAGGGCGCTTCGGCGGCAACAACCCCTTGGTCTCGACCTGCCAGGACTGTCACATGCCGAAGACGGTCGCCTCGGCGTGCTCGCTCGGCGGACTGGTCCGCCCCGACCAGCCTCTCCACAACTTCTCGGGGGCACAGACCTGGGTCCTCGACGCGATTCAGAATCTCGACACCACCTACCTGATCTGGGACACCCCGGCGTACATGGATCCGGTGATCCTCGAAGCGTCGAAGACCCGGAACATCGAGATGCTGGAGGACGCGAGCGACCTCGAGCTGGCCAAGGAAGGCACAGACCTGCGGGCCCGCGTGATCAACCAGACCGGACACAAACTCCCATCCGGGTACCCGGAGGGGCGGCGGATGTGGGTGAACGTGCGGTTCCGCGACGTGGCGGGAGCCACGATCGAGGAACATGGCCACTACGACTTCACGACGGCGGAACTGACGACGACCGATACCAAGGTGTACCAGTCGAGGCTCGGGCTCGATGCGACGATGGCCGCCCTGACCGGGCTGCCCGAGGGCGAAGGCTTCCATTTCGCCATCAACAACATGTGGTTCTTCGACAATCGAATCCCTCCCCGCGGATTCACGAACGCGGGGTTCGAATCGGTGCAGGCGGCACCGGTCGGCTACAGCTACCCGGACGGGCAGTACTGGGACGATACTCTGTACCCGATCCCCGCCGGCGCCTTCACCGCCGAAGTGCGCGTCTACTATCAGACCGCCTCGAAGGAATACATCGACTTCCTGCACGACGCGAACGAGACGACCGACCGCGGGCAGATCCTCTACGACCAGTGGCTCCTCCTCGGCAAGGGGCCGCCGGTGATCATGGACTTCCAGACGATCGAACTCGCCGCGGACGACTTCGCGCGCGGAGATTGCAACGTCGACGACGCGCTCGACATCGGCGACCCGGTCTTCCTCCTCGGTTATCTGTTCGCCTCGGGTCCCGGCCCGAGCTGCGAGAGTGCGTGCGACGGAAACGACGACGGAACGATGAACATCGCGGACTCGGTGTTCTTGCTCGCCCACCTCTTCACGATGGGCGCCAATCCACCCTCACCGTTCCCGGACTGCGGGTCGGATCCGACTCTTGATGCGATGCACTGCTTCTCGTATCCATGTCCCTAGTGATCAGCCCGGGCTCCGATGAGGCACCGTCTGCCGCGTTGCGGCGCACCGTCCGATCCTCGACATGGCGTCGCCACGCCTGCGGTCGGCTGGCACCCCGCGCCTCGCATCCGGTACCTCCTCGAAGCCCTCGAGGTGAACTAGAATTCGGGGCCGGCTCCGCACAGCGGTGGGTTCTATCCGCTCCTGCATCGGACTCTTCCCGCAGATCACACCGAAGGATTCGGGCCCCCCACGACAATTCATCGTTGTCCACACGGACGGGGAGAGCGACTTGGAGCGACCGGAACGCGAGGCGAACCTGCGCCGGCGGATTCTCGGCGGGGACACCTCCGCCTGGGAGGAGTTCTACGTCGAGTCTTTCGACTCCCTGTGGATCGTCTTGGCTCGGCGCGTGGGACCCGACCGCTCCCGCATCGAGGATGTCGCCCAGGAGACGTGGCTCGTCGCCGTCCGGCGGATTCGTCGGTTCGACCCCGAGCTCGGGAGCTTCCGCGGCTGGCTGCACGGGATCGCCGAGAACGTGATCCGGAACGCCCGAAGAAATTGGGCGCGGCGCGAAGGAGCCACCCGGCGGTCCCTCGCCGAGGCCGAGCCGGTCGCGGCGGTGTTCGGAGCGGGTTCCGGCGCGATCCTCGAAGCGCACGAGTTGGTCGAGGCGAGCTTCGCCAGCCTCCCCGAGCGCTACCGCGAAGTTCTCCGCGACAAGTACGTCGAGGAGCTCTCTGTCGAGGAGATCGCAGCGCTGCGCTCGGCGAGCCCCAAGGCGGTCGAGTCGATGCTCGGTCGGGCGCGCGGGGCGTTCCGCGAAGCGTACCGGATTCTGGTCGCCGAACCGGGCGACGGACGGAAAGGAGCGATAAAATGAGTGACCATCGATTGCCCGCAGAGGACGAATGGGGCGAGGCGATCGGCGGACTCTCCGGTCAGCTCTCGGGGGTGCCCGATCCCGATCCGTCGTTTCGCGACGCTCTCCTCGGGATGACCGGGCGCCGCGTCCGCGCCCGACACCACCGAAGGGTCGCTCTGCAGGTCATCGGCGCGATGCTGCTGTTCGCTTCGGGGTGGGCGTTCGGAGCGTGGGGCGAGGCTCCGTCGAACCACCGGATCCATCCGATCGTCGACTCCCCGCCCCAGGCTGCGCCTACCGTTCCCGCCGATCCCGCCGACTTGGAGCGCGCGCTCGCAGGCGCATCACCGGAAGTGCGCCGCGAGAAGCTGCTGGAAGCAGCGGACGAGTATCTCGGCGGCGGGGAGGTCGACCCGTCATCCGCCCTGTACTGCTACCGACAGATCCTCGACGACGAGGACCAGGGGAAGGGGGGCGCCCTCGAGATCTCCCCGGAGGACTCGTGGCTGCTCAAGGCACTGAGAGTCGCCCGAAACTGATCCGAAATCACCCGAGAGTGAGAGAGGTACCGTCATGCGATCGCTCCGAAACTTCTTTCTTCCGATTGCGATCCTCGGGATGGGGATCGTCCTGTTGCTCGGCGGATTCGCCCGCTCCGGACTCGCCACCACCGGCGGGGATCCCCTCTCTCCGCTCCCCGGCACCCTCGAGGAGATCCTCGAGCAGGCGCTCCGCAGCAATCCGGAGATCCTGGTCGGACAGGCGAAGCTGCGCGAGGCCCAAGCCGAGCTGAACCAGCGGAGACTCTCCGTCACGCAACAAGTGGTACGGCTCCATTTTCAACGCGACGAAGATCAGCAGCTGATCCAGCAGAAGCGGAAGAGTCTCCAGCGCCTCCAGCAGATGGTCACCACGGGGACGATCTCCGATGAAGAAGTGCGCGCCGTGTCGATCGAGATCGCCCAGGCGGAGGGCAACCTCGCGCGGGTCGAGGCCGATCTGCGCTACGCGATGGGCGCGGGAGGATCGGGAGAGATCGATCCGGCCGTGCACACCGACCCATGGGGACAGCGGTATGATTTTCAGACCGAGGTCGAGCCGGCTCCCGCGCCCCGCCCGCAGGTCCCCGAATCGATCGCAGCGATCCTCGACGGCAAGAGAATCCAGGTCGAGTTCCATGAGCAGCCACTACGGGAGGTCGCACAATTCCTCTCCCAGGTCTCGGGCCTCAACTTCCTCCTCTCCCCCCCCGTCGCAAACGATGAGATCGTGCTGACCTTGAGTCTGCAGGGTGAAGTCTCCCTGAGGCAGCTCTTCCACGCGATCGCCGACCTGACCGAAGTCCACTTCGCGGTGCGCGAGTACGGGATCCTCGCGGTCTGGGCCGGGGAGCAGCCGGCGGGTTCGCCGCTGATCCCCGAATCCCTCGAAGATTGATAGGGTGCGGAGCCAGACCCCCGACGAGTGCGAGCCAAGCGAGCAGAGCGAACAGAGCGAACCCGAGCGCAGCGATGCCTCGCGCCGAGAGGCGGTCTTGCAAACGCCCCCTAGGGCAATCCGAGCCGAAGGCAAGGCGTTTTTGGGTGAATCGGGAGCGGCTCTGCCGCGAGCGAGAGGGGGCTTTGCGAAAGCTCCCTCAACAATACAGCGTGAATCGGGAGCGGCTCCGCCGCGAGCGAGAGGGGGCTTTGCGAAAGCTCCCTCAATAATACAGCGTGAATCGGGAGCGGCTCTGCCGCGAGCGAGAGGGGGCTTTGCGAAAGCTCCCTCAACAATACAGCGTGGTGCCAGTCCCCTCAGAAGGCTGTGCGGAGCCGGTCCCCGGTGTATTGTGGGGATCCCTCAGTCCGGAGGATCCCCATGCGTTCCGCAAGATTCGCACTCTTGTGCATGCTCCCCGTCACGCTCTCCTGTAGCTCCGTCGATCTCCATCGAGAGCCAGTGGTCGATCCCGACCTCCCCCCGACCGGTTTCAGCGCCCTCTTCGACGGTCGGAGCCTCGACGGCTGGTGGGGGTGCAGTACCGAAGATCCGCGCGCCTGGCAGTCGCTCCCCGCCGAAGTGCTCGCCGCCAAGAAACAGGAGAGCCGCGACGACGTCGCCGCCCACTGGTCGGTCGATTCTGGCGTCCTCGTCAACGACGGTGAGGGGCTCTACCTGACCACCGACCGCGACCTCGAAGATTTCGAGCTCCGGCTCGAGTACCGCACCGTCGCGGGGGCGGATTCGGGGATCTATCTGCGCGGCTGCCCCCAAGTGCAGATCTGGGATACGACCGAGGCGGGCGGGAAGTGGGACATCGGTGCGCGGTCCGGTTCGGGGGGGCTCTGGAACAACTCCCCCGCCGTGGCGGGGAAGGAACCGCTCGTGCACGCGGACGCACCCTTCGGGGAGTGGAACCGCGTCCGCGTGACGATGGTCGGTGAGCGGGTCTCGGTGTGGCTCAACGATCGTCACGTCGTCGATCACGCTCGCATGGAGAACTACTTCGATCGGAATCTGCCGATCCCGCGTCGCGGACCGATCCAGCTGCAGACCCACGGGGGCGAGATCCGCTGGCGGCGGGTCTGGTTGCGGGAGATCGGGCCCAAAGAGGCGAACGGGATCCTCGCCGCGAACGACCGAGAGGGGTTCACCTCGATCTTCGACGGATCATCGTTCGCGGGGTGGCGCGGGGCCACTCAGAACTACGAGATCGTCGATGGCGCGCTCTCGTGCCGCGCGGGCGCCGGCGGCAACCTCTACCACGAGGACGAACTCGACGACTTCGAGGTGCGCTTCGAGCTCCGCCTTCCTCCCGGGGGGAACAACGGGCTCGCGATCCGCTATCCCGGTGAGGGGGACGCCGCCTACGTCGGGATGTGCGAACTGCAGGTGCTCGACAACACCGCCGAGCAGTACGCGACACTCGACGCGCGTCAGTATCACGGGAGCGCCTACGGGTTGGTCGCCGCTCATCGCGGGTATCAGCGCGCTCCAGGGGTCTGGAACTTCCAGCGAGTGCGTGTGGTCGGCTCGCGGATCGTCGTGGAGTTGAACGGTACGCGCATACTCGCCGCTGATCTCGCCAGCGTCACGGAGGCGATGTACCCGATCGAACGCTTCGCGGGACGGTTGCGGTCGCGCGGCTACTTCGGGTTCTGCGGGCACAATGACCCGGTCGCGTTCCGCGCGATCTCCGTTCGCAAGGGGGATGTGAGGAGCGAGACCTCCACCCTCCAAGGGTCCAGGTGATGGCGCTCGGTGGGAGCGGAACCTTTGTCCGAACTTGGCTGCCCCTCCTCATCCTGGCCGTGCTCATCGGTGCCATCTTTCCGCGGTTCGGACCGCGGGAGGACCGCGATGCACTCGAGGCCTGGGATGGAATCGTGCTCCTCGTCCGCCTCGAGCCCCCTCCGGTCACGGAGCTCCGGGTCCTCGCCACTCTCCCGCTGCGAACTCGTTCGGGCGATGCGACCGAGCGCCTCGTCGTCGGAGAGGCGAGCTTCGCGCCGGGGTCCGGTCCGCAGCCGCTGCTCCTCTCGACCCCGAGCGACGATCTCGGCCAGCGTCTCGCGCGGCGTGTCATCCGCGATGTTGCCGCTCCGGAGAGCACGCGACCGATTCTGATCATCTTGCCGGTGACCCGGTCCGGAACCGTGGCTGGCCCTGCCCCCGATCATCGGCCCGCGGACTCATCCGTCGGAAGCATCTGGCGCCCCGGAGAGCTCGTCGGGAGTGAGGGAAGTCGACCGATCCCGTCGGCGCTCCGCGAGGTCTTCTACGAGATCACTCCCGACCTCATCCGGCATCGCCGCTGGAAGGGGAATCCCGACACCTTCCACGCCGACTGGCGGCGGTTCTCGGAGGTCGACCCGGGCGGGCTGACTTCGTTCATCCACGATCGGGTCACTCTGGAGGCCAAAGACTTCACGGAGATCGGCGCACCCGGGGGGTGAGATGGAGCCACCGTTCCGTCCACCTTTCCGGTGACCCGTCTGGCCGGAACCCCGCTCGCCCGCTAGCATTTGCGCCCATGGAACAGCACTCTGACCCCCTCCACACCCCTCATGCGGCGATATCGTCCGCCGAGGGCAGCGCCTCGCGACGCTCCGACTCCCGGACGACGTCGCGCCTCGATCGCCCCGCTCGGCTCGAAATGCATCTCTTCCTGCGTCTCGCGCGAGAGTGGGATCTTCGCTTCGAGAAGATGTTCAAGACCGGCGCGCTGTCGAAGTGGTACAGCTCGATCGGGAACGAAGCGACCACCGTCGGCTGCGCCACCGCGCTCGAGCCGGGGGATGCGCTCCTGACCCTGCACCGCGATTCGGGCGCGATCCTGCGCTACTACCTCGACGCGGAGCAACTCTTCCCCGGATTGCTTCCGAAGAACCGAGGACGCGCGGCGGTCGCCGGCGACTCCCGCGAGCGGCTGCACCGACTCGCGTGCCAGATGCTCGGGCGTCGCGAGGGCTTCTCGAAGGGGTACGAGCGCAGTTACCACTACAGCCATTTCGACGAGCCGGCGGGGTTGCTCCACATCGGGATGATCAGCCACCTCGGCTCGAAGATCCCGGTCGCGGCGGGGTGCGCATTCGCGTTCCGTCACCGCGGGAGCGACCGCGTCGCGCTGAACTTCATCGGCGAGGGAGCGACGAGCACCGGCGACTTCCACGAGGGGCTGAACATGGCGGCGGTGTGGAAGCTGCCGTTCATCCTGGTGATCGAGAACAATCGCTGGGCGTTCTCGACCCCGACCCACGAGCAGTACGCGTGCGCGTCGCTCGCCGACCGCGCCGTCGGGTACGGGATCCCAGGGCACCAAGTCGACGGAAACGATCCGGAGGCGGTCCTCGCGGTGATGCGCACCGCGGTCGCCCGCGCGCGCGCCGGTGAAGGCCCGACGCTGATCGAGGCGATGCTCGGCCGTCATCGCGGGCACTCGGAGGGAGACGATTCCCTCACACAAGTGCCGGAGGAGGAGCTCGGCAGGCACCGCGCGAGTGATCCGCTCGACTTCTACGAGCGGCGGCTCATCGAGCACGGTGACTGCGACCAGGAGCACCTCGACACGGTGTCGAAGCGTTGCCACGACCTGTGGATCGAGGTCGTCGATCGCGCCGTCGCCGCCCCCGAGCCCGACTTCGACGAAGTGCGCTCGATCCACGCGGTCCGTGCGGTGCCCACTTCGACGGGCAAGCGGTCCGTCGAACCCAAGTCAGTGCCGGCGGGCCCGGCGACCACGGAGCCCGTAAGCTATATCGATGCGATCTCCCGCGCGCTCCGCGATGCGATGCGCGCGGACCCGTCGGTGATCCTCCTCGGTCAGGACATCGCCGGCCATGGCGGCGCATTCAAGATCACCCAGGGCTTCCTCGAAGAATTCGGGCCGAAGCGGGTGCGCAACACGCCGATCGCCGAGTCGGGAACGATCGGGATCGCGGTCGGCGCGGCCATGCTCGGTCTCAAACCGGTGGTCGAGATGCAGTTCGCGGACTTCATCTCCTGCGGCTTCAACCAGACGGTGAACGTCGCGGCGAAGATGTTCTTCCGCACCGAGCGCCCGGTGCCGATGGTGATCCGTCTGCCGGGCGGCGGCGGGGTCGGCGCGGGAGCGTTCCACTCCCAGAATATCGAGGGGTGGTTCTTGCACACCCCGGGGCTGAAGGTGGTAGCGCCGGCGTTCGCGGATGACGCCTACCGGCTGCTGCGCGCCGCGATCGAGGACCCGAACCCGGTTCTCTTCTTCGAGCACAAGTTTCTCTATCGCCGCGAGAAGGGCACGATCGATCCGAGCGAGCCGATCCCGGGCACCCTCGAAGGCCGCGGCGTCGTCCGGCGCGTGGGGCGAGATCTGACGATCGTCTCCTACGGGTGGATGACGCACCGCGCACTGGAAGCGGCGGAAGAACTCGCGAAGGGTGGCATCGAAGCCGAGGTGATCGACCTCCCGGTCCTCGCCCCGCTCCGCGACGATGAGATCCTCGAGTCCGTCCGCAAGACGAGCCGAGCGATGATCGTCCACGAGGCGACGATCACCGGGGGCTTCGGAGCGGAACTCTCCGCGAGGATCGCGGAGGGTGCGATGGATTCACTCGATGCACCGATCCAGCGCATCGCGTACCCCGACTCCCCCCCGCCGTACCACAAGGGACTCGAAGCGGCGCGGATCCCGTCGGTCGATCGCATCGTCGAAGGGGCGCGGCGGATCATCGCCTGGTGAGAGAGCTCTTCACCGGCGTCGCAACCGGGTCGCGCGGGTCCGCCCATCTCCCAGGATGACCCCCCGCACTTCGGCTCCCCCCCTCGGGGCCGCTGCTTGTCGTAGCGCTTCCGGATCGAGTGGCCGAGCGGGCGATCGGTACTCGAATGCGGTCGATCGCGGTACCTTGGCCCCTCACACTCCTCGAAGGGACCCTGGATGCTCCCCCGCAAACTGATCGCGACCGCGGTCATCCCCGGCACCGTCGGCCTACCGGGACAGAACGACGAGCTCGCAGCCGGTGCGGAGCTCCGCCTCTACCAACACGGCGAGGTCTTCTCGATCTTCGTCGGCAACTGGGAGCTGATGAACAGCCGCGCGACCTCGTCGGAGGAGGAGCTCGCTCATCTGGCGTGCGAGAAGCTCCGTGGAAAGCCAGCCCCGCGCGTGCTGATCGGCGGGCTCGGGATGGGTTTCACGCTCCGAGCCACGCTCGACCACGTCAGCGAAGACGCCGAGGTGATCGTCTCCGAACTGGTCCCGGAGGTGGTCGAGTGGAACCGCACTCTCCTCGCCCCTCTCGCCGAGGCCCCTCTCGTCGATCCGCGCGTGACGGTCGTGGTCGGGGACGTCGCCGATCTGTTGCGAAATAACCCGGGTTCCTACGATGCGATCATCTCCGACATCGACAACGGTCCCCACTCGAAGACGGGACCGTCGGAGGGGTGGCTCTATTCGCGCGACGGTCTCCGAACCTTGGCGAGAGCGCTCCGCAAGCCCGGAGTCGCGACGATCTGGGCGGCGGGACCCGCAAAGTTCTTCTCCCAAAACCTCCGCAGAGCAGGATTCGAATGCGAAGAGGTGCGGTCACGAGCGAAGGAGGGGAAGGGCGCAAGGTTCGTGATCTGGGTCGCGGAGAAGAACTAGGAGGCTGTCGTGCTGCGCCGGACCGCGTTGTCGCGGTCCGGCGCAATACTCGAGCCTGCGAGGGGCAGAAGGTGTAGTCGAGGCAATCGAGACCATCCGCCGTCGGGTCCGACCCGCAGTTCGGGAACGGCGGCGGCGGCGGCGGACCGAGCGTGAAGAGCCACCCGAGCTCATGGACCGGGTCCGCGATGTTCACCACGCCATCGTCGTTCGAGTCCTGGGCGTCGAGACAGACGGACGGCCCATTCACTCCGAAGAGATAGATGAGCGTGTAGGACGGGTCCGCGATGTCGACCATGCCGTCGTCATTCCCGTCCCCGCGGATGAAAGTCACGATTACGTCCGTTTCGTCGGCGCCGATGTCCGCGGCCAGGCCGACGATGCGGGGGCCACCGTCGATGTCTGTCTGTGGGAGATACGGGGCTCCATTGTCTCCTGCGTCGATGCAGGGGGACCCCGGCGACATCAGGTGGTAGTCACCGCCAGCAGGATCGATGAATTGCGGATCCTGGCTGATGTTCCCGGTGCCGGGGTACCCCCCCTGGATGCACGAATAATTCACCGTGGGAGGTGCACCCGAAAACACGAAGAATTCTGGTCCCGCGCTGTTCCAGAGGATCGAGTTCGTGACCGTCGTATTGGAATTATCCAGGCGAATCGCTCCCTGCGGTCCGAGATTGTCCGCGATCGTGTTGTTGGTGAGCGAAGCGTCTAGGGCGCCGTTGACCACGATTCCGCCGCAGCTCTGGGCTGCGGAGTTCTGCGCCACGACGTTCCCGGCGATCACGGTCGTCTCCGCCCGGCCGATCATGATCCCGGCACCTTGGAGAGCAGTGTTCGACCGGATCGTGTTGTTCACGATCGTGGGTGCGATGCTCGCAAAGATCCCTCCTCCGAAGCCGTTCGCAAATGACAGTTGATTGTCGGTGATCCAATTGTTCTCGATCGTGGGCCCGCCGTTCGCGGCCAGGACACCGCCACCGCGGTATTGAGTGGACGCAGTGAAGGGGTACCGCGTCCCTGTGCCGGCGGTCACACGGAACCCGTCGAGAACTGCGCCGGCCCCTTCGTTCCGCGCGAAGGTGACTACGCTCGCGAATTCTGGCCCCCGGGTCTGGGAGCTGCCGTCGATCGTAGTGAACCCCGGACCCCCAACACTTCGCAGAACCACCTCCTTGCCGAGGAAGTCGATGTTCTCCGCGTAGACTCCCGGCTCCACCAGGAGCACGCTGCCGTTCACGCTTTCCGATTGCGCGATGGCAAATTGAATCGAGGCGTACGGAGCGGCGACGGACCCTGTCCCCGGCGGAGTCGCTGCCCCGTCGATGTGATACGTCCCCGGCATCGGGGCGCGACAACCGGGCCCACAGCAGCTCACACCCGCCGAGACCACGGTGAGGGAGTAGACGTGGTGACCCGCGCCAGGGGAGTCATCGAACGTGGTGTCCGCTCCGACGAGGGTGTCGAGGAGCACACCATCTCGAGCGACTTCGATGGAGTCGTAGGGGGCGGAATTGCTCCAGGTGAGCGTCACAAGGTCATCCGAGATCGTACAGGTCAGATCTGAAGGCGGGGCGTACCCACAAGCTTCCTCGAGTTCATCCCACCCGATGTCGGTCTCTCCGCAATAGATTCGGCTCCCACCGTCTCCGTCTGTCTCTTGCAAGAAGTGAGCGCGTGAGTCTCCCATGCCGACGCACGGTGAACCTGGCGTCAGATGGAAGTCTCCCGCGAGAGCAGCAACAAAGAGCGGATCCTGATCGATGTTCCCCGTTCCCGCGTATCCGCCCTCCACATCCGAATGGGTCACGGTCGAATTGCTCCCGACAGGATCGGTCCGGATGGCCGCCCCAAAGAGAGCAGTGTTGGCCCACAGAATGGAGTTTCGAACCGTCGGCCACGAATTCCTCACGGATTGGATCGCACCACCGGAACTCACGGCGCTGTTCTCGTGGAACGTGCTGCTCACGATGATGGGATGGGACTGGAGCATGCATGAAATGCCCCCACCATGGTACGCGGAGTTGCCATCGATCTGATTCCCCGCGATGAGGGGGGACGAGGCGTAAAAGCAGAAGACACCACCCCCGACCCCGAACGCACCGACAGTGTTGCCGGAGATGCGATTGTCCGTGATCGTCGGTGAGCACCGGTTCTCGACGGCGATCCCACCGCCCCCCGGCATATCGACGTTGGGGTTGCTCACCCCCAAGCAGATATTGTCGGTGATCTCATTGCCGTCGATCAGCGGGCTCGACACGAGGAACACGTCGATCCCGGCTCCGAGTTCGGTGGCGGTGTTGTTCGAAATTACGTTGTCGATGATCCTCGGATGGCAGTGCTCCTCTAGGCCGATGCCACCACCGTAGGTCGCCGTATTGCCGGTGATGAGATTTCCCACGATCGTGGGCGAGGAGAGTGCACAGAAAATGCCACCACCACAAGGAGCGCCGAAGCAAAGAGTCCCCGTGCCGCTCGTGATGGTGAAGCCCTCGAGAATGGAGTCCGTCCCCTCGCCGCTCGTGAAGGTGACCACACTGCCTGCGAACCCTCCATCGATCGTCGTCACCCCCGATCCACCGGTGCTACGAACGGTGATGCCCTTTCCGGAAAACTCGATGTTCTCGAAGTAGGTTCCGGGGGAGACCTCCACGGTGTCACCGTCCACCGCGGCGTTGATCGCACCCTGGATCGTCGGATAGGCACCGGGGACCGCAAGGGTCGACTGAGCACCCGCGAGTGTGGCGAAGAGAACTAGACAAGTGAGGACAAGGAACACTGAGAGTCGATGCGTGCGAGACACTGGCGACCTCCCTACGAGAGAGTGAGTAGTCGACGGGCTTTCCTTCAGTGGACTGGACTGCCCGATGGGGAGACGCCCCCCCGATGGAGGAAGCGAGAACCGGCGAGGGGACCGCCAGGGTTTTTTTGGGGCACCGTGGAAACCGGGCTGGTTCATCGAACGAAGCCCCGGCGCAGGATTGCGGTGCACCGTCGCCCGAGGGGCTTCTCGGGGGGGCTGCTCTCCGCTGGAGACCCTCTACACCAATCCCCGACGGACGCGGATGAAGCGAAAGATCTCCCCCGGGACGTCCATGTCGTAGACCTTCTCGATCCCCTTGAACCCCGGGGAGGAATTCGCCTCGCAGATCTTGAACCGGTCGCCGTCGAAGAGCAGGTCGATCCCGGCGATGTCGAGACCGCAGATCCGCGCGACTTCCGCGGCGAGCCACTCCGCCTCCGGGGTGAGGTCGTACGGCTCGGCCTCGCCGCCGAGCGAGATGTTCGCCTTGAAGTTGCCATCCTTCGCGACGCGGCGCACAGCCGCGATCGCGCGCCCCCCGAGGATGAACACGCGGAGGTCCTGGCCGCGGCTCGAGGCGATGAATTCCTGGAAGATGATGTTGAGCGAGTTCTTCGACGCGCCGATCTCCTCCACCAGCTCGTGCAGTTTCTCGTGGTCATCACAGAGGTAGACCCCTTGCCCCTGCGAGCCGCTCACGGTTTTCACCACCACCGGGAACCCGACCTGTTTCTCGACCACGTTGAGGTCGACCGGGAAGCGCGCGAGCATCGTCCGTGGCACCGGGAAGTTGCTCTGGGCGAGGATCTGTAGCGAGTAGAGTTTGTCCTTCACCGTCTCGATGCTGGACGACGAGTTGAACGAACTCACCCCTAGGCGCTCGAGGTGCCGGATCACCGCTAGGGTGTAGTAGGTCGTCCCCGAGCCGGTGCGGGGGAGGACGAAATCGGGGAGCGCGACGTGGTTGCCGCGCAGGAACACTCCCTTGCGGTCGTCCCGGGTGACGACGAGGTCGACCTCTTCGGGACTGACGACGTCCAAGTCGACGCCGTGCTTCTCGGCGGACTCGAGGAAACGCCGCACGCCGTGGGAGCTCGGGTCGCTCTTGTCCACGGGTCGGTGATAGATGATCCAGCCACGCATCCGGCGACGCTCCATTCTTGGGGACCGCCTCCGACCCCGTAACTTCCAGTGGGTACGCGGCTCGGGCAGGGGCGGGATGATACTCTCCGTCGCGCGGATTCCAGCCGATTCGGCGCACCCCCGGAAGCGCCACATCCCGAACCAGGTCAGCGACAACCCCCCTCGTTCGTGAGAGTTATGGCATTTCCCCGCCGAACGCCCCGATCCGCATCCGCCCCCCCGCTGGTTCGGTGAACCCAGAGACTTCGGATCGGCGCATCTCTTCCTGGTTGGAACGACCGCGTGGGTGGTCGACTCCACCGAGCAGCACGCCGACCTGAGGGGCTCTCACCATGACTTCCCGGTGGACCGATCTCGCACTGCTGACGACCCTCACCATCTCGCTGACGTCCTGCGCCAGCATGCGCACTGCCCCCGCTACCGTGAACGAGATCGGGCTCGCCTGGCTGGGTAACCAAGCTGCCGTCGCCATCGAAGAGGCCTACAGCAGCGACCACGAATACGCCTGCCGTTTCCGGGTCTTCCCCCGCGACAGCGCTCAGAGCCGTGTCTTCTATGCGCGCTCGGTCTGGGAGCTTCAGAAGGTACTCGCAGACGGCGAAGTCAAAGCATTGACGGTCCCGATCGAGTTCATGGAGATCGACGAATACCTTTCAGTGGTCGCCAGGTTGCACCCCGTCGAGTTGATCTCGAGCGAGGAGTTCACTGCACTGCGCGCGACACTGGTGCGCGAACTGACGCCCCGCGAGCCCGGCATGGGCGTCCAGCTCGAAATCGGCCGCCGCACCGTCATCCTGTTCCGCGACGCCGAGGGCCAGTCGGTGATCGTCGACACCGAAGACCAACCGGACGCCCTCGAAGTGGTCCGGGTCTACTCCGATCCAGAACTGACGAAACTCACGCTGGAAAAACTCACCGAGGCCCACTCCGCTCTGGAGAATCCCCCACACGCGTTCGTCGCCTTGGCCTCCGGGGTTGCCGGCGCTGAGATTCCGATGGTCTACTTCGATTCTCGACAGGGCCTGGCCGTCGGGTTCGAAGCCTTGACGGGACGAAGGAAGAGCTCGCACGGGCGTCCGTTCGGCAAGCAGCTCGAGTCGGCCTACGATCTCCTCATCGATGGGCACGCCTTCGGAATGATCATGCGGCCCGTCTCCTCGGCATACCGGTTCATCGCCTGGACCGCCGATGTTGCCTTCCAGCTCTTCCACCCCGGTCAACTCCTGACCGTCGTCGAGCATGCGGTCCAGTCCGGGCCTCCCCCTCCCGTCGACGAGGGTGCCGAGCCGATGGACTTGGTCGAGTGGGAGAGCGAACTCGACGAGATCGTCGGGCGCGAGTCCTCGCTCGGAACGATGGGATTCTGCATCGGCGGGGATGAGTTCTTCCCGACCCTGATCGAGGCGATCGATGCGGCGGAGCAGTCCATCGACGTGCGGATCTTCATCTTCGACAACGACGACTACGCGGTGAGCCTCGCAAACCTGCTCAAGAAGAAGTCGAACGAAGGCGTGAAGGTCAGGATCCTGCTCGACCGGCTCGGCCAGATCATGGGTGAGGGAAAGGTCGCGGACGACTTGCCTCCGGGGTTCGAGCCGCCGAGTTCCATGGCCGCATACCTCCTCGAGGGCTCGAAGATCAAACTCCGGGTGCAGACGAACGTCTGGTTGAAGTCGGATCACGTCAAGACGATCGTCATCGACAAGCGGGTGTGCTTCACCGGGGGGATGAACTTCGGTCGCGAGTACCGTTACCACTGGCACGACATGATGATGAGAGTCGACGGAACGATCGTCTCCGAGATCGTGGCGGACTTCGGCTCCACTTGGGCTCGGGCGTCGCGTTGGGGCGATCTTGGGTACGCGGTGAACTGGTTCAGCTCGAAGCGGCGCGGAGCGCGCTCGGGTGGATACCCGATCCGCACTCTCTTCACCCGTCCGGGAAAGAGCGAGATCTACGTGGCTCAGCTCCGCGCGATCCAGAGAGCGCAGCGCCAGATCATCGTGAGCAATGCCTATTTCTCGGACAACGCGATTCTCCACGAGTTGATCCGCGCGAGACGACGAGGCGTCGATGTTCGCGTGGTACTGCCGGCGAACGGGAACCACGAGATCATGAACGCGAGCAATATGGTCACCGCGAATCTCATGTACGAGAATGGCATCCAAGTGTACTTCTATCCGGGGATGTCTCATGTGAAGGCCGCGATCTTCGACGGCTGGATCTGCGCCGGATCGGCGAACTTCGACCGCTTGAGCCTCAAGGACAACTCGGAGATGAACCTGGCGACCTCCAACCCCGAAGCCGTCGAGGCATTGCGCACGCGGTTGTTCGAGGAGGACCTGGCGCACTCGATCCTGATGAAGGAGACCCTGAGTTGCTCGCTGGGGGAATACCTCGCGGAATTCGTCGCTGATCAGCTCTGAGCGATCGTCCGGGTCGTCGGATCGCTTCCTCTCTCCCCGTCCGTCGTGGATACTCTGAACCGACCGCTGGAAGAACTGGTTCGAGCGACGAAGCGACGGATGGTGAAACCGACGATGCGAATCCTCTCGACCACACTTGTTCTCCTCCTCCTCCTCGGGTGCGACGCGTCGCCTCCGGGTTCCTCGCCGACTGCACCACCCACTTCGCAGCCGGGTGCATCCGACGAGCGCATCACCGCGATGGTCGAGGTCGAAGAGCTCACCGAACAGGTCGCGAACCGACTGATCGAGTTCTCGGGGGCGGTGCTCCGTCGCGACTTCCCCGCCGCGGTCGCGTATCTCGATCCGGCGTTCGTGGGCACTCCGCTCGACGCGTTCACAGGGTGGGAGTCGGCGCCTCTCGCGCCCGGGGTCGTGGAGCGTCGGCTCGAATCGGGGTTTCCCGAGGGGGTCGATCGCAGTCGCTTCCTCGCGTCGATCGAAGAGCGGCTCGATTCACTGACTCGGATCGACCGGGTGTTCTTCAAGACCCGCGGGGCGGAGTTCTCCGAGAGTCGGAGCACTGGGGAGATCGTCCTCACCGTCCAGATCATCGGGTCGAATGCGAGCGGTGGGATCATCTCCTTCTACGGTTGGGCGAAGGGCCGGGTGCACGCGGGCGAGGGGGGCGCTTGGCGGCTAGGTCAGTTCACGCTCGAGCGCGCTCGTGAGCAAACATCCGATGCGCCGCTGCTGGTCGAAGTCTCGCGAGCTGCGGGTCTCGCACACCACGCACCGCGCTTCGGCGACGCCGAGAACCGCAGTTATTACTGGCGCGGCGCCGCGAGCGAGGACATCGACGGCGACGGCCTGTTCGATGTTCTCGTCTCATCCGCGCACCGGGCGTTCCTGTACCGGAATCGCGGGGATGGACGCTTCGATGAGATCGCCGAACAGGTCGGGCTCGATGATCTCGGCGGGATGACGAGCCCGCTCCTCTTCGATCTCGATCGCGATGGAGATCTCGACCTGTTCGCGGCTCGGGTCGGGTGGACTCGGGACGGAGTGCCCGCGGGACAGTCGCTCGTGCTGCGGCGCAACGACGACGGCAAGTTCGTCGATATCACCCGGGCGGCGGGGCTCGAGCTGTACGTGAACGCATTCACTGCGGTCGCGTTCGATCACGACCTCGATGGATTCCTCGATCTCTACATCTGCGGATACGGCCGGCTCGACGCCGAGTACCCGAATTCGTGGCACCGCGCGACCAACGGGCAGCCCAACCTACTGCTGCGCAACGTGGACGGCACGCGCTTCGAGGAGATCGGCGCGGCGGCGGGGGTCGCCGGCCAATCGTGGAGCTACGCGGCGGCGGCGGCGGACTACGACAACGATGGGGACATCGATCTCGCCGTCGCGAACGACTACGGGGTGAACGCGCTCTACCGCAACCGCGGGGACGGCACCTACGAGGACGTCGCGGAGGAGCTCGGACTGCTCGACGTCGGGAACGGGATGGGCGTCGCGTGGGGGGATCTCGATCAGGACGGTCGGCTGGATCTCTACATCTCGAACATGTCCTCTTCGGCGGGGAACCGAATCCTGAAGCGCTTCGCAGACCGGGACCGGAGCGAGACCGAGGGTGTTCTCTACAAACTCGCGGCGGGGAACAGCATCTTCCTCCAGAGGGACAGCGGCTTCGAGCGGCTCGATCCGAGCGCCGGGGGGATCGGCGCGAGCTGGGCGTGGGGCGCCTCCATCCTCGACCTCGACCTCGATGGCGATCTCGATCTCTACGTGGCGAACGGGTTCATCTCCGGCGACTCCCTGAAGGACACCTGAAGCGTGTACTGGCGCCACGTGGTGGCGTCCACGATCTGCGAGACGAGCGCCGAGGCGACGCGCGAGGTGATCGAGACCGCTGCGATCGAGGAAGAGCGCGCCGGGAGCGATCGCTACGTCGAGAACCACATGGCCCTGATCTTTCAGGAG
>JAQBGV010000204.1:0-5690 GCA_032128395.1 Planctomycetota bacterium | reverse complement strand
CTGGGACGATTGGAGCATCCGGGAATCGCACGGATCTACGAAGCGGGGACGATTCCCGACGCTGGGAGGAAACTCCCCTACATCGTGATGGAGCATATCGAAGGTGTTCCGCTCACGCAGTTCGCCCGGGACCACGATCTTCCGCTGAGGGCTCGACTCGATCTCATCCTGGCGATCGCCGATGCGGTGAACTACGCCCATCAGAATGGCGTGATCCACCGGGACCTCAAGCCCGACAACATCCTGGTCGACGGAAGCGGGCAGCCCAGAGTCCTCGACTTCGGCATCGCCCGGGCGCTGCACTCCGATGGCCAGACCTCGACCGTCCACACCCATGCGGGTCGAGTCCTCGGAACGTTGCCGTACATGAGCCCCGAGCAAGCGATGGGAGACGCGGCTGCGATCGACACTCGCACCGATGTGTATGCGCTGGGCGTCATCACGCATGAGTTGCTCGCCGGCAGCCTTCCGATCGAGGCGCGAGGATTCGACGTCGTCCAGGCCGTCCTCGCGATCCGGAACCAAGTACCCACACCGCTCTCCAAGATCAACAGCGCTTTTCGCGGTGACCTCGAGGTCATCGTGAGCAAGGCTCTGAGCAAGGACAAGACCCGCCGGTACGACTCCGCCGCTGATTTTGCACGGGACATCCGTCGACATCTGAAGAACGAGCCGATCCTGGCGCGTCCTGCGAGTCGGCTGTACCGCGCGCAGCGTCTGATCGCACGTCACCGTGTGACCGCGGTGGCGCTCGCAGGCATTCTGATCACCCTCATCGCGGCACTCGTCGTCTCCGGATCCCAGTATCTGCAGGCGCAGGATAGCCTGGACCTGGCGACTCGACGCTACGAGGAGATCATCCGTCTCTCGGACATCAAGAGACTGCAGGACTACCAAGAGGAAGCAGCGGATCTCTGGCCGGCGTACCCGGAGCGACTTCTGGAGATGCGCGACTGGCTGCGTCGCGCAGATCAGCTGGTGGATCGTCTCCCGCTGCACATGCAGTCCCTGAACGACCTCCGGAGTCATGCACAGGACTATCTAGACCAGGATCAAGACTTCGATCTCTGGACGCACGCGCGCTCACGAGAGCTCGAACACAAGAGGTCGATCCTTGAATACCTCCAGGAGGCGGACGAGGGACGAGTGGCGGAGCGACATGCTCTGATCGAAGAAGCGGTCGCTGAGACTGCGAGGTTGGAGCAAGAGGTCGCGCAGAGGAGGACGTGGACGTTCGGGACGCTCGAGGAACAGTGGGAGCACGAGGCCCTCGCGGGGCTGGTCGCCGATCTCCGGTCGTTCGCTTCGGAAGACCCTGCACTGGGAACGGTGGCAAGCGTCCGCCAGCGGGTGCTGCAGGCAGAACGAATCGAGTCCGCCAGCCGCAGCGGGGTCGAGGTGTCCGCAGCGTGGGATCGGGCGGTCGTAGAGATCAGCGCCGATCCGCGATACGGCGGCCTGATCCTCGATCCGCAACTCGGCCTCGTGCCGCTCGGGAAGGACCCGAAGTCCGGACTGTGGGAGTTCTGGCACGTCCAGAGTGGGGAGGTGCCGCAGTTGGCGCAAGAGTCCACACCGCGCGCGGAACGTATTTGGCAGATGGATGCAGACACCGGGATGGTGCTCGTCCTCCTCCCCGGCGGAGAATTCCTGCAAGGGATTCAGAACGAGAACGAGACCGCAGCCAATTTCGACGAGTGGATGCAGGCTTGGGAGGGCCCGGTCCACGAGGCGAGAGTCCCCCCGTTCTTCATCTCCAAGTTCGAGCTGACCCAGGGCCAGTGGCTGAGATTCTCGAGCGCGAACCCGAGTCGGCATCGCGCGATGCTCTCGCAGCCGGTGGAACAGGTGTCGTGGTTCGATTGCGCAGGTGCTGCATTCCGAATGGGGCTGCGACTCCCCACCGAGGCAGAGTGGGAGTTTGCGGCGCGGTGCGAAGAGACGACCGTATGGTCGACCGGAGATGATCCGATCGCCGCGTCTGTGTTCGGAAACTTCGTCGGAAATGGAGATGGCTGGCGCACCACGGCGCCGGTCGGGAGCTTCGGGCCGAACGCGTTCGGCCTACACGATGTCTACGGAAACGTTGCCGAGTGGTGCTCGGACTTCGCATATTCAGCGGGATACGTTCCCCCCCTCGATCCGTATCCGGGAGAGATCGCAATTCCAGCCGATCGGAAGAACCGGGCGTATCGCGGCGGGTCGTATCAAGAAGCCGTCGAGGGGTGCAGGTCTGGGGCGCGGGGGAGCTACATCCCGGGATTCATCTTCAAGGCACTCGGAGTACGACCGGCGAGATCGATCGACTGATGCCCGCGCGGTCCGCGAATGCCTCCTACTCCGCTGCTCGTCCCTCCCTCGTCGGATCGAGCTGCACCCGTGTGCCCATGAATGGACCGGCTCCTCGAAGGAGAGCCGATGCCAGAACGCAGGGGTGCTTCGGGGCGACGCGCTCCTCCGGCAGACCCTCACCCACCCGGTCGCTCGGAGACTACGATCTCGAGCTCCGCTGCGAAGAGCTTCCGGCGGTCGTTGTCACGGGCAGCCCAAGTGAGGAGGGTGCGGCGGTCAGGTGGAACCGTTCCCTCGAAGGCGGTCCGTCCATCGACCATGACACGCACCGGCTCGGTCAGGTCGAACTCATCCGGGGAGAGCAACAAGCGGAAGCGCCGCACCGCGGTCGTCGTCGCGCGGACCGTGTTCCCCTCCCGCTCGAGAGCGACGCGCCCCCACGGCTTCGGCTCGAGAGGGTCGACGCGGGGGACGTTCCGACCGGTGATCCGGGGAAGGATGTTCGTGCGATCGATCGGTGCATCGGGATCGAGTTCCTCGATGACCAACCAGCTGCGCCGATGGTAGCGATCGGTGCGCTCGGTCGCCCAGCTGAGCCGGTCGGGGAGGGGATCGCGGCGGGAATGACGCAGCGGTTCGATGATCGAGTGGACTTCCTCCTCGCGGGTCAGATTCAGCTCGTGTCCATCTGTCTCGTGCTCGTGGGCCTCGATCTCCACCCCCTCGACCGCGCGGAGCCGTTTCAAGTACTTCCGGGTCACTCCGATGTTGACGATGCGATCCTTCACTCCGTTGTGGAGAAGGAACCGTTGCCCCGCGAGGTTGCTCAGGTGCATCTGTCCGTCGGGGCGCAGAGCGGGGTTGGTCAGGCGAGCCGGGAACCCGACGAACCCGACGTAGTGAGCCCACGCATCGGGATCGCGAAACGCGTAGAACCACTCCGCGATCGCACCGTCGGAACTCCCGATCATCACGACCCGGTCTTCATCGACGTTGTAGGTGCGCTTGAGGTCGTCGAGGATCTCCCGGAAGTTGTCGGCCTGGCTCCCCTCCCACCACATCGAGTCCCACCACCCGGCGGGGACCACCGTGATCAGGTCGTTCGTGTACCGCTCGATCGCCGCGTACCCCGGAGACCAACTGCCGTCGAGCTTCTTCCACTCGGGCTGCCCCATCCCCCCGTGGAGGTCCCAGCGCACCGGCCAGCTGCGCGCGGGGTCGTACTGTTCGGGGATGAAGATCATGCACGGATGGTCGTGCCCGGCGAATCTCCGTTTCGTGATGATTTTTCCACGGGGGACATCAGCGATGTAGCGGCGGCCGCGTCGCAATCGGGTGAGGAGTTCCTCGAAGTCAGGATCGACGGCGAGAACCTTCTCGATCGCCTCACCGACTTGCGCGTCCCCGCGAGCGGCCCAGAACCTCTCGAGCGCGAGCTCGAGCGGATCCTTCTCGATGGGGTCCTCCCCGGCGAGAGCCCCGGGAGGTACTTCGATGCAAACGATGCAGACCAGGATGATCCGGAGGAGCGGGTGTCCGAGTGTCATGATCGATCTCCATCGAGTTCGGTTGTTGAGACGCTCGAGAACGCTGTCGCCCGGGGAGTCAGTCCGGCGGTGACCGGGTCCCTCTGGCGGGCTGCTCCTTCTTCAACTCTCGGTCGATGAGCGACTCGAGAGCGGAGACGCTCTTTGACCAGTGCCGAATCGCCGCCTTCTCCCAGATCACCTTCCCTTCCGGCCCGATGAGGAAGGTCGGGGTCGCCGGGTACTTCCGACCGGCATCGCTCACGCCGTACGCCTTCCCGATGCGATCTTCGGGGTAATAGATCGCGGAATAATTGATCCGTTCGGCCTTCGCGTGCTTCTCGAACGACTCTCGGCTCGACCTCGCGGAGTAGACCGCGATGATCTGGACTTCTTCCTTCTTTTACTTCTTGCGCAACCTGACCAGGTCGCGGGTGGTCGGCACTCAGTTCTCTCACCCCGTGCTGGTAAAGAGCACGAGGACCAGACGACCTCGCAGCGATCGGAGGGTCAACCCCTCCTCGCTGTTGACGGAGGGCGCGTTCGGGGTTCTGTCGAGGCTCGGAGGAACCTGGTTGAGGTGTGACCGGGTGAGGTACTCGTTGACAGCGTCTTCGGAGAAAACCAACCCCGGGATCCACACCCCGAGAGCCGCCATGATCGTCAGCCTATTCATGCTCGTCTCCCTCGCGTCGATCGCAACGGGTCCTTTCGCTGCGAGGTCGATTCTCCACCAGGACGAGTCCACTCTCAATGGCCTGGATCACACGAACCGCTGGGGCGAAGTCGAGTTTGCCGAACTCGTCGAGCCAGTCTATTCTGCAATCCGGACGAGCGACATCACCATCGAAGGTGCTGGTTGCGTTGAATTTTCGGATTCCGACCATCGCCATCTCGATCCCTCGCGAACTTCCGACTCAGGACACGAGAGCCCCTTACTCGATCCATGATCGATGTGGGAGCGGAGGATTGTGGAGCGCTCGGTTGCTTGTTGAAATGGCTGGTGCGGAGCCCGCGCTGCTCTGGATCGATCGAACCGTCGCGATCGACTTGTCCCGAACGAAGTGGGGAGACACCGATGAAACAGATTCCTACCCCCGTACTCCTCTGCGCATCCGCCGCTGTCGCGATCTTCGCCACTATCCTCACGAATTCGATCTCCCGAACGGACGAGAACGAGAGGCTCGCGTACCGAGGACCAGAGAGCCCGGAGCTGCGAGTGCGCCTCGAAGAGGTGACGGCGAGGCTCGATCAGGTCGAGGACCGTCTGGCGAAGCTCTCCGAGCTGGAGTCACGGCTCGCAGAGTCCTCGATTCCGCAGGTCTCCGAGAGCGCCCTTGCAGAGCAGGTGCGGCAGCTGGTGCTGGAGATGCGCGAGGGCCCCGCGCCGGAGCCCCCCCTCTCGCCGTTCGACCTCCTTGCGGTCCTGCAGGAATTGACCCACCCCGACCTCGACGCCGCGACCCGGGCGGAAATCTGGGCGCAGCTTCGTGAGGAGGGGCAGATCGACGCGCTCCTCGAAGAGTTCGAACGTCGCGCGAAAGAGCGACCGAACGACTCGATGGCCCAGACCGAGCTCGGCTGGGCTCGCTTCCAGAAGATGCTCGCGGCCAAGACCGGACCCGAGCGTGGGAAGTGGGGGAGCCGCGGGGCCGAGGCGCTCGAGCGTGCGCTCGAGTTGGACGAGACGAACTGGGATGCCCGCTTCTCCCTCGCCCAACACTACTTCTACGCAGAGATGCGCGGGGACGCGATCCGAAATTTCGAGACTCTGATCGGTCAACAGGACCGAAGCCGCCCGGACGAGAAGCACGCGAACGCCTACCTGTTCCTCGGGAACATCCACATGAACCGCGGGAACGAAGCCGATGC
>JAQBGV010000203.1:0-4076 GCA_032128395.1 Planctomycetota bacterium | reverse complement strand
CGGCTGGGGCTTTGCGATCGTCAACTTCGTCTTCTGGGTCGGGATCGGCCACGCGGGGACGCTGATCTCCGCGATCTTGTTCCTCTTCCGGCAGAGATGGCGGACCTCGATCAACCGAGCTGCCGAGGCGATGACGATCTTCGCTGTGATGTGCGCCGGTCTCTTCCCGGGGATCCACGTCGGTCGCGTCTGGTTCGCAAACTGGATGTACCCGATCCCGAACCAGATGCAGATGTGGCCGAACATCCGGAGCCCGCTCCTCTGGGACGTGTTCGCGGTCGGCACCTACTTCACGGTGTCGCTGCTCTTCTGGTACATGGGGATGATCCCCGACCTGGCGAGTCTCCGGGATCGCGCTAGGAACATCTTCCGCAAGCTCGCCTACGGGGTCCTCTCCCTCGGCTGGACCGGCTCGAACCGCGCGTGGCACCGCTACGAACGCGCCTACCTGCTGCTCGCCGCGCTCGCGACCCCGCTGGTGCTGTCGGTGCACTCGGTGGTCTCGTTCGACTTCGCGGTCAGCCAGGTCCCCGGGTGGCATACCACCATTTTCCCGCCGTACTTCGTCGCGGGGGCGATCTTCTCCGGCTTCGCGATGGTGATGACGCTGCTCGTCCCGTGCCGGCAGTTCTTCGGGTTGAAGGAGATCATCACGATCCGTCACCTCGAGAACATGAACAAGATCATCATGGTGACCGGAATGATGGTCGGCTACGCCTACGGGGTGGAGTTCTTCATCGCGGCCTACGGTGGCAACTCGATCGAGAAGTTCACGTTCCTCAACCGCGCATTCGGGCCCTATGCCTGGGCGTACTGGATCATGGTGAGTTGCAACGTGATCTGTCCGCAGATCTTCTGGTTCAAGAAGGCGCGGACCAACCTCTGGATCATGTTCATCGTCTCGATCTTCGTGAACGTCGGAATGTGGTTCGAGCGTTTCGTGATCGTGGTCAGTTCCTTGGCGAACGACTTCGTGCCGAGCGCCTGGGGCTACTACAAGCCGACCTTTGTCGACATCGGGATCATGCTGGGGGCGTTCGGGCTCTTCTTCACCTGCTTCTGCCTCTTCACCCGCTTCCTCCCCTTCATCGCGATGGCGGAGATCAAGGGTGTGCTCTACGACCAGAGTCACAAGAAGCAGATCCCCGCTCCGGTGACACCAGCGGAATCCAAACCGAGACCAGATGCTGAACCCTCCGCGGCTGGCGCGCGAGCATGAAGGACGGGAGGAGCCACGCGATGGAAAAGACTTCCGGCCGCCCCGTCCTGGTGCTTGCCGAGTTCGAGACGGCGGAGGGGTTGATGGACGCCGCGGAGCGGGTCCGCGATGCGGGATTCGTCCACTGGGACTGCTACACGCCGTACCCGGTCCACGGGCTCGACCCCAAAATGGGGATCAAGGCGACCGGGTTGCCGTGGATCGTCCTCGCCGGGGGTCTGACCGGTTGCCTGACCGGGATCCTGATGCAGTGGTGGATGAACGCGATCGACTACCCGTTCCTCATCAGTGGAAAGCCGCTCTGGAGCCTCCCCGCGAACGTCCCGATCATCTTCGAATTGACGATCCTCTTCAGCGCGTTCGGGTCGTTCTTCGGGATGCTGGTGATGAACGGCCTTCCGCGGTTCTACCGTCCCCACTTCCGTAGTGAACGTTTTCGGAGGGCGACCGACGATCGGTTCTTCATCGGGATCGAGGCCCGGGATCGATCTTTCGACCCGACGAGAAATCTCGAGTTCCTGAGCTCGGTCGGGGCTTCGTTCGTCGAAGTGATCGAAGAATAGGAGTCGAGCGTGCCACGCTGGATCTACACGGCGATCATCCTGGTGAACCTGCTGATGCTGGTTCCCCCGGTGCTCATCGCGCGGGCACGCGTGCAGCGGACCCGGGAACCGCGGATCCATCTCTTCCACGACATGGACAACCAGCGCCGTTTCAAGGCGCAGTCGCGAAACCCGCTCTTCGCGGACCACCGTGCGATGCGTCCCCCGGTGGCGGGGACGATCGCCCGCGGGGAGTTGAAAGCGGATGATCACTTCTACCGGGGGCGCGTGGGAGATGAGTGGGCGGCGGTCTTTCCGTCTCAGGTGACGGTCGACGCGGCGTTCATCGAGCGCGGTCGCAATCGGTTCGGAGTCTACTGCACCCCCTGCCACGGGATCTCCGGACACGGGGATGGGATCGTGGCACGACGCTCGCAGGCGCTCGAGCAGACTTGGCAGATCCTCGACCTCTCGACGGAGAAGACGCGCGCCTACCCGGTGGGTCAGATTTTCAACGTGATCACGAACGGGATCCTGACCATGCCGCCGTACCGGTCCCAGATTCCGGAAGAAGACCGGTGGGCGATCGTCGCCTGGGCGCGGGCGCTGCAGTTCAGCCAGGCCGCAGAGCTCGCATCGCTCCCCGAGGTGTGGCAGCAGGAGCTACGAAAGACGAAGCCGGTCGCGCCCCCGGTTCCGCCCCCGCCCCCAGTCGTGCCCCCGAAGAAGGAAGGACGCTGAGATGGCCCACGCGCACGTCGACATCTCGGGCGAGCGGACTTCCCTCGACAACCTCGCACAGAAGGCGATCGTCGCCGGGGTGATCCTGGCGGTGTTCGGGATCATCGCGAGCTTGATGATGCACAGCTTGCTCGGAGATTCCGAGGCGGGTCACGAGACGACCGCCGCGGTCGAACACGCCACCCCTGCACACGGGAGCGCGGACGGGCAAGCGGCTCATCACGCGATCGGGCACATCCAGAAGTGGAGCCCCTACCACCCCTACCTGGTGAACGTGGCGTTCTTCCTCTCGATCACCCTCGGGGCGCTCTTCTTCGTGATCATCCACCATCTCACGCGCGCCGGTTGGAGCGCATCGCTCCGGAGACTCGCGGAGGCGACTTCGCTGAACTTCGTGCTCCTCGCGGTGCTCCTCGTGCCGATCGCCCTCCGTCCCGGAGCGCTGAGCCTGTACAAGTGGATGGACCCCGACCCGGGCGATGTCCTGATCGGGGTGAAGAGCGGTTGGTGGCTCTTCCATTCGGGATTCGTCGGCCGTTTGGTGATCTATCTCACGGTCTGGATCGGCCTCAGTGCCCTTTTCTACCGCCTGTCGACCCGACAGGACAAAACCGGGGACCCGAAGTTGTCGCGCACGATGGGACGGGTGACTCCGATCGCACTGCTGCTCTTCGCGGTCACCCTGACCGCAGCCTCTTTCGACCTCTTGATGTCGCTCGACGCCCACTGGTTCTCGACCATCTTCGGCGTCTACTTCTTCGCCGGGTGCGTGCTGAGCTTCCACTCGTTCCTGGCGCTGCTCACGATCTGGCTCCAGAAGAACGGGCGGCTCGAACGGTCGGTGACCGAGGAGCACCTCCAGGACGTCGGCAAGATGATGTTCGCCTTCACCGTGTTCTGGGCCTACATCGCCTTCAGCCAGTACATGCTGTACTGGTACGCCAACATCCCCGAGGAGACCGGTTGGTTCCTGCGTCGCCAGGCGATCTTCACCTGGGGGGCGTGGGGCTTCTTCTTGGTGTTCGGTCACTTCGTGGTGCCGTTCCTGTTCCTCCTGTCGCGACACGTGAAGCGCCGCCGGGCGACGCTCGCGATCGGCGCATCGTGGATGCTCATCGTGCATTGGTGTGACTTGTACTACCTCGTGATGCCGCAGGTGAACGACGGCCTCGTGTTCCCGTTCTCGATGCTCGATGTGACGATCTTCATCGCGATGGGAGGGGTGTACCTCGCCTCGACCGCATGGATCCTGCGTCGAAACAAGCTACTCGCCGTGAACGACCCGAAACTCCCCGAGGCGCTCGCCTTCCACAACGTGTAAGAGGACCGACGATGACGTCGCATTCGCCCGAGGGCCCGAACCACGACGACCCGCTCGCTGTGCCGACCTACCTGATCGGGGCCGTCGGCACGGTGATACTCGTGGCGACGGTGATCCTGGTCCAAACGCTGGTCTACGACGCGCGGGAAGAGGTCCAGGCCGAGCAGAACGCCCGCGACTTCCTCGAGATCGCCGGGGTTCGGGCCCTCCAGACGGAGCAGCTCGAAGCCTATCGGTGGACCTACCCCGACCT
>JAQBGV010000202.1:0-15765 GCA_032128395.1 Planctomycetota bacterium | reverse complement strand
CACCGGGGAGCGACCACGGCAGGTGGAGGGAGTCGCCACCCCCTCCCCTCGAGAGCGAGGACCGCCGCGGCCCCGCCGAGCAGCGAGGCGGCACCGGTGCAGAGGAACGCGAGTGCGGGGCCGGATCGGGAGCGAGGCGGGAGGCAGAGTCCAGGCACGCCACTCGCCGAGACGAGAGCGATCGCGACGAGGAGAAGGGTCGCGCTCATCCGCTCGTTTCCCCTCGGGTACCGGCGGGGCCCAGGCTCGACTCGAGCGACGCGATCTCCCCGAGGATCACCTCATCCGGGGCGCGCGCTGTGAGTCTCTCGAGCAGGGAGGGAGAACGCAGGAGGGAGGCGAGGCGTGACAGGAGGTGCAGGTGCATCCGGACGGTCGGATTGACGAGCAGGAAGAGCGCGAACACCGGCTCGTCGTCGATCGCCTGGTACTCGACCGGCTTCGACAGGAAACAGAGGGTCACGACAGGTCTCCGGATCGAGAGAACCACAGGGTTGCGGACGTGCGGGATCGCGATCCCGTTTCCGAAACCGGTCGAGCCTTCATCCTCGCGGGCGAGGAGCGTCTCGAGGAGTGGACCGCGGTCGACCTCGGACGGGAGGCGCAACCGCTCGACGGCGGCGCGTAGGACCTCACGCTTCGTCTCCCCCGGAACAAGGCGGTGAATCCCCCCCGCGGTGAGCGCCTCGTGGAGGGAGGGGAGTGCGCGAGGGGTCGAACTCGTCGGATTCGTCGGACTCTCGTGGAGCGGGATCTGCTGGCAGTGCGCCCACTCCACCAATTCCACTTGGTTCACGCGGATCTGATCGCCGCACTTCGCCGCCGGCAGGCCTCGCAGTCGGATCCAGCGGTGCACGATCTCTTCGGTCACCTGGAGGAGCTCTGCAGCCTCGCGAACGGTCCATTGCATCGTGATGGCCCCCGGACTCGATCTCGCCATCCCCCGTCGAGGGGGACAAGGGGGGGAGTCTAGCAGTCCGGTGAAAAAGTGCTCCCGATCCGAGGGATCGGGATTTCTAGCCCAGCGCCCCCGCCCCGACGCAGGCGCGCTGGCTGATACTCGTGGCCCGGTTCACTTCGCGCTTCTACAATGGACTCGATCCCCACTTCCGCCCGCAGCTGGAGACTGGCTCACGCAGGTGTGTGCTGCTGTCCCCGACCCTGGAGGGTTCCATGCGGCCGATCATCTGCACGCTCGCTCTCCTGGCGTCGCTCGCGGTCACCGGGTTCGCAGATGGACAGGGGTTGGCGGTCACCGGCCTCTCTCCCGCAGCCCGCATCGTCACCGCGCCGGTCGACGCAGCGATCACGATCAACTTCGACCGCGCGATCGACCCGGTATCGATCACCTCTGCGAGCTTCTGGGCGTTCGGTCGTGCGAGCGGCCCGGTCAGCGGCGCATTTTCGTTCGCGCCCGCGGGGGACGCCGTCACCCTCACCCCCGAGCACCCGTTCTCGGCGGGCGAAGTGGTGATGGTCATCCTCTCCGAGGCGATCACCGCGCTCGACGGGACGAACCTCGCCCCGGGGGGGTACTCGTTCCAATTCTGGGTCGTCGCGGTTGCCGCGGACCTGCAGTTCACCGAGGTCGACACCATCTTTGAGGCGGGCACCGAGGGGATCGCGGCCGACTGGGACCGCGATGGGCACACCGACCTGGCGTTCGGCTCGTCCGAGCTCAGAGTCTTCTTGAACGACGGAGCGAGTTTGGGTGGCTTCAGTTTCTTCGCCGGCCCCGCGACCCCGTTCGTGTCGTCGGCGAGCCCGGCGGCGGTCGCCGACTTCGACCGCGACGGAAATCTCGACCTGGTCGTCGCCGATGCATTTTCGGACACCCTCATCGTGCGAGCGGGGAACGGGGACGCGACGTTTCAGGTGCAGCCCGGCATCCCGGTGGGAGCGATCCCCCGCTCCGTCGCGGTCCTCGATGTGGACGGGGATGGAGATCTCGACCTCGTCAACTCCAACGCAGGAGCCTCGACGCTCTCCGTGGCGGCGAACGATGGTACCGGTGCTTTCGCCGCAGCGACCTTCTTCGGTCCAGGGTTGATCGCGGCATGGGACATCGCCGTCGCCGACATGGATGAAGATGGGCGCCTCGACCTGGTGGTCGGTGCGCTCGGTCAGGGAGAGATCGTGGTCCTCACGTCCGACGGGAGCGGCAACTTCACGCTCACCGACACCGTGTCCGGGGTGTACGGAACGGTGATGCTCGCCGTCGGGGACTTGAACGGAGATGGGCACATCGATGTCACGAGCGCGAACTCGTTCGCGGAGAACGGGGCGGTGCTCCTCGGCAACGGCGATGGAACCCTCGGGCCGCCCACCTTCGTCGCCACCGGTCCGGATACGAGAGCGACCGATCTCGGGGATCTGGACGGGGACGGGGATCTCGACTGGATCCTGACGAGGGTCTCCGGTCCTTGGGCCCTCTGGATCAACGACGGCCTCGGGAATTTCTCTCTCGGGCAGGTGATCACCCCGCTCCTGCACCCCCACTTCCCGATCACGAGCGGTTGGGGTGCAACGATCCTCGATGCGGACACGGATGGAGAATTGGACCTGGCCATGATCCCCCTAGGATTCCCGACGATCATTCTGAGGAACGGTCCCCAAGCGCCGCAGTCCGACTTCATTCGGGGTGACGCAAATGATGATGGGGCCGTGAACATCGCCGATTGCATCTTCATCCTGGCCTTGCTCTTCCCGGTGTCGAGCGCCCCCCCACTGGTCGCTGGCCCATGCTTCGAGGCGCACGACGCGAACGACGATGGCTTGATGAACATCGCGGATGCGGTCTTCCTCCTGGCTGTTCTCTTCAGCTCACCGATGCAACCGTCACCGGTGCCCCCACCACCGTTTCCGGACTGCGGGCAGGAATCTGTTCCCGATCTGATTCCCTGCGTCTCTTCCTCTTGCCCCTGAAGCGGCGCCGGGCCATGCGGAGCCGGTCCCCAACCTTGGAGGTTCTGATGCGGCAGGTCATCCGCACGCTCGTCATCATCGCACTGCTCGCGGTCACCGGGGTCGCCTCCGGTCAGGGGTTGTCCGTCACCAACCTCTCACCTGCGAGCAACGCGCTCACCGCGCCGGTCACCACATCGATCACGGTGACCTTCGACCGCGCGATCGATCCCGCGTCGATCACCACCGCAAGCTTCTGGGCGTTCGGGCGCTGGAGCGGATCCGCAGAGGGGACCCTCTCCTTCGCGCCGTCGGGGAACACCGTCACGCTCACCCCGACCGATCCCTTCTCCGCCGGGGAGACCGTGATGGTGATCCTGTCGGAGGCGGTGACCGCCCTCGACGGCACCGACCTGGCTCCTGGGGGCTACTCGTTCCTCTTCTGGACCGCCGCGGCGCCGGCGAGTTTGCAGTTCACGCTCATCCAAGAGTTCTCGACGCGCACCGCGCCGGGTCAGGTCACCCGCTCCTACGGTGGAGTCGGATCGGACATGAACAACGATGGCCACCTCGACTTCGCGGTGATCAACGAGATCAGCGAGGACCTGCGGGTGTACTTGAACCTCGCGGATGGCACCGGAACCCTCGGCCCGATGGTGGTTCCACCGGCGCCGCTCGGGGAGCAGGGGAGCCCGAACGAACCCTCCGACTTCGATCGCGACGGCAACACCGACCTGGTCGTCGCCAACGCGGTCTCGAACACCATCTCGGTCCTCCTCGGAAACGGAGATGGCACCTTTCAGGCGCTCCCGGAGATCCCGGTCGGACCGACCCCGCTCGGGATCACGGTGCTCGATGTCAACGGCGATGGTTCGATCGACCTCGCGAACACGAACACCGGCAACGGCACCGTCTCGGTCCTCTTGAACGACGGCACCGGTCACTTCGGCCCTCCGACCTTCTTCGACCCGGGGGGGAGCGCCGAGCGCGCGATCGCCGCCGCGGACATGAACGAGGACGGACGCCTGGACCTGGTGGTCGGGGCGATCAGCTCGGGGCAGATCATCGTGCTGACCTCGAACGGCGACGGCACGTTCACGGTCACCGACAGCGAGCCGGGGGTCGGTGGAACGTGGATGCTCGCCCTCGGGGATCTGAACGGCGATGGGCACGTCGACGTGACGAGCGGCAACTCCGGTGCGAACACCGGTTCGGTGAACCTCGGGGGCGGGGACGGGACGGTCGCGGCGCCGAGCTACATCGCCACCGATCCCTCCGCGATCGCGACCGATGTCGGTGACCTCGATGGCGACGGAGACCTCGACTGGATGATCTCGAGCTTCTCGGGGGACTGGGGGCTCTGGATCAACGATGGACTCGGCAACTTCACCTTCGGGCAGGAGTTCCCTGCTCCGTCCGCCGCCTCGTGCGCGACGATCATGGACATCGACGGGGACGGTGATCTGGACCTGGCGCTCGTCGACGAACTCGCCGACGTGGTGATCATCTACCGAAACGGCGCCCCCGCCCCTCCGACCGAGTTCATCCGCGCGGACGCGAACGGGGACGGGATGACCGATCTCGCAGATGCGATCTCGATGCTCGCGGTTCTGTTCCAGGGGCAGGGTCCGCCGGGGTGCGAGGACGCGAACGACGCGAACGACGACGGCGGCGGGGACATCTCGGACCCGGTGTACCTGCTCGCGTACCTCTTCTCGCTCGGGATGAACCCGCCGGCACCGTTCTCGGGGTGTGGAGTGGATCCGACCGCGGATGGGCTCGACTGCGGGAATTCTCCGGCCTGTCCATGAGGAGTGGCTGGGCTGGCTCGCCACGGGCGAGCTGGTCCCATGTTCGGTCCGGTGGCTGCCGAACCCGGTTCAGCAGAAGCTGGGACCAGGCACCGCTGTCCGGAGCCAGTCTCCAGCTGCGACCCGGTTGCACAGGCGCTGACCGGGCTTGCGAGGGCCCGGGTCCGACCTGGGGAGGTGGACTTTTGGGCGTGGGGTCTTAGGGTGTTCTGCACCACCCCACGCGGAAGGACTCGCCATGGAACGCGGGCCGTTCGACCTCTCCCACCGTGTCGCACTCGTCACCGGCTCGACCACTGGTCTCGGCAAGGCGATGGCCTTCGCGCTCGGCGCGGCCGGAGCCAAGGTCGCGATGAACTACGTGCACAACGAGGAACGGGCCGAAGAGGCCTTCTCCGAGTTCGATGCAGCGGGCTATTCCGGAGCGCTCTTCCGGGCGAGCGCGGTCGACGAGAGCGGTGTGAACCGCATGTTCTCCGAGATCGCCGAGACCCTCGGGCCGGTCGACATCGTCGTGGTGAACGCGACCCCCGCCCAGCCTCAGAAATCGATCGATCACTACGACTGGGCGTTCTATCAATCGATGATCGACTTCTTCGTGAAGAGCCCGTACCTGCTCACCCGGGCCGCCCTCGCCCACATGCGGCATCAAAAGTGGGGGCGGATCATCAACATCACGAGCGAAGTCTTCGCCCGCGGAGTCGGGAACTTCAGCGCGTACGTCGCCGCCAAGGGGGGACAGAACGGGTGGTCGCGCAGCATGGCGACCGAGCTCGCGCCGTTCGGGATCACCGTCAACATGATCTCTCCGGGGTGGATCCCGGTCGAGCGACACCAGAACGACCCCCAGGAAGTGAAGGATGGGTATCGCGAACTGATCCCGATGGACCGCTGGGGGGTCCCCGAGGATCTCGGGGGAGCGGTGGTGTTCCTCGCGAGCAACGCGGCGAGCTTCGTAACCGGTCAGTCGATTCACGTCAACGGCGGCATGACGGTCGGATAGCCATCACGAGGGGGGCTCCGTGCGCACGATCCTGGTCTTCGGCCTGTGCTTCTGTTCGTTCGGGTGCGATTCTGGAGCCCCCGAGGGTGCCGGTGGTCCGGCGAAGCGCATCGCGTTCGTGACGAACGGTGCGGCGGACTTCTGGGTGCTCGCGCGCATCGGGGTCGAGGACGCGGCCGAGAAGTACGGGGTCGAGGCGTCCTTCCACATGCCGACCGGCGGCGTCGCCGATCAGAAGCGGATCCTCGAGGATCTGCTGGTGAAAGGGGTCGACGGGATCGCGGTCAGTCCGATCGACCCACGGAACCAGACCGAGTTCCTCGATGGGGTCGCGGCGCGGACGAAGCTGATCACCCACGACTCCGACGCCCCCGACTCGAAGCGCATCTGCTTCATCGGGGTCGACAACTACGACGGCGGGCGACTCTGCGGCGAAATCGTTCAAGAGGCGCTTCCCGATGGTGGCAAGATCGCGATCTTCGTCGGGCGGATGGAGCAGGACAACGCGAGGCGCCGTCGCCAGGGGGTGATCGACCAGATCCTCGGGCGCGATCCGGATCCCGACCGGTTCGATCCGGCGGATGGAGTGATCGAAGGGAACGGATTCACGATCGTCGGGACCTACACCGACCAGATGGACACCGCCAAGGCCAAGGCGAACGTCGAGGATGCGCTCAGCCGGCACGGCGATCTCGATGGCATGGTCGGGCTCTTCGCCTACAACGCGCCGGCGATCCTCGAGGTGCTCGCGCAATCGGGGAAGACCGGGCGGGTGAAGGTCATCGGATTCGACGAGGCGGACGAGACGCTCGCGGGGATCGAGGCGGGGATCGTCGAGGGGACGGTGGTGCAGGATCCCTACGGGTACGGGTACCGGTCGATCGAGATCCTCGCGGGACTGACCTCGGTTTCCGGCGCCCCGACGTCGCGCCCCGCATCGTTCGTCCACATCCCCGCCCGCGCCATCCGCAAAGCCGAGGTCGTCGCGTTCCGCGCCGACCTCGCGAAGAAGCTCGGCAAGGAGTGACCACCCCCGCCGTCCTCTCCGCCCGGGGAATCGTGAAGCGTTTTCCCGGGGTGCTGGCGCTCGACGGAGTCGACCTGACGGTGCGCGCCGGCGAAGCGGTCGCGGTGATCGGCGAGAACGGCGCGGGGAAGAGCACGCTGATGAAGGTGCTCGCCGGGATCCACGCTCCCGACGAAGGCGAACTCCGTATCGACGGCCGTCCCCTCCACCTGCGGGGAGTTCGCGAGGCGATCGCCGCCGGAATCGCGCTGATCCACCAAGAGCTCAACCTGGCGGACAACCTCGATGTCGGGGCCAACATCTTCCTCGGGCGTGAGCCGCGACGCTGCGGTTGGATCGACCGTGCGCGGATCGAACGCGAATCCCGGGCGCTCCTCGTACGCGTCGGGCTCGATATCCCCCCCCACACTCCGACCGCGGCGCTGGCGATCGGCCCCCGGCAGCTGGTGGAGATCGCACGCGCGCTCGGACAAGAAGCGCGATTCCTGATCCTCGACGAGCCGACCTCGAGTCTCTCCGCCGCGGAGACGGAACGGCTGATGGAACTCTGCGCCGAGTTGCGGCGCGATGGCACCGGAATCGTCTATATCTCCCACCGGCTCGGCGAGGTCTCCCGCGTGGCGGATCGGGTGGTCGTGCTCCGCGACGGGCGGCGCGCCGGAGAGCTGTCCCACGAGGAGATCGATCGTGACCGCATGGTGCGCTGGATGGTCGGGCGGGATCTCGACGCATCCGATCGCGTGGGCCACGTCCCGGGGGACACCGTGCTCGAAGTCGTTGGACTGCGCCTCGCCCCGGCCGGGCCGACGATCGACCTCACCGCGCGTTCGGGAGAGATCGTCGGACTCGCCGGATTGGTCGGGGCCGGCCGGACCGAACTCCTCGAGTCGATCTTCGGGGTGCGAGCGAGGACTTCGGGGACCGTGCGGGTGTTCGGGCGCGAGGTCCCCGCGGGGAATCCGCGGCGCTCGGTGGCAGCGGGACTCGCGCTCGTGCCCGAAGAGCGCGGGCACCAGGGGCTCGTCCTCGACGGCTCGGTGAGGGAGAACATCGCACTCCCCGGTTGGAGGCGGTTCTCCCGCCGCGGACTCGCGATCGAGGCGCGGGCCCGGGCGGAGAGCGCACGCGTGATCGAGAGCCTCGACATCCGCACTTCGGACGATCGGCGTCCCGCCGGCACACTCTCCGGAGGAAACCAACAAAAAGTCGTGCTCGGGAAGTGGCTCCCGCTCGAGCCGCGCGTCCTCTTGCTCGACGAACCGACGCGTGGAGTCGACGTCGGCGCCCGCCTCGAGATCCATCGCCGCCTCGCCGCGCTCGCCGGGGACGGGCTCGCGATTCTCTTCGCATCGAGCGAGATGGAGGAGGTGCTCGCGCTCGCCGACCGGCTCCTCGTGATGCACGACGGACGGATCGCGGGAGAGCTACTCCGCGATGAGCTGTCGGAGGAGGCGGTGCTGCAACTCGCGACCGGCGGGGGGCAGGCGGCGTGAAGAAGGTGCTCGGAGTGGGAGGGTTGCTCTTCGGGGCGAGTTTTCTGATCGCGATCGCGAGCCCGCACTTCCTCACCGCGTTCAATCTGGAGAACCTCGTCCGCCGCAGTGCGCTCTTCGGGATTCTCGGGGTCGGGGTCTCCTTCGTGATCATCACGGGGGGGATCGACCTGTCGATCGGGTCGCTCGTGTGCCTGGTCGGCGTGCTCACCCCCTGGCTCCTCGTCGAGCAGGGAGTGCATCCGGTGGTTGCGGTGGGGGGACTCCTGACACTCTCGCTCCTTCTCGGCGTGTTGCACGGGGTGCTGATCACGCGGCTCCGGCTGCAACCATTTCTCGTGACGCTCTGCGGGCTCCTGATCTATCGGGGACTCGCCCGCGGGATCACCGGCGATCAGACCCAGGGGTTCGAGGGAGGATTTCACACGCTGCGGAAGCTCGGGAACGGGCGGCTGCCGCTCTTCGAGGGGGTCGCCATCCCTGCTCCATTCCTCTTTCTGGTGGTGGTCGCGCTGCTCGCCGCGCTTCTGCTCGGGCGTACGATCTGGGGACGGTACCTCTTCGCGATCGGGCGGAACGAGACCGCGGTGCGCTACAGCGGGATCGACGTCGATCGGATGAAGATCCTCGCCTACGGGATCTGCGGCTTCTCGAGCGGGCTCGGCGGGTTGCTCTTCGTTCTCGACGTCGGATCGGCCCAGCCGGTCGACTTCGGGAGCTTCTACGAGCTGTACGCGATCGCCGCCGCGGTGCTGGGGGGTTGCAGTCTGCGCGGGGGAGAGGGCACGATCTTGGGGGTACTACTCGGGGCTGCGGTGATGCAGGTCCTGCAGAACGGGATCACGCTCATCGATGCGATCCCGAACAACGTCGAGTACGCGGTGATCGGTGCGGTGATCCTGTTCGGGGTGATCACCGACGAATCGGTGCGGCGCGTGATCGCCCGTCGTCGCGGGGAGGGAAAGGTCGAAGGCCGATGAAGTGCGGACGAACGAGGACCGTTCAGGTGGCTCTGCTGACGTTCGCTGCGGCGACGCTCGGCTCTGGATGCGGGACGACGATGACGAACAAGGATCGAGGAGAGACCCGAATCGACGCAGAGGAGTGGGGAGAGGTCGACGGCGAGCGGGTCGGGCTCTACACCCTCGACAACGGGCGGATCCGGCTGAAGTTCACCGACTACGGTGCGACCGTCACCGAGTTGCACGTTCCCGGGAAGGACGGGACGACCGCGGACATCGTCCTCGGTTTCGATGACCTCGAAGGCTACCGCTCTCGCAGCCCGTACTTCGGTTGCACCGTCGGCCGGGTGGGAAATCGCATCGCGAACGGGCGGTTCTCCGTCGACGGCACCGCGTACGAGGTGGCGCAGAACAACGGACCGCATCACCTGCACGGGGGGGTGAAGGGGTTCGACAAGGTGGTGTGGAACTCGGAGGCCCGCGAGACTTCCGCGGGGCAGGAGGTCCACTGCTGGTACCGATCGAAGGATGGCGAGGAAGGGTACCCGGGAAATCTCGAGGTCGAGGTGACCTACCTCCTGACGAACGACGACGAATTGTGGGTCGTGCTGAGGGCGACCACGGATCGGGCGACGCCGGTGAACCTCGTCCATCACTCGTACTGGAACCTCGCAGGTCACGATTCCGGGGGCGTGCTCGGACAGACGCTCCGCCTCGCGGCCGAGCGGTACACCCCCGGCGACGCGACCCTGATCCCGACCGGTGCGATCGACCCGGTCTCGGGGACCCCGTTCGATTTCCGGAGGTCGAAGGCGATCGGGACGGACATCGGGCAGCTCCCGGCGCACGGAGCTGACCCCGGCGGCTACGACGTCAACTTCGTGATCGATGGCGAGCCCGGCACGCTCCGGCGCGCGGCGCGCGCGGTCGATCCCGCGAGTGGGCGGGTCCTCGAGATCCTCAGCGACCAGGCGGGGATCCAGTTCTACAGCGGGAACTTCCTCGACGGGATCGATGGGAAGGGGGACGCGGTCTACGGGAAGCACGACGGCTTCTGCCTCGAGACGCAGGCGTTCCCCGATGCGATCCACCAGGTGGGTACGCGTGGGTGGCCGAATGTCATCTTGCGGCCGGGGGAGACCTATCAGCACGTGATGGTGCACCGGTTCTACGTGGCGGACTCGCCGTAGCGGTGTGGACTTCCGTCGGGGGACCGAAGCGGGAACAGAAGGCACCCCTGTGGCGAGCCAGTCCCCATCTCATCGAAAGGGCGTCGTTCCTCGGATGCCGTCGCCTTCGACGATGTGGTGATACCCCCCCGCCGCAACCGCCTCGAGGGTCTCTACCCTCCCGCTCGGCCAGCGGATCGTCACTCGCGCGCTCGCGGCGCCCGGGATCGCGACGATGAGCCGGGGGTCGTGGCTCGAGAGGTACGAAGACCCCGCGCGCACCTCGAAGACCTGCTTTCTTCCCGCAGCCTCGACCGTCACCTTCGCGCCGTAGGCGTCGCGGTTCGAGGGAGGGACCCCCTCGAGACGGAGACCGAGGCGCGGGGGGGCTGCGCTGGTCCGATTCTCGAGGAGCACCGCCGTGTCTCCGTTGTTCACCACGAGCAGGTCGAGATCGCCATCGCTATCGAAGTCTCCGCTCGCCGCGGCTCGCCCGACCCGGATCGGGATCGCTCCCGCCGCGATCGCCGGGGCGAGAACTTCGACGAATCGACCGCTTCGGTTCTCGAAGAGCTGGTCCTCCTGCGCCCACTTCGATCCTTGTCGAAGTTCCCCGGCATTGTCGAACACATGCCCGTTCGCGACGAAGAGATCGAGGTCCGCATCGAGGTCGAAATCGAGGAAGCGCACGCCGAATGCGAGGAAGGGCAAAGTGGTCGACCCCATTCCGAAGTGGTAACTCACCTCGAGCATCGAGACCTTCTCTTCGTTCCGGTAGAGCGCGTTCGACTGTTCCTCGAAGTTCGTGACGATGAGATCGAAGTCGCCGTCCCCGTCGAAGTCCCCCGAGTCGATCCCCATCCCCGCCTGGGGGCGTCCGTCCTCGCTGGCGGAGCTGCCGAACAACACCGCTTCCTCGCGAAATCTCGCGGTACCTTCGTCCCGCGTGTTCCGAAAGAGAAAGTTGAGGTCCATGTCGTTGGCGATGTAGAGATCGTCGTCCCCATCGTCGTCGAGATCGGACGCGACCACCCCGAGCCCGCGCCCTCCCGTCCCCCCGGTGTCTCGGATCCCGACCGCCTCGGAGATGTCGGCAAATCCACCGTGACCGTCCCCCCGCAACAGGTGATCGACCTGCGGCGGATAGTCGCGGGGAGCGCAGTAGCTGGGGATCCCGTCCCGAAGGCACGGGTGGTGGGTCTCGAGGTCGACGTCGAGGTACGAGACGACGTACAGATCGAGTGCTCCGTCCCCATCGAAGTCGAGGAACGTCGCGCTCGACGACCAGGTGGGAAGGATCGCCGCCTCGGGGGTCGCCCGCTCGAAGGTTCCGTCCCCGCGGTTGAGATAGAGGGCGTTGGGCCCGAAGTTCGCGAAGTAGAGATCGGGGTCTCCGTCGTTGTCCACGTCGCCGACCGCGACCCCCATCCCGTGCTCGGTGTCCCCCATCCCCGCGCCCTCGGTCACATCGGTGAAGTGGCCGGTGCCATCGTTTTCGAGGAGTCGGTTCGGAGGGCGCGGTTCACCGCCGCCGAGCACGCCACCATCGACGAGACGAGGTCGAAATCACCGTCTAGGTCGAAGTCGAGAAATCCCCCTCCACCCCCCATCGTCTCGGGGAGGACCCGCTCCCCGCGAGCGCCGTTGTCGTGCCGGAAATGGACCCCGCGTTCCGTGGCCACATCGACGAAGGGGAGAGCGGACGAGTCGCCCCCCGATCGAGGGGTGCCCCCGTCCGGGGATGACGCTTCGCAGCCGGCGAGAGCGACGGCGACGATGGAGCAGCGGGTGATGATCCCGACGATGGCCCGGATCATCGTCCCTCTCCCGCAGGGCGCTTCTTCGGCGGACCGACCTCCGCTTCGAGCGCTCCGAGCCGGCGCCGAAGTTCGGGGAGACCGGGATGTCGGGGAAACCGCCGGGCGAATTCCTCGAGCTCGAGACGCACGCTGGGCGGGTCGGGGATCTGGATGAGGAGCTCGATCAGATCGAGCCGGCGTCGCGGATCATCCGGTTGCCGCGCGATCATCTGTTTGGCGATCCGGATGTCGAGCGCGATCGGCGCGAGCCGGCGGAAGCGCTCGAGGATCTCTTTCGCCCGTTCCGTATCTCCGGTGATGCGAAGGAGCGCACCGAGCCCCTGGAGAGCGCCCTCGTGAGTGGGGTCGAGCGCGAGCACCTTCTCGAACCAGACCCGTGCAAGGGCGCGCTCCCCCGAGGCGTTCGCGATCGCTCCCCGTCGGTAGAGGGCTTGGACCTGCTGTACGCGGTCGAGCGCGTCGATCTTCGCGAGCCACTGGTCGAGGACGACCACGGTCTCCTCGATCCGTCCGACCCGGTACAGGTTCTCCGCCCGCTCGATCGCGATCACGCCCCTCTCGGGTGCATACTCGACCGCCCGATCGAACGGCTCGACCGCTTCGGCGTACCTGCGGCAGTAGACCAAGGACCGGGCGATCGCGTAGTGCACCCGCCAGTCCTTCTCGATGCGTGGATTCCCTGACGTGACGCAGAACTCTCGCAGTTGTTCCGCCGCATCACAGGGGCGCCCGAGCTGATCGAGTGCCTCGGCCCGCGCGATCGCGCCGGGGATGTCCGCCGGCTCGGCCCGCAACACCACGTCCCAGTCGGTGATCGCCTTCTCCCACGCTCCGAGCGATCCCTGGGACTTTGCCCGCATGCGATGGAGGGGGACGTCTGCCGGGTGGACCGCGATTCCCTCGGTCGCTACGCGGACCGACTGCGCGGTCTCGCCGAGATTGTGATGGAGGGCGGCGATCCCCAGATAGAGGTGGGGGGGCGGAGGAGGAGGGGAGAGGTCCCGAGCCGCTCGCAGGTGGCCGATCGCCTCGCGCTGGGCGCGCTCGGCCAGCTCCGGAGGGCGGTGTTCCCGGCCGTAAGCCTCCGCCAGGAGGAAGTAGGCGCGCCCGAACTGCTCCCGGAACGCCGGATCGTCGGTGCAGACGGGGAGGAGCGTCCGGCCGAGCTCGATCGCGGGGCCGATCTCCCCACGGTTGAGCAGATCCTTCAGCTCGACGGCGGGCGATGGGGCTTGCGGAGGGGCCGCAGATATCGGGGAGAGCTCGGCGGCCGCGAGGAAGCAGATCAGAGCGAGGCCCCCGAGGCAGGTGCCATCGGCCTGGCGCCCGAATGACTGCCGCTCGTGGGTCCGCACCGACCGGTCCTCTCCACCCCCGATTCGAGGGTCGCGATGAGAACCGATCCCCCCCTCGAGCCGCAAGGGCGGGGCCCGAGGAGCGACGATCTCGCGCCTGCGCCCCGTGAATCGCTCTGGCGAGCCTCCGTTCTCCGCCCTCGAAGACGAAGACTACCGGCACGCGCCGCCCTGCGACAACAAGTCCCGAGCACCTTCAAGTTCAGGGCCCCCCTGGCCGATGAGCAGTCATGGCCCGTCTCGGCCACGTTCGACCCAAGAAAGGACTGATCTCGATGCGACGACGAAGCATCCTCTCCGCGCTGGCCACGGCAGCTCTCTTCCTCGCCGTCTCCGGTTGCGCGAGCCCCGAGTCGCGGGCGTTCCGCGGTGACGAGTACGCGCGACGAGGTCAGTACTCGCTCGCGCTGCGCGAGTATCAAGTCGCCCGCCGCAAGGACCCCGCTCTCTTCGACATCGATCAGAAGATCCACAACACCCAAGTGTTCCTCTATCTGCAGCAGGGGGACCAAGCCACCGACGCATGCCGCTTCAGCGATGCCGAGCGCGCCTACGGTGAGGTGCGACGCCTCGAGCCGGGGCACCCGGATATCGACGCCAGGTTCGAACGGATGGCGACCTTGCGCGGGAATTGGCACTTCGACCGCGGTCAGAGCGCGCTCACGCAGGGAAATCCCACGAGCGCCATCCAGGAGTTCGAGCAGGCCCTCATCCATCGCCCGGACCATCCCCGTGCCGCCGAAGCACTGGCGCGTGCCGAGCGCGAGCTCGCCAGCCGGCGCGACCGTGCCGATCAGGTCTACGAGGACGGGATCGCCGCTCGCGACGGCGGGGATCTGGAAGAGGCTATTCGGAGGTTCGAGGAGGCCCTGCGCCTCGATCCGAACCACTCCGGCGCCGCGGTCGAGCTCGAGAGCGCGGGGGTACGGCTCGTCGCTGCGTGGATCGATCGAGGAGATGCCGCCGCCCGGGACTACGCCTGGGGCGAGGCTCTCGATCACTACGAGCACGCGCTCGAGCGGGCTCCCCGGCAGCCCGGACTGCGCCACCGGGTCCGCCGGGCGCGCCTCGAGGTACAGGCCGAGGAGTGGATCACCGCCGGGGACACCGCACTCGACCAACGCGACTGGGCCCGCGCCTACGAGTGCTTCGACCACGCGCGCACCCTGTCCGCCGAGCCGGAGCGGTTCATCGACCGGCTGCAGCGGGCCCGCGATCGCCACGCCGAAGAATTGTTCGCCGCCGCCCAGACCGCAGAGCGGGAGGGTCGTTACGACGACGCCCTCGCCGGCTACCACCTGGTCATCGAATTCCATCCCGGGTATCGCGGGGTGCAATCGATCTGCACCAGCCTGGCCCAACGACTCGAGGACGCCGATTTCGCGTACACCCAGGGGTGCGCTTCCCTCGATGCGGGCAATCTGATCGGGGCGAGAGAGCGTTTCAACGCGTGCGTCGAATCGGTGCCCGGGTATCTCGATGCCGCCGAGCGGCTCCGCATGACCACGAAGAACATCGACCTCGCGGACAGTCTGTACGAGCGCGCCTGCCTCGCGCAACGCGATGGGAAGGTGCGCCGCGCCCGGGTGCTCTTCGAGGAGTGCCTTGCCCTGACCCGCCCCTTCCGAGACGTCGACGAGCGGCTCGGGGCGACCCGATCGGTGGTCTTTCCGACCCCGGGCGTCGTCGTTCCCGGCTACGAGGAGGGGTGCCGCGCCCAAGCGGAGCGAGACTTCGTGCGCGCGGTGAACTTCTTCGAACGCTGCGAGTCGAGTCGTCCCGGATTCGAGGACGTGGCCACGCGGCTCGGCGATCTGCGGAACTCGGTGACGCAGGCCCGAAGCATCTACCAACAGGCGGTGAAGGCCGAAGAGCGCTGCGACCTCGCGAGCGCCCGCGATGGTTTCCGGCAGTGCCTCGAAGTCTGTACTCCCTTCGAGGATGCACGGGAGCGCCTCACCGATCTCGACAACCACCTGTCGATGCTCCGAACGGCGGAGCGGCTCGATCGTCGACGGGATCTCGTCGCCGCCCGCGAGCTCTACATGAAGGTCGCCATCCGCTACAACCGCCACCCTGTCGCCAACCGCCGGGTCGGTGAGATCGACCTGGAATGCGTCCAGGTCGACAAGGACTACCAGATCCTGGTCGAGGCGCAAAAGAACGGGAGACACCGGGACGCCGATCCTCGATGCATTGCTTGAGGAATGCCCAGGTGAAC
>JAQBGV010000201.1:0-27854 GCA_032128395.1 Planctomycetota bacterium | reverse complement strand
GGCCATCGTCCGGGACAGGCAGCACCTTCGGCGAGCCAGTCCCATCATCGAACCAGACACGCCGGGACCCTACCACGTATACGCCAGGAACCCGCCGTCCACCGCGAGCACCTGGCCGGTGATGAACGACGAGGCGGGCATCGCGAGGAACGCCGCCGCCGTCGCGACCTCTTCGGGATCTCCGACCCGGCGGAGCGGCGTGCGCTCGATGATCTCCTCGAGTGTCTTCGCGTCCGCCAGCACTTCCTCGACCAGCGGAGTGCGGATGTACCAAGGTGCGATCGCGTTCACCCGGATCCCCTCGGGTCCCCACTCCCCGGCGAGGCCGCGCACCATCTGATGCAGCGCCGCCTTCGTCATCGCGTAGGGGATCCCGCTGCGGATCGCCTGGATCCCCGCGATCGAACCGGTCACCACCACTGCGGGTGCGTTCCCCTCTCGCAGGAACGGAAGCGCCTCTCGGACGAGGGCGAGCGTCGCGCTCTGGTTCGTGCGGACAATCAGTTCGATCTCCTCGTCGTCGTAGTCCTCGACTCGGCGCCGAATGTTCGTCCCCGCGTTCAGGACCAGGACGTCGAGGGCACCGAATCGGTCCGCGACCTCCGCGAGAATCGCGGCGCGCCCCGCGGGTTCGGAGACATCCGCCGCGATCCCGTGTACCTCGGGGCCGAGGGGGCGGAGCGACGCGACCGCGACTTCTAGATCTGCTGGCCCCCGGGCGGCGAGAATCACCTTTGCGCCGAGCGAGACGAACTCGGCGGCGATCGCGCGGCCGATACCCCGGCTCGCGCCGGTGACGAGGGTTCGCCGACCGGTGAGTCTGAAGCGGTCGTTCGGTTCCATGGGGGTCCTCTCCGGGGACGCGACCTTGCTGCTCCCACCGGTTCGGATTCTACTCGTGGCGATCGCGCGGGAGGAGTCACCGGAAGGACGGGTCGATCTGGCGAGGTCACCGCGTCAGAGCACACGAGCGGGAGACCAACTCGACCAGGGACAATCGGTCGATCGGCTTCGAGGCGTACTCGTCACACCCCGCCTCGAGGCAGCGCTCCCGGTCTTTCATCATCGCGTGGGCGGTCAAGGCGATGATGGTCCCGTCGTACCCGGCCTCTCGCAGCTTCCGGGTGGCGGTGTAGCCGTCCATCACCGGCATCTGCATGTCCATCAGGATCACGTCGAAGAGGAAGCCGGCTCGCCACTCCGCGAGAGCGCGGTCGAGCGCGATGGCGCCGTTCTCGGCGAGATCCACCTCGAATCCCGCCTTCTCGAGCACGAGCCAGATCAGCCGTTGATTGTCGGGGCCATCCTCCGCCAGAAGGACGCGCCCACGGCTGGGCCCAGGTTCATCGGGAAGCGATGGGAACTCCACCTTCGGGGGGGGAGGGGGGGGGTCTCCGGGCTCGACCACCCCGACTCGGATCGTGAACGCGAAAGTGCTCCCCCGTCCGATCTCGCTCTTCGCCGAGAGTTCGCCCCCGAGCATCGCGACGAGTCGGCTCGAGATCGCGAGACCGAGGCCGGTCCCGCCGTAGTTCCGGGTGGTCGATCCGTCCGCCTGCGCGAACGGCTGGAAGATGTGTTCGAGTTTCTCCGCCGGAATACCGATCCCGGTGTCGGTGACTTCGAAACGCAATCGAGTCGCGTCATCGCCCTCGATTCCGACCGAGAGGCGGACCGAGCCCTTCTCCGTGAACTTGATCGCGTTCCCGATCAGGTTCACGAGGACCTGACGCAAGCGCCCTGGATCGGTGCGCACCGAGGCGGGGAGTCCCTTGTCGACTTCGAACTCGAGAGTGATCCCGCGCCCGTCGGAGCGGACCCGGAGGAGTGCGACGACCTCATCGATCAGCGCTTGGGTGCCGATCGGGATCTCCTCGACTTCGAGTCGACCGGACTCGATCTTCGACAAGTCCAGGATGTCGTTGATGATCGCGAGCAGATGCGCGCCGTTCCGCCGGATCGTCTCGAGATGGAGCGCGCGGACCTTGGCGCTGGCACCCCCTTCGAGGAGCAGCTCCGAGAACCCGAGGATCGCGGTCATCGGGGTGCGAATCTCATGGCTCATGTTCGCGAGGAACTCGGACTTCGCCCGGCACGCGGCGTCGGAGGAGAGTCGTGCGAGTTCTGCGACATCGAGAGCGATCGAGAGCTCTCGCTCGCTCTCGCGCAGCGACGATGTCATCTGGGCTGCGAGCTCGATCGCCCGCCCCCGGGTGCGCAGGAGCGACCAGATCACGCCAGCGAGGAGGACACCGATCAACGAACCCACGATGAGCGTCGCCGGCCCCGCCGAGGAGGTCAGAGAGCGCTCGTCCCAGGCGAACAGGGACCAGTGCCGACCGCCGAACTCGACGGCGTGACCGAACCATCGATCGCGCGGTGCGGAGACGTCCGGGTGCGAGCGGTAGGCAGGCAGCCCGGTCTCGGGATCCTCACCGGCGTAGAGCTCGAGTCCCAGTTGGGGCGACTCGGCAGCGATCTCGTCCATCGCATCGGGGAGTCGCACCAATGACGCGACCCAACCCTCGACGGCAGCGAGGCGCTCGGAGGGAGTTTGGGTCGGGGCGGAATTCCTGTATACGGCGAGAAAACAGCAGACGACGGGGCAGTCCACCCCGGGGATCCCCGTGATCGGTTCAGTGAGCGAGAATTCGCCGGTGAGGGTTGCGACTTCCAGAATCTCCGCGACCATCGCATCTCGCGCGAGGTCGAGACCGAGGAGCGTCGGGAGCAACGCCCGCGGCTCGTGGAACCGGATGATCGCGTGATCACCGTCGGGCGGGATTCGAACTGGGTCCAGGGGCGTGCTCACCGAGAAGTCGGCGGTCCCTTCCGCTCGGGCGCTCTTTACGAAGCCCGGGAGTTCGTCCGGCGAAACCCGAGCGATGAAGCAGCAACCGAGGCTCACGGGGAAGTGCGCCGGAACTCCGATGCTCTGGACGAAGAGCTTCCACTCCTCCTGCTCGACCGATCGGCTCGCCGCGAACAGACCCCTCAGGCTGCCGAGGGTGTTCTTCTGTACTCCGAATTGTTCCACGAGGGTGTCGCGGGCCTGGGCGCCTTCCCGCTCCATCGCCTCGAGAGCATGCTCCATGGCGTCGCGCCGCTCTGTGTTCCAGAGCTGCACCGTGATGAAGAGGGAGAGTGCGAGGACGAAGACGGGGATCGTGATGAGACGCGCCTGGTGAGCCACGTTCTGCGGTTCCGGGATCACCCGTTCACCTCACGATCCGAGCATGCGCGGGCCGAGAAACGCACGTCACCTCCCTTCATCGGCCATCGCTGCCCTAAATCTGGACGTCCGCCCCCTCGGTTCACCTAACTCCTGTTCTGGAAGGGTCTTGTTCATCGCTGCGCGGGCCGGAGGGGGAGTCCCGCTTCCTCGTCGAGTTCATGGGAGATAACTTGGGTCGAGGGGGATCGCCCCGGTCGGGAAGGGAGCCCAAATGGTCGACGCGAACCCGGGGAGTTTCCTCGTGGCGACCTACCAGACCGAGCGCCTCAAGACGCTGAGCGTTTGGTCGTCCTTCACCGAAGATGATCTCTCTTTCCGACCTGCACCTCTCGCGCGCACTCCGCTCGAGCAATTCGTCCACCTCTGCGTCTCGGAGGGGAAGTGGATGCAAACGATGCTCGGGGTGGAGATCGGCCTCCCGACACTGCCGTCGGCCGAGGACCGGATCTCGTTCCTGCATCACTATGCCAAAGCATCTGCGGCGAGGTGCGAAATCCTGAATTCTCGCGCCGCGGCTTGGTGGTGGGAGGAGAGTGCGTTCTTCGACACCACGCGCTCGCACGCTTGGATACTTCTCCGCCGACTGACCCACTCGTCGCACCATCGAGGACAGCTGACGGTGCTCCTCAGGCTGCTCGGTCGCCCGGTCTACTCGACCTACGGTCCGACCGCGGATACGGGAGGCTTGCCGACCCAGGGTGCGGAGACCATTTACCGCTACCGGACGGTGGAAGATCTGCTCGCGAGAGAAGAAGAAGGAGGTGCGGGACCGGATCTCCCGGGACGAGGCGAGGAGCCGCCGACGGAGCGACCGTAGTTTCTGCCCGACCTACCCCAACCGATCCCGATAGTCTTCGTAGCCGAACCGGCGCACGACTCGGCTCTCCCCGGTTCGCGAGTCGTAGATCGCGATCGATGGGTGAGCGACCCCGTTGAACGTCGTCGTCTTCACCATCGTGTAGTGCGCCATGTCGCCGAAGACGAGCCGGTCGCCGACTTCGAGGGGCGCGTCGAAGGAGTAATCGCCGATTCGATCGCCGGCGAGACAGGTCGGGCCGCCGAGGCGAATCGTGTGCGCGCGTTCCCCGGGCGCGCCGGCCCCTTCGATGACGGGGCGATAGGGCATCTCGAGCACGTCCGGCATGTGCGCGGTCGCGCTCACATCGAGGATCGCGTTGTCGATCTCCCCGCTCGAGACGACATCGAGGACGGAAGCGACGAGCACCCCGGTGTTCAGCGCGATCGCCTCCCCCGGCTCCAGGATCACTTCGTGGCCGAACCGCGCCCGGTGATCACGGACGAGCCGGATCAGTCGATCGACGTCGTAGTCGGCCCGGGTGATGTGATGTCCGCCCCCGAAGTTCACCCAGCGAATTCGCGGATCGCGAAGCGCCTCCCCGAAGCGCTCCTCGACCGCGGCGAGGGTCCGCTCGAGCGCGTCGCTGTTCAGTTCACAGAGGGTGTGGAAGTGGAATCCCTCGATCCCCGGAGGCAGCCGCCCGCCGAGCGCTTCCGCCGTCACGCCCAGTCGCGAGCCGGGTGCACAGGGGTCGTAGAGCTCGACCTCGACCTCGCGGTGCTCCGGGTTCAGCCGCAGTCCTCGACTGGGGAGCGAGCCGGCCGGGGCAGCGTTCCAGCGAGACGCGAACCGCTCCCACTGCGCGAGCGAGTTGAAGATCACGTGGTCGGCGATCGGGAGGATTTCATCGAGGTCCGCATCCGAGAACGCAGGAGAATAGACGTGGATCTCTTTCCCGAACTTCTCTTTCGCGAGTTTCGCCTCGTGGAGGCCGCTCGCCGCACACCCCGCGAGCGTCCGCGCGATCGTCGGGAAGAGCGACCAGGTCGCGAAGCCTTTGAGCGCGAGGAGGACCTTCGCTCCTCCCTCGCGCTGGACGCGATCGAGAATCGTGCAGTTCCGCTCGATGCGCGCCGCGTCGATGACGTAGCACGGCGTCTCGAGGTCGCGAAGCGCGCTCCCGGAGATCGCGATCGGGCCGAAGTCGCCCGTCTCTGTGCCGTCAGTCGATCGGTTGATCACAGTCCACAACCTGCCACGGCAGTCCGTAGCGATTCAGGTCATCCATGAACGGATCTGGATCGAACTGCTCCAGGTTGAACACTCCGGGCCCGGTCCAGCGCCCTTCGAGCAGCATCTTCGCGCCGATCATCGCCGGCACCCCGGTCGTGTAGCTGACCGCCTGCGCGCTGACCTCCGCGTAGCACTCGGCGTGGTCGCTGATGTTGTAGATGAATTTCCGCGTCGGTTTTCCTTCCTTCACCCCGGAGATCACACACCCGATCGAAGTCTTGCCGTGATACCCCTCGCCGAGCGAACCCGGGTCGGGGAGCAGCGCCTTCAGGAACTGGATCGGGATCACCTCGCGCCCCTCGAACTGGACCGGGTCGATCCGGGTCATGCCGACGTTCTGGAGCACGCGGAGGTGGGTGATGTACTCCTCCCCGAACGTCATCCAGAACCGGATCCGACGGAGCCCCTTCGGGGCGAGGTTCTCGACGAGCGACTCGAGTTCTTCGTGGTAGAGCAGGTACATCTGCCGCACCCCGACCCCGGGGAAGTCGAATTCCCTTCGGATGCTCATCGCGTCGATCTCGCGCCACTCCCCGTCCCAGTACTTCCCGCGCTGGGTGACCTCGCGGATGTTGATCTCCGGGTTGAAATTGGTCGCGAAGGGGTGGCCGTGGTCGCCGCCGTTGCAGTCGACGATGTCGATGGTGTGGATCTCATCGAAGAGGTGCTTCGCGGCGTAGGCGCAGTAGACGTTGGTGACCCCCGGGTCGAAGCCACTGCCGAGCAGGCCGGTGATCCCCGCTTTCTGGAAACGATCTCGGTACGCCCACTGCCAGTGGTACTCGAACTTGGCGACGTCCTTCGGCTCGTAGTTCGCGGTGTCGAGGTAGTCGACCTTCGTCGCGAGACAGGCGTCCATGATCGAGAGATCCTGGTAGGGGAGTGCGACGTGGAGGACCAGGTTCGGCTCCTCCCGGCGGATCAGAGCAGCGGTCTGACCGACGTCGTCGGCATCGACCTGGGCGACGACGATCTCGCGGCCGCATTTCGCGCGAACGCGAGCGGCGATCTCTTCGCACTTCGAGACGGTCCGTGAGGCGAGCGTGATCCGGTCGAAGACCTCGGGGACCTCCGCGCACTTGTGGGCGACGACGTTGCCGACGCCGCCGGCTCCGATGATGAGTACTCTCGGCATGGTCTACGGCTCCTCTGCTGGCTCTCGGGCTCGGGGAAGCCCGGGAGTATAGCCGCTCCCGCTGTCTTGAAATCACTTGTCCCATGGACGCTGGCGAGCCGGGAACGGAGACTACCGGGCAGCCCAACCCCCGAGGAGGTCCACCGTGTCCCCACGTCCCTTGTTCCTCGTCGTGGCCCTCGTCATCCTCGCCGTCGCTGGCGGGTGCATCGGAGGGCCGACCCCATCGAGAGTGCCAGCGCGGTCTCCGTCCGAAGCAGGAAGCCGACCGATCTCCCCCTCGCTCGACCGCGTCCTCGCGCCGCAGGCGGACCTGCTGGCGGCGGAGTACCTCGGGACGCGCCCATCGGGCGCCCTGGTGATCGGAGTCCACCACGACGGCGGGAATCAGGTCTACGGCTACGGCACTCTGTCAGGGAAGAGCGTATCGCCCGATCGTTCGACGGTTTTCGAGATCGGGTCGGTGACCAAAGTCTTCACCGCGATCTTGCTGGCGCGGCTCGTGGGAGAGGGAGTCGTCTCGCTCGACGATCCGATCTCGCGCTTCCTCCCTCTGGGCACTTTCCCCGAGGGGGACGCGCGCGGCGCGATCACCCTCGGGCAGTTGTCGACCCACGCCTCCGGACTCCCGCGTCTGCCCGGAAACTTCAATTCCGTTCTTCGCCACGACCCTCGAGATCCGTATGCGGAGTACACCCGGGCCCACCTCGAGGCGGACCTTCGCGAAGTCTCCCTGGTCCACCCGGCGGGGACCAAGATTCAGTACTCGAACTACGGAGCGGCGCTGCTCGGCGACATCCTCGCGCGGGCGGCCGGGCAGAACTACCAGGAGCTGGTGACCGAGAAGGTGATCACACCCCTCGGGCTCATCGACACCGCCTTCTCGCTCGAAACAGCGCGAGCGGCGCGTCTGGCTCCTCCCCATGGTCCGACCGGAGAGTCGACCTCGAGCTGGAACTTCGACGTCTTCGCGCCGGCGGGGGGACTCCGGTCGACTCCCGATGACCTGCTCGGGTTCATCCGCGAAAACCTTGATCCCGCGGATACCGCGATCGGTCGCGCACTCCGGCTGGCGCAGGAGATCCACACTCCGAAAGCCCTCAGCGCGGGGGGGCTCGGTTGGCAGATCTCCGGCGGCGCCGAGAATACCGTGTGGTGGCACAACGGCGGGACCGGCGGCTACTCGTGCTTCCTCGCCGTCGATAGAGCAAACCGGGCCGGGGTCTTCGTGCTCTCGAATCACGGCGACGCGATGGCCGGGAAGTTCGATGTCGACCGGATCGGTGGGACCTTGCTGCGCGCCCTCCAGCTCGCCACCTTGGAGTAGCAGTGAATTAGCGGAGGAGTGCTATCGCGCCGCGGAGAGGATCGCGATGAGCCTCTCCCGGTCGATCGAGCCACCCGTCACGATCGCCACGCGAGGGGCGTTCTCGGCGGAACGATCCGCGACCGCAGCGGCCACCGCCAGCGCCCCGGACGGCTCGGCGAGGATCTTCGCCTCGAGGAGTAGCCGAGCGATCATCGCCTCGACCGCTTCGTCGGGGACGAGCTGCACGTCATCGACGAGCGCCTCGAGGCGTGGATAGAGTTCCTCGGTGATGTACGGAACGGCGACGCCGTCGCAGATCGTCGAGCACTCGACCTGGGTGGGCCGACCGAGTCGTAGGCTCTCACGGAGGGCCGGACACCCCTCGGGCTCGACCGCGACGATGCGCGTCTCGGGGTGAAGTGCCTTCACCGCGCTCGCGACCCCGACGATCAGCCCGCCTCCCCCGACCGGGACGTACACGGTACTCACCTCGGGGAGGTCCTCGACGATCTCGAGCCCGAGCGTGCCGTGCCCCGCCCAGACCTGGGGGTCGGTCCAAGGGTGGATGAAGGCGTAGGGCTCGTTCTCCCAGAGGTGTTCGGTCAGGAACCGGAACACCTCGGCCACCGGCACCAACACCGGTTCGCCGCCGAGCCGACGCACCGCCTCGATCTTCGTGGCGGGCGCGGTCTCCGGCATCACGCTCCTCGCCGGAACGCCGAAGTGTCGACCGCACCACGCGAGCGCCTGCGCGGTGTTCCCCGCGCTCACCGTGCTCAACCCTAGGGCGCGCTCCCTCGCGGAGAGCTGCGAGACTGCGTGGAAGATCCCGCGAATCTTGAAGGAACCGATCGGCTGGAGAGTCTCGAGCTTGAGGTAGATCTCGGAAGCGGCGTCACCCGGGAGGGGAACGAGCGGCGTGTGCACGGCAACTCCGAGGAGCGCTTCCGCGGCATGAAGAAAATCCTCTGCGGTCGGTCGTTCGATCATGCGGGTATTCTCCGCGCCGGAGAACTCCGAGTCGAGTGCGATCAGACATCTCTTCACACCCCCTTGTAGCAGAGGCGGGGCCGGACCCGGCGGACGATACGGGTGAGTTCGCGCTGTGCGCGCATCACCCTGCCGATGTCCTTGTAGACGCCGGGCGCCTCCTCGCGGAGGTGGTCCTCGAGTGCGGGGTCGTACCAGATCCCACGCAGTTGACGCCGAAGCTCCTTCCCGGAGATCGCGTCGCGAGCCTCGGCGCGCCGAATCGCTCGCCCTGCCCCGTGCGAGCTCGAGAAGAGTGCGCCGGGGTGTCCGCGCCCCTCGACGTGATAGCTCGGGGTCCCCATCGACCCGGGGATCACCGCACGGGTCCCCTCGCTCGCCCGGAGTGCGCCCTTGCGGTGGATCCAGGAAGGACGGCCTTCGTGGATCTCGCGCACCACGTGGTTGTGATCGCAGGCGACGAGGGATCCGGCGTCCACCTCGATGCCGTGCACTTCCTCGAAGAGGATCGTCACCGCATCGAGCATCGCGAGTCGGCTCGAGTGTGCGTAGTCGCGAGCCCAGGCGACATCACGGAGGTAGGCGCGACCCAACGAGCTCTCCGCCGACAATGAGCGAACTCCTCCCTCATCGGTATCGCAGGCCTCGAGATGGTGGGCGGTGAGCGCCTGTCCCATCGCGCGTGAGCCGCTGTGCACCATCAGCCAGAGCGCACCCTCGTCATCCTCCTGTAACTCGAGGAAGTGGTTCCCGCGCCCGAGGGTCGCGAATTGCACCCGGCCGTCGTGCCGCCGGAGATTCTCGAGAGCCTCGGTCGAGAGCGGAACGTCTTCAAGGCCACCGGGGAGGAACTCCGGGAGCGTCCGCCGCGAGTGACGATTCGTCGGAACGAGCATCCGCAGTCCACGGAGGATCTTGCGAGCGCTCTGCTCCTCGGAGAGCACTTCGTCGGCGGACGCGTGAAACCGCACGGTGGCGATCCCACAGCCGATGTCGCCACCGACTGCGAGCGGGAAGAGTCGCTCCTCGGACGCGACCACGGTTCCGATGCAGAAGTCGCCGCTCAAGTGCACGTCAGGCATCACCGCGATCTGGTCGATCCCAACCGCGGCACTCATGCGGCCGAGTGCCTTCGCGACCTCGTCTGAGAGCGGTTCGACGAGCCAACTGTGCACCGGAGCGAGGCGCGAGTGATCGCTCAAGCTGCACCTCCCTCGAACGGGAGGTAGCGATAGGAGAGTTCGGGTGCGCGACGCCGGTGGATCGCGGCGGTCACCTCGGCGCGCAAGGTGCCGGATGCGCGCCGAAGTGCGGCGAGCGCTTCCCCTTTCGGCACCGGCTCGCCCCTCGGAGCGGGGCCGACGAGCACGAGCAGATGAGACGAGTCGGGAGCCGGCTCGACCGCGAGCACGATCAGGGCCCGCAGGACTTCATCGCCGGAGCCAGCGAGGGTCAACTCGAGCGCTTCGCGGACTTGCTGACATAGTTGTCGGGTCTTCTTCTGGTCTTTCTTCGCGGACCAGCCTTTCTTCTCGGTGCGGGGATCGATGCCGTCATCGGGCCCGAGCTCGCCGCACAGCCGTGCGAGCTCGCGCAGAATGTCTTCTCGGGATTTCATGCAGTCTCTCTCGTCAGGAATTTCGAGCGCCCAGGCGCGATGCACCGGGAGAATCAGCGGATGCGATTCGACGGGGCGAGCCCGCTCGCTCGACGAGGGAGATGAAGTGGAGTATCAGCCCTGAAGAGCAGAGGAGAGGCTCGCCAGGCTCACAGAGTGCTGCACGACGGACCTCCTTCCTCCGAAGGGTGACGAGTGGCGTCCCCCGGGCGCGGGGGTGGGGCTGAAGAATAGCCTGGCACGGGGAGACCTGCAAGCGTGTGGATCGCTGCTCGGCGACCGCCCCTACTTCGGGATCCCCAGCGGAAACGGATCATCCCGATCGATATGGAGCACCCCCTCGGCGACGATCGTCGCCTGGCCGCGGATCACGGGGTGGAGGTGGTCGCCTTCGCGGATCAGGGAGCCGCGGAAGCGCGAGCCGATCACGCTCTCGATCACCCACTCGGTGTTTTCCTGGATCTCGCCGTCGGCGTAACGCGCTGCGAGCCACGCACTCGTTCCCGTGCCGCAGGGGGAGCGGTCGTACGCGCCGCCGGGGCAAAGGACGAAATTGCGGGCGTGGACTCCCCCTGCCTTCGGATCGCGGCGCTGGAAGAGCCCGACGTGATCGATCTCGGCTCCCTCCTCTCCTTGGATCCCCGCCTCCGCGAGTGACGCCTGGATCTCCTGGGCGAGTGCGAGCAGTTCTGCTCGGCGGCTCGGCTCGATCGGGATCGGTGACTGGTAGAGATGGAAGAACCAGTTGCCGCCGTAGCAGATCTCTCCCAGGAGCGGCCCCCCGCCGGTCACGACCGGCACTTTCGCCGCGATCCGGCGACTGACGACATTCCGAACCGAGACGCTGCCGTCATCGTGCAGCGTGACCGCGATCTCGCCTGCCGGGGTGTCGAAGTACTGCCGACCGACGGGGAAGTCGCCTTGCTCGGCGAGGGTGGTCACGACTCCGATCGTTCCGTGTACGCACATTCCGAGTGGGCCGACGTCGTTGAAGAACAGGATCGAGGCGCGGCTGCGGGCTCGTTCGGGAGGAAACAGGAACGCACCGACGGTCGCATCCGAGGTCCGCGGCTCGCCGACGACTGCGGCGCGCAGGTGCGCGAGGTCTCCGCGGAGCGCCGTCGGGCGCTCCGCCGCAGGGAGCGCGAGGAGCTCCTGCGGGGGATCGAGGACGACCCGGGTCGGTTCTCCCTGGGTGTGGGAGTCGATGAAGCGTGGTTTCCACATACCTGGATTCTGGCGGATGCGGGGCGCGGGATACAGCGGGTCTCGCCGCGGTCCGGGTGCCCGGTTGAGCTTTCGGGTGGACGAGGGGATGATCGGTCCACCCTCTCCACCGGAAAGGAACGAAGTGATGGTGCGATTTCGACTCGGCCGTGTCTTCGCCCTCCTCGCGGCTGGCTGTCTTCTGACTGGGCCGCTGCTCGGGGCCGACGATCCTCCGCAGAAGAAGGAGAAGCCCAAGATCTACGACGAGTCCGCAGACGCCAGGGCGGACATCGCCGCCGCGGTTGCGGTGGCGAAGAAGGACCACCAACGGGTCCTCGTGATGTGGGGCGGGAACTGGTGCGGCTGGTGCCACCTCCTCGATGGCGTCCTCGAGTCCGATCGCACCCTCTCCCGGACGATGCTGTACGAATACAAACTCGTGCACGTCGATATCGGCAAGTTCGACAAGAACATGGACCTCGCCGCCGAGCTCGGAGCAGATCCGAAGAAGCACGGCGCGCCCTTCCTGACCGTGATCGACGGGGACGGGAAGGCGATCGCGAACCAGGAGACCAGTTCGCTCGAGGAAGGGGATCACCACGACCCCGCGAAGGTGAAGGCGTTCCTCGAGACGCACCAGGCGACCGCTCCCGGTGCGGATTCCTTGCTCTCGACCGCGCTAGCGAGTGCGAAGAAGGATGGCAAGCGCGTCTTCGTCCACTTCAGTGCGCCGTGGTGAGGGTGGTGTCACCGGCTCGAGGAGTTCCTCGGCAAGGACGACGTTCGCCCGCGGATGGATCGCGCATATGTGGAACTCAAGATCGACATCGACCGCATGGCTGGTGGCAAGGAGATGCTCGACCGCTTTAGGGAGGGCAAGGCTGGGGGTATCCCCTGGATCGCGATTCTCGATTCGGAGGGCGAGGTCCTCGCGACCGCCGACGGACCGGGGGGAAACATCGGCTGCCCGGTCACCGTGGAAGAGCGCGCTCACTTCGCTTCTATTCTGAAGAGCACCGGCGAGAAGCTCTCGCCCGATGAGCTCGCGAAGATCGGGAAGAGCCTGGACGTCTTTGCTGAGGAGATCCTCGCCAAGCAGAAGCGGCAGCCAGGAAGCTAAGTCTCCGGAGTCGGTAGCAGCGCCCGCCCGGCGCCCCCAGGCGGCACCGGGCGGGCTCTGCATCGTCATCGATCGCTGCTGCCGAGCTGTTTCAGAACTTCTTCGCGATGGTGCTTCGATGAGATCGCTCCGGCTGCCGTGCGGATCGAGCTTGCGGGCGCGCGACCGATCAGGGCGGTGAGGACCTCCGCGCGATCGGGGCTCGAGGGGAGGAGCGAGGTCGCCCCCGCGAGCTGGGCGCCTTCCGCCGGTGTGAGCTCCGGGGTGCGGGCGAGCGCCACGAGCACCTTGCGCCGTTCGGCCGTGGAGCCGATCGCGGGGATCGCTTCGAGGATCGCATCGACCGTGGCGATGCCGATCAGCTCGCGGAGGACCTTTCCCTGCAGCGACGAAGATCCGATGTCCGCGCTCGCGCGGGCGATCTCGGCGGCCTCCTCCGCCCCGAGGCCTGGCTGTCGGGCGAGGGAAGTGAGGATCACTCCTCGCCCCTGGCTGGATCCGATCCCCCGGCACGGCGACGAGAATCGCTTCGACCGGAGCGGATTCGACCAACTCACAGAGTACCTTCGTCTGACCCGAAGACGAGCCGATCGAGCTGGTCGCTCGCGCGATGGCATCGAGATCATCGACCGTGAGGGGGCGCCGACGGGTCAGAGCGAGGAGGACCTCGGTGCGTCCCGCTGAGGATCCGATCGTCGGGACCACATCGAGGACGACTCCCACCGGAGCCACTTCGGACACGCTTACCAGCACTTCGGTCTGGCGTTTCGACGAGCCGATCCCGCTCGTCGCGGTGACGATGGCGGCGGCGCCCTCCTCGGTGAGATCGGGAGCCTGCGCGAGATCGGTGAGCACTTCGGCGCGACCCTTCGAGCTCGGAAGCTTCCCGACCTCCACCGCGATCGATCCGGTGCTCGCCTTGCCGACGAGTCGACGCAGGAACGCGGTCGCCCTCTTCGAGCTGGAGAATCGGTCGGCGTACCCGGGAAGCCGATCGAACTCGGAGGAGCCGAGGTCGGTGCGCGTGGCGAAGGCATCGAGGCTAAAGGACGAGGCTCGACTCACCGACCCTCCGACCGGGAGGGAATCGGGACCGAGACCGCCGAGGGGTCCCCCTTCCCCCGCCTCGATCACCGCGAGGACCTCGTCGAAGGAACGGGAGCCCTTGCGTCCCGCGGCCACTCGCCCGAGCGCTTCGCCCCGAGAGTCCGCGTGGATGAACTTCGGCATCGCTAGCAAGACCTCGTCGAGGCTCGGTTCGACGCCGAGTTCGGCGAGGACCGCTCCGTCGGGGTGCTCGAGGGTCTCGCCGTCGGCTGCGCGCAATACGGAGCGCGCGGGGAGGAGCCGCCACAGCCGGCCCATCGCGTCCCCCGGCGGGAACAATTCGAGGCGCTCGATCCGATAGGTCGCCTCCCCGCTCGACTCCTCCTGCTCGATGATGAGCTCGGCGGAGAGCACCGACCCGTCGTCGGAGTCGACCTGCTGGATCGACCATTGATCTCCCTTGCGGACCCACCGGCTACCATCGCCGTCGTGCACGATGACGGAATGAGAGGAGGCGCACCCGATAGGGAGCAGCAGGAAGCAGGCGAAGCAGAGGAAGAACGCGAGAGGTGCGAACAGGCGCGGCATGGGGCCTCCTCGATCGGGGTGGATCTTTTCGGGAGAGATCGGTGTCGAGGGGCAGGATCTACCCACCGAGGGGAACGCACAAGGGGTGGTGGGTGCGATTCGTACACAATGTGGAACTGACGTCACCGCGACCGCGGTGCGCGCCTCATCCGCCGTCGCCCGAGCTCTTCCTCAAGCCGAAAGCGATCGGCGCAGCCAAGGCGATGGCGATGAAGACGCTGAAGGGCTGTCCCCCGAGGAGCACGATCGCACCTCCGAGGAGGGCTGCGATACAGAGAATTCCCACCGTCCGAAACACCGGACCTCGTTCGGCGTTTGGAATATCATCTTCGGGGAGCTCGACGGAGAGATAGTCGGCGTCGCGATTCCACCCGGTCTCGAGATCGCTCCCACACTCGCGACAAGCGACGGCGCGGGGCGCGAGGGGTGAACCGCAGTGGGGGCAGACGGAAGCGCTCATGTGAGAATCATAACCGATAGCGATCGAGGTTGAGAATCAGCAGAGTTCGCGTCGTCACCCCATCCGACATCGCAGCGCCGAGGCCCAGAAGCATCTCGCGATCCTCCGCACCCGCAACACCGTCGTCGAGTGCACAGACCGACGTCCTGCCTCAGATCGTGGGGGTAGGGCCACTACTCTCGCTCGCATTCATCCTGGTACTGGAGGATCCCCGTCGGTTGGCCCTCGCCCCGTCGAGGGTCGGCTCGAAGCCCTCTATGTTGTTGAGAATGGGATGATGGGACTGGCTCGCCGAAGGTGATGCCTGTCCCGGACGTTCGCCCGCTGATCCACCCCTATTCAACAAGGCAGTCGTGCGGGACCATCCGGAGTACCGGCGAACGTCCGGGACAGGCATCACCTGCGGCGAGCCAGTCCCATCATCCGTATTCATCCACAACCACCTCATCCTTGTTTCGGCAGGGATGAATCACGTAGAGGGCTTCGAGGGGTACCGGGTGCAAAACGCGGGGTGCCGGCCGACCGCAGGCGGGGCCTTCGCCCTGTCGAGGATCGGACGGCGCCCCCCAACGCCGCAGACGGTGCGTCATCGGAGCCCGGGCCTCGTAGAGTCGGAGTCGCGATCTACATGCCGATCCACCGCCGGATCAGCGGATCGAGGTGTACGTCCCCCCGTTGTCCTCGGCGAGGCGGGTCAGGAACTCGACCAGGGGCGCCGGGTTCGCGTTCGGGGGCTGCTTCGAATTCGGCGGCGTGACCCCCGGGCCATCGAACCCGAAGGTGTAGATCTTCACCTTGCGGACCCGGTTCATCTTCCGGACGTCGTCTAGGATCCTCGGGATCAGGTTCTCCTGTGAGCCGTCGTGCACGGGTGCCCCGTCGGAGAGAAGCATGATCGTGTCGATCGACTTGTCCTGGAAGGCGGCGCGCATCGCTTCGTCGGTGTGGGTGAATCCATTCGCCTTGAGCCCGTCGGCGAATTGAACCGCCTTCTTCTTCCAGGTCCCGGAGGCAGGGACGATCCCCTTCTCGTTGAAGTTCTGAAGCTGGTCGCTGTACGAGATGATGTTGAACCTAGAGTTGGTGCGGAGCTTCTGGATCACCGCCTTCAGCTGGTCCCGCACTCGCTTGATCCGCTGGCGCTGCTGCCACGAGGCGCCCTTGCCGCCCCCCTCCTCGCCGCCCCCCTCGTCGTAGAGGACCATCGAGCCGGAAGTGTCGATCACGAACATCACCTTCTGGCTGACCACCTCGACGCCGAAGAACTCGGGATCGCGAGGAGTCCTCGCCTTCTTGCGCTCGACCCCGGTGGTTCCGTCCCCCGCATCCAGGTTCGCCGGATCGAGCGTCGGCCCCTGGATCTCCCAGAACTTCCGCCAATCCTCGATCGTTTCGTACTCCTGCCCGGTCAGGAGGAGGAGACCGTCGAGCACCGCGTAGTACACCGTCGAGCGCTCTCCCCCGATCGACTCGAGTTTGCCGATCAGGGCGGGGATCCCCGCCTTCGACTTCCGCACGACCAGAGCGTCGATGGAATTCCGAAGGACCAGGTCGCTCTTCGAGTTCAGACCGTCGACGAGCCACTTCTCGGAGCGCTCGTCAGCGAAGCCCTCCGCGACGACGATGATCACGGCTGCGAGCAGCGGGGGGGTCTTCGACTTGGCGAGGTACGACTCGCAGGTTTCGGCGACGTTCTCGATGCCGAGCGAGCGCAGCGCATCGATCGCATTCCCGACCAGCTCCGCATCGTCGAAGATGATGACCGACTTCAGGATCCAGTCGGTCGCCGCTGGGTCGCCGCTCTCCCCGAGCTCGCGGACCAGCCGGCGGGCCCCATCGAGATCTCCCTTACCCGCCGCCCTCTGGAGCTCCTTCCCGAGACTCTCGACGTCAGAACTCTGAACGGAAGCACCGGCCTCTGCTGATCCTGCACCCGGCACATCGAGCGCGAGCGAACCCGCGAGAACGGCGATCGGGATGAGGCATCGGAAGATCAGTGGGGTACAGCGTGGCATCGCGTCCTCCCTGTTTCGAGAGATCATACTCCCCAGGGGGTTTCGATGTTGGCCGCCACGAGCTCGGTCTCGGCTCAGCGAAGTTCGTCCACCATCCTGCGAGACCCCTGAAGGGCCACGCGTTGCTGGTACAGACGGATTCCGCGCTCCGCACCGAGTTCCGCACCCCCACCCGCACGGCCGGGGCCTCCGTGTTGCGACTGCGGAAGTGCGATTCCCGAACCGAGGGCCTGCTCGGCCATCTTCTCGGAGCCGAGATAGAAACGGCCGCTATGACATCCCCCCGCTTCGAGGGCGGCCTGGACCCACGTCTCGTCGTCCCCGTATATCGCGGTGACCAGGGTCCCGCCGCCGAGGCCGACCCCCTCCATCGCTTCGTCCGCACTACCGTCGTACGGGAGGAGGGTCGAGACCGGCGCGAACACTTCGCGCTCGTGCGCGACGGTCGCGCTCCGGAAGTCATCCGCCTCGAACAGGGTCGGTGCGAGGAACCACCCCTTCCCGGCGGGAGAGCCGACGCCGTCGGTGCGCTCCCCGGTGCCGTGAACGAGCCGCGCAACCCGGCCGAGCTCCGCGCATCCTTGCGTCGCATCCGCGAGCTGGGACGCGGTCGCGAGTGCGCCCATGGTCACGCTCGCGTCGAAGGGGTTTCCGACCACCGTTCCCTCGAGTCGCTCGATCAACGCCTCACGCACCTCGCCGATCCGGTCGCGCGGAACGAAGATCCTGCGCACGGCGGTGCACTTCTGGCCCGCCTTCTGGGTGATCTCACGGCTCACCTCCCGAAGAAACAGTCCCCAGGTCTCGCTCCCCGGGGCGGCGTCGGGCGCGAGCACCGTCGCGTTGAGACTGTCCGCCTCGATGTTCACCGCAACGCTGCGCTCGAGGAGGTTCGGAGTGGAGCGCAATCGGTTCCCCGTCGTCGCCGAGCCGGTGAAGGCGAGCACGTCCTGGGAACCGAGGTGCGTGAGCAGATCGCCGGTGGAGCCGCAGATGATCGACAGGGCCCCCTCCGGCAGGACTCCCGCCTCGATGATGATCTCGACCGCCCGCTGGGTGACCCACGCGGTGCTCGTCGCAGGTTTCGTGATCACCGGCATCCCTGCGAGCCACGCTTGCGCCGCCTTCTCCGCGAATCCCCAGGCGGGGAAGTTGAACGCGTTGATGTGAAGCGCCACGCCCTGACGAGGGACGAAGGCGTGGCGCCCCCAGAAGCGCGCCGACCGCCCGAGGGCGACCCCCTCCCCATCGAAGAGGATCCGCCGGTCCCCGATCTCGCGCCCGAGGTAGCCGTAGAAACTCAGCGTCCCGCTCGCACCATCGACGTCGAACTTCGCGTCCTTGCGGGTCACCCCGGAATCGCGCATCGAGAGCTCGAGGAGCTCATCGCGGTGGGCGTGGAGCGCTTTCGCGGCGGCGAGGAGCCCTTCGGCCCGCTCGCCGAAGGACATCGCCCGAAGCGCGCGTCCGCCATGCTCCCGTGCAAACTCGAGCGCTTCAGCGAAATCGATCCCCACGCTCGAGACGCGCGCGATCTCCTCCTCGGTGGCGGGGTCGTGGATCTCTACGAATCCATCGGATGCAGTGTGCCAGCGGCCGGCGACGTAGCTCGGGAGGGTGTGCATTGCCGAGTCCCTGTCGATCGTTGTGGAGTACCTGTGGATTCCGGACCCGCGGCCCGATCAGCGCGGCCGGGATGATGCAGGATCTGCGCCGTGGCATCGAGGCCACCGGAAGATCGAGAGCCGCCTCCGGGTCGACCCGACGGTGACCCCCTCCCCGTCGGGGTTCGCCGGGCCGACCCGGAGGCGGCAGAGTGCGGTTCCAGCCGCTCGGCCTACGGACCGGGGGGGCTCGGGCTACAAACTGGGAGCGAATCCACGGTCGGATCGATTCCGGCCCCCGGGTAGGGGTACGGGATCGTCGCTCCGCCGGCGAACAGGAAGCTGAGGTCGTAGATCGCGTCGCCGATGTTGATCAAGCCGTCATCGTTCGCATCCGCGGAATCGGGACACTCGGGGGGAGGTCCCCCGGAGAAGAGGAAGAACAGGATGTAGACCGCGTCCGCGATGTCGACCGTCTGGTCGTGGTAGTTCGCGTCCCCCCGGATGAAGAGGAACTGCGGCTGGGCCGAAACGGTGCAACTCCCGTCGAGCGTGTACGGGATCGCCGCGAGTCCACCCTGGATGGCGAAAGAGTTGTTGATCGGCGGGGAACCGATGCCGCTCGTGAACGCGAGCGGCCCACTCGCCCCGAGGGGGAGGCCGAAGGGAACGGTGTAGAGCAGGTTCCCGATCGTCTGGCGGGTGCCGGGACTGAGGACGGCGCCATCGAACGGCTGGCAAGCGAAGTCGAAGATGACCGCGATGATCAGCTCTGAATTCGGACCCGCGGGGAAGTTGTTGACGACCAGGAACTCCGGACCTTGGTCGAACGGGTCGCCGCAGACGCCGTTTCCCAGGGTCGCCACTTCGGTCCCGGTGAAGTTGACCGCGGTGATCGGGGTGACCCCAGCGTCGTAGCTCATCGCGACCTGGAACCCCTGCAGCGGATCGGGGTGCGTCGCGAGGAGCGGCTGGATCACCGGTTGTCCGCCGAAGGCGACGATGTCCGCGACTTCCAACACGTTTGCGGGAAGAACGGTGGTGACGGCGTTCACGATCGTCACCGTGTCCGCGCCCCCGGGCCCCGAGACGGTCATGGTAACGTCGAAGGTCCCCGGCTCGGTATAGGTGTGCACCGGTGCGATCGCCACGCTCAACGAACCGTCTCCGAAGTCCCAGAGTGCACCGGTGACCACCCCGGTGCTCGCGTTCTGGAACGTGACCGGCAGCGGAAGCAACCCGCTGCCATTCTGCACGACGAACCCGCCCTGCGGCGGAGGGACGTCGTTCACGTACCGTACTTCTCCTCCTTGGAGATAGGCGATGTGAATGTAGTCGAGGAGGTCGATCGCGAGGGCGGGATCGCTACTTCCCGCGGCCGCTCCGATCGAACTGGCGGCGGGGAACACTCCACCCTCCGCCCGAGTCCAGAGGACATCCCCAGACTTCGCGAAGACGATCACCGCGCGCCCCTGGTGATCGACCGAAATTCGCGGCGCACCGTCGATCGGACCATTCTCGATCGTGACCGGTGCGCCGAGACCCGCACCGACAGAGCCGGTGGCGTACAGGAGAGCACCATCCACTACCGCGGCGAGGTGAAGGTCTTCTGTGCCGGTCCCGTGGAGCACCCATTCGGTGAGCGCGCCGGAGGGGATGAACAGCGGGACCTCAGGTTCGACGCCGATCGACGTCGCTCGGCGAGCGTGAATGTTCCCCGTTCGTGCGTAGGCGATGACAACATCCCCTCGACCAGAATCGGCGATCTGGGGTGGACCTCCGACGGCGAGCGCAGTGTCCGGGCTTTGCCCCGGCTTCCAGCGGACGAGCGGGCTCCCGGGGGACTCCTCGCTGATCCATGCGATGTGTCGTTCCCCGGTCACGCTCACGTACACCACCGGGTCGTGGTCGTCGGTGTCGTTGTTCGTGATCGTCTCCGGAGAGCCGAACAGCCCGCCGCCGTTGTTCGCGATCCGAATGTCCCGCTCGGTCGGTCCACCCGATCCGTCATTCTGCTCGTACACGACGTACTGAAGGAAGGTCGCGCCGGCCGCGAGGTCGATCGAGGACTGCGACACCGGATCGACGAGGATCGGAGTCGCGAGAGGGAGACCGTTCGAGGCGGTCGCGTAGAAGATCGTCCCCCCGGCGGTGGTCGCGACGCCGATCACGTTGGAAGAGACCGGCACGATTTCGGGTGGAGTCGCATTCCCCAGAACATCCGTCACCTGATGGTGGGGGGCGAACTGCGCTTCGACGACCGACACCCCAGTGATGGCCATCCCCGTGATGACCAGCCCAATGATGACCGGCCCAAGGACGACCCTGGTCGACACTCTGGTGATCCACCCTGTGCGCACAGCACTCGGAGACATATCTCCACACTCCTCGGAACGGCGGTTTTCCGTCATGCAGGGCGGCGAAGCACTCGGTTCTCGGCAAGCCAGAGTGTTCCGCGGACCGAAGGCACGCCCTGAAGACTCACCCGCGATCTCACGACCCCACTCCCCCCTCTCGGGGGCAGCCTGAGCAGGGGCTGAACTCCGCTGGACGATACCCGAGAAACCTGTACTCGATAGCCGAGAGCGCTATGGATAGCGGAGGCCCGCGCCCTGCAGCCTCCTCAACCGGTATCTCACCACAATCCGTGGGTCGGTGCCAGCGGTGAGGGCACTCCATCTGAACCGAGATCTGAACCGAGCCCACTCCCGAGGGACCGTGCCCGAGGCGATCTCGACGGTCCGCCCGTCCCGAGGAATAACCGCCGGACGGGCCCGGAGCCGCCGCAGCACCCGAACCGGACCGTCGGGGAGCTCCCGGGGCGCACTCCGATAGCGAACTCCGTCCCTGAACTCCGCTCCTGCCCCCCTCCGGCGGCGGCGGCCAACTTGTCCTCGAGCGTGGGATCGGTCAAGATCGAGGGCACGTCGGAGCACTCACCCGCCGCTCCGGTCGGGTCCGCACCGCCGGGAGACCTCCTTGCCCAGAGTCGAATTCACCGCACACTTGCGCCGGCACCTCGATGTGAAGGACGCCGATGTCTCGGGGGACACCGTCCGAGCCGCGCTCGATGCGGTGTTCGCCGTACAGCCGAAACTCCGCGGGTACGTACTCGACGACACGGGCGCACTCCGACACCATATGGTGGTCTTCATCGATGGCGACCAGATCGTCGACCGGGTCGGATTGACCGATCCGGTCATCGCGTCGAGCACGGTCCACGTGCTCCAGGCGCTCTCCGGGGGGTAGCCCCCCACCCAGGTCTCGATCGAGGAAGAGGTGGAACATGTCGGATCAGATCCTGCTCGCCACTCGAAAGGGCCTCTTTCGGCTGGTGCGCGGCGGCGGCGGCTGGCGGATCGACGGGCCGTCGTTCCTGGGGACTCCGACGATGGTCACCGAAGTCGACCAGCGGGACGGGACGGTCTACGCCGGACTCGGGCACGGTCACTTCGGACCGAAGATGCATCGCTCCCGCGACGGTGGGGTCACCTTCGAGGAAGTTGCGACCCCGGCTCTCGCCGACGGTGAGGACGCCTCGGTGAAGGGACTCTGGTCCCTCGCCACCGACCCGCGTCACGAAGCCGGGGTGTGGTGCGGGACGACCCCGGGTGCGCTCTTCCACTCGAAGAATGGCGGGGAGAGCTGGGAGTTGGTCCGATCGCTCTGGGACCATCCCACGCGCAAGGACTGGTTCGGCGGCGGAACCGATCACCCCGCGTTGCACTCGATCGAAGTCGATCCTCGCGACCCGAATCACGTGATGCTCGGCGTCTCCTGCGCAGGAGTGTGGGAGACCCGCGACGGCGGCGACTCGTGGTCGAGCATCGGCACCGGACTCTTCGCCGACTACATGCCACCGGAGCAGGCCAAGGAGCCCGTCGTGCAGGACCCACACCTGATCCGCATCTGCGACGCGGATCCCGACGTGGTCTGGATGCAGCATCACAACGGAGTGTTCCGCTCCGTGGACGCGGGACACAGTTGGAGCCTGTGTGAGAGTGTCGATCCGAGTGTCTTCGGGTTCGCGATCGCATCAGACCCGACGAATCGCGAGGTCGCGTGGACGGTCCCGGGGGTGAGCGACGACATGCGAGTGGCGGTCGACGGTGCGATCTGTGTCTCGCGAACCGAGGACGGCGGCCGTAGCTGGACCGCGCTCCGAAACGGTCTCCCCCAGGAGCACGCCTACGATATCACCTATCGCCACGCTCTCGACGTCTCCGCCGACGGCCAGCGACTCTGCTTCGGCACGATCGCCGGAAACGTGTGGATCTCCGAGGATCGCGGCGGGAGCTGGCTGACGATCGGACAAACCCTGCCGATGGTTCATTCCGTCGAGTTCTTCTGATCGAGGTGCGATGACGATCCACGAGCTCCCGCGGAATCCGACGCGCGCGGTCCGAATCGGATCGATCGTCGTCGGTTCGGGACATCCGGTGGCGATCCAGAGCATGTGCGCGACCAAGACGCGAGACGTGGACGCCACTGCCGCCCAGGTCGCCGATCTGGTCGCCGCGGGGGCGGACATCGTTCGGATTGCGGTGGACGGCCGCGCCGACGCGGAGGCGGCGATCGAGATCGCCCGGCGCGTCCCCGAGGCGAACCTCTGCATCGATCTCCAGGAGAACTACCGCCTCGCGACCCTGCTCGCTCCCCACGTCGCGAAGATCCGCTACAACCCGGGGCACCTCCACCACCACGAACGCGACCGACCGTGGCGGGAGAAGGTTCGGACGATCGCCGATGCCGCCCGCGACGGGGACTGCGCCCTCCGGATCGGAGTGAACTGTGGCTCCGTCGACCCAGCGAGGCTGACGGAAGGGGTGAGAGGGGACTCGATCTCTCCGATGGTCGAGAGCGCCCTCGAACATGCCGCATGGCTCGACGAACTCGGGGTCGATCGTTTCGTCGTCTCGCTCAAGGACTCCGACCCCGAGAAGGTGATCCTCGCGAACCAGCGGTTCGCGGAAGCGCGTCCCGACGTCCCCCTCCACCTCGGCGTCACCGAGGCGGGACTGCCGCCGGACGGCGTGATCAAGACCCGCATCGCGTTCGAGCAGCTGCTCTCTCGGGGGATCGGGGACACCGTCCGGGTGTCGCTGACGGTGCCGAATGCCCGCAAGGGTGAGGAGATCGCGGCGGCGCGGGAGATCATCGACGACCTGCGCCACGGGCGGACCCGGAGCGTCGTGCACTACGACCGCTCGGGATTGAACATCATCAGCTGCCCGAGCTGTTCTCGGGTCGAGAACGAGGCGTTCGTCGGACTTGCGGAGGAGGTGCGGGAGATGACCCGCTATGCCCAAGAACACGCGGTCACGATCGCGGTGATGGGGTGTCGGGTGAACGGTCCGGGGGAGACGGATGACGCCGACCTCGGCCTCTGGTGCGCCCCGAGCTTCGTCCACCTGAAGCGGGGTGAGGAGTCGCTGGGAACTTATCCCTACGATGAAATCCTGGGCAAGCTGCGTCTTGAGTTGGATGCCCTCATCGCGAGGCGGTAGCGATTCGAATGCCCGGGCTCCGATGAAACACCGTCTGCGGTGTCGCGGGGGTGATGGGACTGGCTCGCCGGAGGTGATGCCTGTCCCGGACGTGCGCCCGCTGCAAAACCGATCTTCGACCGTGGTTTCTTTCAGAGTACCGACGAGCGTCCAGAACAGGCATCGGCGCGTGCCGCCGAGCCCGCCCCATCATCCCCATCGTCTCCTCATCATCCCTCGGAGATGAAAACGGCCCCACCCCTCTGCTCGAAGGGTGGGGCCGCTGATTCAGCTCTTCGATATCGCTACGGGCAGACGGGGAAGCTATCGCAGCTGATTCCGCTCGGGACCGGCTCCGGGCCGCAACCTGGGAAGGGCGCGCTGAGGCCGGGATCCCCGCTGAAGAGGTAGCCGAGGAGTCGCACCGGGTCCGCGATGTTCACCGATCCATCCGCGTTCGCGTCGAGGGCGAGCTGGCAGGTGGTCGGCACTCCTGCGAAGATCACACTGAGCATCGCCACCGCGTCCGAGATGTCGTGGGTCCCCGAGCCGTTCGCGTCGCCGCGGACGAATTCGAGCGCCTGACACTCGTCCGGGATGCCGTCGAGGTCGAGGTCCTGGCTCCCCCCTCCGGCGATATCGCAACTGTCGATCGCGCCATTCGTGTTGCAGTCGAGGGCGGTCCCTGCGGCGATCTGACACGAGTCGAGCCCGCCGTCGGTATCGCAGTCCGCCGCACCGCCCGCGATATCACAACTGTCGATCGCTCCGTTCGCGTCGCAGTCGGTCGCGGTTCCCGCGGCGATCTGGCACGAGTCGAGCCCGCCGTCGGTATCGCAGTCCGCCGCACCGCCCGCGATGTCACAGCTGTCGATCGCTCCGTTCGCGTCGCAGTCGGTCGCGGTCCCCCCTGCGATCTCGCAGGCGTCGAGCAAGCCGTTCGAGTCGCAGTCACCACCCGCCGCGATCTCGCAACTGTCCGGGACGCCGTTCCCGTCGCAGTCGACGGCGCCCAGGGCGATGTCGCAGATATCGGGAACGCCGTTCAGATCGCAATCCGCGCTCTGCCCTCCCGCGATGTCACACTCGTCGGGGATGCCGTTGACGTTGCAGTCCACGCTGGTGCCGCTCGAGAGGTCGATCGTGTCATCCATACCGTTGCCGTTGCAGTCCGAGAACGAACAGTCGAGGTCCGTGATCCGGAAGTCGTCGATCGCCCCCTCGACGATCGATCCACTCAACAGGTCGCTGACCTGGAATCGGACCTGCGTCGAAGGGCTGAGGCCGATGAGATCGAGGACGCGGAAGGTGTGCTCGAACCACTCCCCGCTCGCCTCGGGCCCAGCAGGACCGACCGTTTCGACCTCGACCCAGTCGAGACCGTTTCCGCTCACCTCGACGAGCATCACATCCTCGTTCGGCGCGGCGCCGGAGTCGTTCGAGTACCACCGCCAGTAGGAGATCTCCGGATCGCTCGCCCCCGAGAGGTCGAGGAATGACGTGTAGAGGGTCGTCGTTCCGCCGTCGACATCGTTCGTCCCGCTCGCGCCGCCGGGAGTCCCCTGGCCGGTGAACCAGCAATTCACACCGGTCGGAGTGTGGTCATCCTCAGGCTGGGCCGCAGTACCATTCGGATTCCCGAAGGTCCAGGTCCCCGTCGTCGCGTCGTTCGGCGGTCCGACGAGCCATCCCCCGGCGCTCTCCAGCTCATCGAGAGTGTCGAGGAAGGCGAGCGCGCTCGCCGCGATGAGGGGCGACGACGGTCCACCGGCCGGGAAGCTCACCACGAGTCCGGTGTTCGCCGTGGCGCTGACGTAGTACGGGAAGATCGTGCCGCAGAGGATCGACGGGAAGGTCGCGTCGTACTGGTTCCCGGAGACGTGGGCGAGCGGGGTCGAGAAGTAGCCCGTTCCCGTGTCGATCCAGAGCGACTCCGTGCCCGGGAGAATCGTAAATCCGGGGGTGACGTCGATCTGGACCGCGATCACGTCCCCACCTGCGGGGCTCACTTCGGTGACCGGACCGCCGGGGAGGGAGACGGTGAGCGGGAACGGGAAATCGACGTCGCAGGTCGCCGGGCCCGAGGGGACCCCCAGCGCGATCGCGTTCACTCCGTAGGTGTGGAGCGCCGCGGCCGGCGAGAGATCGCTGAACGAAGTGGCCCCCCCGCCGAGGGTCGCGAAGAACGCCCCGTCGCGGGTGATCTCGATCGAGTCGTACGGCTCGGCGTTCGTCCAGGCGAGGTCGACCTCGGTGAGATCGATGGTGCAGGAGAGACCGGTCACCGCCAAGGTGAAGTCTCCGGAAGGGCCGAGGGTCGGCACGGTGAGGGTGTTCCCGACTCCCGGCTCGAAGAGGCCGAGGGTCACGTCGATCGCCACCGGCGGCGCGTTCGCGATGAATCGGAAGTTGTAGAGAGTGCCCCAGCGCACCGCGTTCGCGTTCTGGTTCTGCGCGAACGTCTCGGTCGCCCACTCGATGGAGCCCGCGCCCTGGTTCACGGCCCAGTCGGCGCCGCTGTACGGTTCGCCGCTGTGGTACTCGACATCGTGAAATCCGAGGTCGGTGAGGCTCACCCCTCCGGGGAGCGGGAGCTGGAAGGAGCGCACCGAGCGGGTCGAGTTCATGTTGTAGAGCGCGTACTCGTAGGCGTGCTCCCCGGCCCCGAGGTCGGTGACGGTATATCCGAGGACCAGCAATCCACCTTCGCCATCCGGGATGTTGACGAGGGTCACGGAAGGATTCTGGTCCTGCCACGCCTGGATCGCAGGAAGTTGCCGCTGCGTCGTCCCGATGTAGCTGATCGACCGATTCGCATCGGTAGCCACCGAAATCTGGCGGTAGCTGGCGTTGTTCCAACCGTTGTCGTTCTGATGGTCGTCCGGGGTGATGTAGTGGCCCTCGACGAAGTACAGAGCGCCCGGATTCAGCGCGGCGTCCAGATCACTCCCGTGCACGCGCAGGCGACGCCAGGTGAGGTCCGTGTTCACCGGGTCGAGGATCGGCGGGTAGAGGTAGATCCCAGCGGCTGGATCGACGATTTCTGAACGCGGTCCGAGGCCGCCCTGACTTCCGTTCAAGCTCGCACCGTAGGGGTCGGAGCAACCGACGCCGAGGAGCTGGCTGGTGCCGGGGTTCTGGCAAGTGCAACCGCAGATGTTTCCGGTGAGGGCTGCGAATCCGTGCTTGAGCCAGGACATGCCGATCTGTTCGAACCGGCCGTTCTTCATCCGATACATGTTCTGCGCGATGACCGGATGGAAGTTCGTGCTCGAGATCCACTGCAGAACCGCCGTGCCGATGTTGCAGGAGGTCGTGCCGCACGAATAGGCGTAGTACCCTCCGGCGGTTCCGTAGCTGAGCGGCGAGGTAAGGTCTCCCACCATCACGTCTGGGCCGTTTCCTCCCAAGCCATTCCCCGGATCACATTGGGCGCCGAGCGGCGCCGTCACGAGCGGCGCCGTCAGAAGAACGGCGCACAGAACGAGCCAGACGGTTCTCATCTTGGATTTCCCTTTCCGGCACGAACGCGAGATGCACCGACGGCGACCATCACCGCTCTCGCGGTGAAGCCGCAGTTCGGACTTCACTGAATTTGCGATCACTTCACCCCAACTAGGTACGGGACCCGGGAGATGGGATACGGGGCCCGGCTCCCTTCCGGGAGGATCCCGAGCCTCAATTGTAGGCATTCCTCGCGCTTCCCGACACCCCTCGGCCCAGGATCCGCAGGCCCGGGAATTGCCGACAATAGAGCCTACGGGCCCGAACCCCTGCCTGTTTGAGGGTCGGTCGCTACTCCCTGGGGTTATGACCGAATCTTGTGTTCTGTCCTGAGCTGAAAAGGCGGCGTATCCTCTCGGTTCGTCACAAACCGAAATCGCCCACCCGGGCGCGAAAGGATACGCCATGCCAGTGAGTCAGAAGCTACCCGATCAGGAGTCGA
>JAQBGV010000200.1:0-3823 GCA_032128395.1 Planctomycetota bacterium | reverse complement strand
AAAGGTAAGTGAGTCAGGAAGAAGAGAAAGAGCCGCGGAAACGTCTTGACCCAGAAACTCTCATAGAAGGCATCACCTGCGGCGAGCCAGTCCCATCGTGGGCCCTCATCGGCGACCGGGCCCGACAAGGTAAGTTATGACCAGGCGGTGAGTCGGGTGGTGCCTTTTCGGCGGCGCCCGTTGATCTGGCGGCGCCCTGCCTTGGTCTTCATCCGGGCGCGGAAGCCCTGCTTGCGTCGCTTGATGCCGGACTTGCGAATTTTGAGCTTCATCTTCGGATCCTCATCGTACTCGGACGGATCGTGCTCATTCGGGGAGCTTTTCCCCAGGGATCAGATGATCGGAAGTCCGGGAGAATAGCGGGGATGAGGGCCGCGAACAAGCGGATCTCACCACCAGGATTTCGAATCTGGAAGTGCGGGCGGCCGCGAGTCAGGGCAAGGGTGATGCCGGCTCCTGTGGCCTCAGATCGGCTAGTTTCACGCTCTCGACGACCGGCCCGGGGCGGTACCGATTCCGCAGGTCGCGCCTCTGTTTCCGCTCTGGACCCGTTCGCCAGCCGCCGTCTTCGCGGAACCAGGCCCATTTCAGGGTCGGCACCTGATCCCGGACGACCCTGGTTCCCCGGGGCATCTCGAGGTAGCGCTCGATCATCTCTAGTCGGGAGACGATGACTCGCTCGACGCGAAAGGGGAGGGCGAGGCGCAGTGGCTCGCCCTCGCGGTCGAGGACGAGGACCAGGATCGCCGACGGGAGAAGACCCGCGATAAGTTCTGCTCGCGCCGGCTCGTTCGGCTCGCACTGCCGCGGCCAAAGAGTACCGAGGGCGACCCCCGAGAGATCGGGGACTTCGTGCTTCCCGCCGGTGACGAACCGCCACTCCTGGTCCTCGGAACTCCACACCACCGGATCCGTCGCAACGATCCGCTCCGCACCGGCGTGATCGAGAGCTTCCGTCGTGCCGGCTCCCGGTCCGAATGCGATGAACGTGCCTCGCACTTCGCCGACCGGGAGGTCCAGCGGCCCGGCGGGGATCATGGTGAGCGCAGCGGGTGCCTCGCCTTCGAGCTCCGCGGCCTGCAGCGCGATCGTACCCCCCGAGCGATTCTCGATCCGGAGGTCGATGCCGACCGTCGTGAAGCGCGCCTCGAGACGCAGTAAGTCACTCTCGACGAGCGAAGGATTCCCGTCGAGTCCGCGCGGATCGAACGCGACCACCGGGTGCACCCGGTACGGAGTGGAGTGGCATCCCGCCAGACCCGACGCGAGGGCGAGTCCTGCGAGAGAGAGTGCGCATCGGGTAGCGATCCGACGGAACGTCACCAACCCCAACACTCCCCGTACTTGAGTCCGGAGCCGGTGCAGAGGAGGAGCACGTGTTCGTTCTTCTGGATCGATCCGTCCGCGATGAGGTGATCGAGTGCGGCGACCAGCGCCCCTGCTTCAGGTGCGGCGAAGACTCCCTCGCGCCTGGCGACGCGTTCGGTCCCCGCGAGAAGCTCCAGGTCGGGAACGGCGATGGCGCCTCCTCCGGTGGCTCGGATCACTCGGAGCATCCATCGGTGCGCGAAGGGTGTCGGCACTCGGAGGCCCGCGGCGATGGTCCGGGGGGAGGGAGGTGCGATCGCGTCATCCGAACCCTGGGCGATCGCGGCCGCGATCGGGGCGCACTCTGCGGCCTGGATCGCGTAGAGCCGCGGGAGCGGGAGCGCCGGATCGAGTCGCCCCGCCCCGACGAGCTCTTCGAACGCCTTCGGGATTCCGATCAAGCCGGTTCCCCCCCCGGTGGGGTAGAGGATCGCGTCGGGGAGTTGGCCCTCGAGCTGTTCGGCGATCTCGAGCCCCATCGTCTTCTTCCCCTCGAGGCGCCACGGCTCCTTGAGTGTCGACAGATCGGTCAGCCCGCGCTCTTCGCGGATCCTAGCGAGGTAGCGACCGCAGTCACCGATGGTCCCATCGACGAGATGAACTTCGGCGCCGTGGATCTCCGCTTCCAGTCGGTGTGCGCGGGGGACGTCGGTCGGGAGCGCGAGCACGACGGGGAGTCCGGCGCGCGCTCCGTAGGCGGCGAGAGCGCCGCCGGCGTTCCCCGCACTCGGCGCGCAGAAACCGGTCGCCCCGAGGCGCGCGGCCATCGTCACCGCGACACTCATCCCGCGCGCCTTGAAACTGCCGCCCGGGTTCTGTCCCTCGTCCTTCAGGGTGAGGCGCGCGATTCCGAACTCGGCGGCGAGCCGGGGCAGCTCGAGGAGGGGCGTGTCCCCCTCGCCGAGGCTGATCGGAGTCTCGCCAGCGGGGAGCGGGAGCAGTTCGGCAAAGCGCCACATCCCGGCGGGTCGAGCCCGCTCGGGGTGGGTCCGCATCGCCTCTCCGGCCGCACCGAGGTCGTACCGGGCTGCGAGCGGATGCCCGCAAGCGGTACAGACCGACTGCCACCGGTCGGTGGGGTGGCGGAGAGCGCACTCGCTGCATTCGAAGTGGGTGAGGTACATGGGCGCATGATACGGGGGATCGCCGCCGCCACACCATCGATCGAACTTCAAATCCCCCGCCTGATGATCGAATCGAGGGAAGCGCATCGCCTCATCGTCGAGGGGGGTCGAGGGGGGCGGGTCGATCTACGACACGCTCCTCGCATGGATCACAGCCCACGTTCGAAAGATCTGAAGCCACCGGTCCCCACCCCGCGCCGCCGGCTGCACGGCGCGAGGTGGGGACCCTTTCAGTGGTCAGTGCGACCGCTCCTGGTGTTGACTCGGCCTATGGGCAGTGTCCGTACGACGCGCAGTTCAGCCCCCCGACGGTGATGTCCGTTCCGCACTGCGGATAGGGAGCGGGTAGCGGGATCGGCGAACTCCCGAACTGCGAACTGAGGATGGCGACGGGATCCGCGACATCGAGCGATCCGTCATTGTTGCCGTCACACGCATCGGCGCAGGGTCCAGCGGGACCGTTCGAGAACAGGAAGGTCAAGAGGAACACCGCATCCGCGATGTCGTTCGCGTCGTCGGCGTTGCAGTCGCCGCGCTTGAACCGTTCGGCGAAGGAGAACCGACTGATGCTGCCATCGACAGCTCCGGAATACGTCGAATCGTAGGCGTTCCCGGTGGTGGGGAAATTCACGGAGGTGGTGAATCCCGCCGTGATCACTACATCGTCCCCGAGGAACGCGACCGCGAGGAAATCGTCGATTCCGGTATCCCCCAGATAGGTCGAGTACACCAGGTCACTTCCTCCGCTCCCAGCAGGGCTGAGGATCGACAGGAAGCACTCGTTCCCCATGACGAAGTTGGGTTGGTGTGCGCCTGGAGTGATGGGCAGGTCGGAGGAGTTCGTATACCCACAAAGGGCGATCTCACCGGACGAATTGACCGCGACGTCGACGATCCCGTCCCATGACTGTGCCCCGCCGAAGAAGGTCGAATAGGCGAGCTGATCGGGGCCCGACAGGGCAGGATCGAGCTGCGTTATGAAGCCATCGTACCACGGTGCTGGCCCTCCCCAGGTCTCGTTGAAGGCGCCCAGGGTTGTCGGGAGGTTGGGGGATGCAGTCCAACCCGCGACGATGGCTCTTCCCGAGGGTTCCACTGCGAGGGAGTACAGCTTGTCCATCGCGGCCCCTCCGAGATAGGTGGACCAGAGCATTGATTGTCCCGTGGCATCGAGCCTGCTCACAAAGACGTCGTAGCCCCCGTTCGCAGTGGTGTCGTATGCTCCCGCCGTCGTAGGAAAGTCTGTCGAGTTAGTCATTCCAGCCACGGTGACCTCCCCGGACTGGTCCACGTGCAAGCCCATATTGATCAGATCATCCCCTACGAACATG
>JAQBGV010000199.1:0-2673 GCA_032128395.1 Planctomycetota bacterium | reverse complement strand
ATTCACGACGAACTGCTGCTCGAAGTGCGGGAGGAACTCCTCGAGGAGGAGAGCGTGCACCTGCGCGAGAAGATGGAGCAGGTGGTCACCCTCGACGTGCCCTTGGTCGTCTCGATCTCCTCGGGGAGCGATTGGTACGATGCCAGCAAGTGACAGTGGAGCCCCGCTTTGGATCGTCGCTGTGACCGGAGGGGTCGGTTCCGGAAAGAGCACGGTCGCCCGGGCGTTCGCCGAATTGGGGGCCCACGTCATCGACGCCGATGCGATCTCCCGGGAGGTCGTCGACTCGCCAGGGGTGCGGTCCCGACTCGAGGACGCGTTCGGCACCGCGATGACCACCGCGGACGGGTCCCTCGACCGGAAGGCCCTCGCAGATCTGGTCTTCACCGACCGGGGAGCCCGGGAGCGCCTGGACGCGATCGTCCACCCCGAGGTCCGGAGGCGGATCGACAAAGAGCTTGCGCACCTAGCCGCCAGGGGTTCAGATGAGGCCAGTCCACTTCCAGGGAAGCGTCCGCTGGTCCTTCTCGACATCCCCCTGTTGGAGACGAGTCCCTTCCACGACCGTGCGGACGTCGTCCTCTTCGTCGATGCTCCCCCGCGAGACCGACGCCGTCGGGTTGCCGAGGCCCGTGGCTGGCCTCCCGAAGAGCTGACTCGCCGCGAAGATTCCCAGGTGCCGATCGATGAAAAGCGAAGTCGAGCTCACCGCGTCCTCCCCAATTTCGATGGTGCGGAGGGCGAGCTGGCTGGAAACTGCCGCGCCCTCATCGCCGAGTGGTGCGCAGCGCTGGCAACCGACCGTGACACGAATTGCTGAGATACGAATGACGGAGCTCGCCGATGGCGGAGCTCTCGACCCACTGAAGTGCGGATGACTGCACCACGGACTGCACCACCGGGGCCACGAGGCTGTGCCCTACCCACCGCGACCGGGTGATCCACCCGGCGGAATCCGAAGGAGTCGAGAGACGCATGGCGACCCGACCGAGGGGTACCGAACCGAAGGGGAGCGACTCGAGCAAGGAGCCAGCCCCACGCGAGCGAACCCCACGCAAGACGACCACCCCCAAGAAAAAGACGACCCGCAGCCGCGCCTCCGAGATCGGCGACGATCAAAGAGACCCGGTGCTCCAACTGGAGCGCGTGTCGACCGAGATCGCAGAGGCGGCTGAAGCCGCCCAGGCAGCTGAAGCCGCCGAAGCGCCGAAGTCCGAGCCTTCCGCGAACGACACCAACGGCGAGGTCGCTCCGGCCAAGCGAGAGCTGCACATCACTCAGATGCAGAAGCTCACCATGGTCGAGCTGCAGGCGATGGCGCGTGAGGAGGGGATCAGCGAGATCACCGGCCTCAAGAAGCAGGACCTGATCTTCAAGGTCCTCAAGGAGCGCGCCAAGGCGGATGGGGTGATGTACGGGGAAGGAGTGCTCGAGGTACTTCCCGACGGCTTCGGATTCCTCCGTTCCCCGCGCTACTCCTACTTCCACTGCCCCGATGACATCTACGTCTCCCCTTCGCAGATCCGTCGTTTCGGGCTCAAGACCGGTTCTGTGGTTCAGGGACAGGTCCGGCCCCCGAAGGAGAACGAACGCTACTTCGCGCTCCTCCACGTCGACGCCGTCAACTACGAGGAACCGGAGAAGGTCCACGAAAAGGTCATCTTCGATGACCTGACCCCCCTCTACCCCGAGGACCGGCTGGTACTGGAGACTTCGGCCGACGCCATCGAGATGCGGATCATCGATCTCGTTTCCCCGATCGGGAAGGGGCAGCGAGGGCTGATCGTCGCGCCCCCCCGGACCGGAAAAACTATCCTCTTGCAGCTGATCGCCAACTCGGTGGCGGCGAACAACCCAAATGTCGATCTCATCGTCCTCTTGATCGACGAGCGCCCCGAGGAAGTCACCGACATGGAGCGCCACGTGCGCGGCGAGGTGATCTCGTCCACCTTCGACGAGCCGGCGAGCCGGCATGTCCAGGTGGCGGAGATGGTGATCGAGAAGGCCCGGCGCCTGGTCGAGTACGGCCGCGACGTCGTCGTGCTGCTCGACTCGATCACCCGCCTGGGACGCGCCTACAACAACGAGGCCCCGCACTCCGGTCGAATTCTCTCCGGCGGGGTGGACGCGAGCGCGCTACAGCGTCCGAAGCGATTCTTCGGCGCAGCCCGGAACATCGAAGAGGGTGGCAGTCTGACGATCATCGCGACAGCGCTGGTCGACACTGGCAGCCGGATGGACGAGGTGATCTTCGAGGAGTTCAAGGGCACCGGCAACATGGAGCTTCACCTCGACCGACGCCTCGCCGACAAGCGGGTCTGGCCCGCGATCGACATCACCCGCTCGGGAACGCGGAAGGAAGAACTCCTGATGCAGGCAGAGGAGCTGAAGCGCCTCTGGATCCTTCGCAAGGTGCTGAACGACATGAACCCCATCGAAGCGATGGAACTCCTCAAGGCGAAGATCAAACAGACCGGAAGCAACGCCGAATTCTTGCTCGCGATGAATACGGACTAGGGTGGGAAGCGGCGATGGCAGCACGATGCCCCGCCTGCGGTCGAAAAGACCACCGCGCCTTGTATCCGATACCTCCTCGAAGCCCGCTCCTCGAAGCCCTCTCTGTCGGAAGAATGTTGGGACTGGCTCGCCGCAGGTGATGCCTGCCCCGGACGC
>JAQBGV010000198.1:0-10041 GCA_032128395.1 Planctomycetota bacterium | reverse complement strand
GGCCACACCCGTTCCCATTCCGAACACGGAAGTTAAGCCCTGTACGGCGATGGTAGTGGTTTGCGCCGCGAGAGTAGCTCGTTGCCCGGTTCATCTTTCTGAACGGCTCATCCTTCGGGGTGGGCCGTTTTTCTTCGGGCGTAAACCACAGCCATCAGCCGCAGACGATGCCGCGGGTGGTTCGGTGGTTCAGCGCTCGCCGCTTGCTGTGAGCGACCTCGCAACCCGGAAGCCGTACTTGGCTCCGGAGCTGGCAGGGGGATAGCCGTCGCGGTAGGCAGATCGCGTCTCCCTTGCGCGCGAGTTCCAGGCGCCACCTCGAATCGATCGGGAAGCGCCGGGCTTGGTCGGTGGGACATCCCGCTCTGGGTGAGCGACGTAGAACTCGGCGCACCACTCGAAGGCGTTCCCGTGCATTTCGTAGAGGCCCCAGGGGTTCGCGGGGAGGCTTCGTACGGGGACCGGTCCATCTCGGCGGAGCCCCTTCGGAGTACGGTCGTACGGAGACCGGCCATCGTAGTTGACCTGGTCGGTGGTGATATTGTCGCCGAACGAGAAGATCGTCGTCGTGCCTGCGCGGCAGGCGTATTCCCACTCCACCTCGGTGGGGAGTCGCCAACCTGCTTCGCCCTCCTGGTTCAGAGCTGCGATGAACTCCATCGCCAGGTGCCAGGTGACGGCCCCGATCGGGAGGGTCTCGTCACTCGCGGGGATCCCGGGCTCGGTCTCGTAGACCCGCTTCCACTCTCCTACCGTCACCTCTGTTTCGCCGAGATAGAACGGCGCTTCGATTTTCATCGCTCGACGGGGCTCGTCGGTTTCTCGCTCCGGCTCTGTTTCCGGTGAGCCCATCGTGAACTCGCCGGGGGGAATCAGGACCAGAACGATCCCCGTGCGGCGGTGCCGAACCCGTCGCGGCAACCCCGAAGCCCCTACCTCGGTGCCGAGAGCTTCGAACTCGCTTCCGAGTGGGGCCATCGGCGTCGGCCCCGGGGTTGGGACGATCGGAAGGGGTGTCGGTGTGGATGTCGTGATCCAGAGGAGGGCTAGCGCGGAGGTCGCTATTGTGATGAGTGCGATCCGTCGCTTCATGATGGGCGCTTTCGAGCGAGGAACTTGGTCATCCGCTCTACCTTGTCCTCGGAATCGAAGCAGAGAGCCTGAGAAAGGACCTCGAGGAGGTCGCGTCCGCGTTCACCCGGGTCGATGGCGTGGTCGATGGCGAGCTTCGCCAAGCGAACCGCACGGAGCGAGTTCGATGCGATCTTCTCCGCGAGAGCCCGGGCGGTCTCGAGCATCACTGCGTCGCTCTCGGCGAGGCGATTGACCAGTCCGATGCGATACGCCTCTTGACCGTCGATGATCTCGCCGGTGTAGATCAGTTCTCGCGCCTTGCCGAGGCCGACGAGGCGGGAGAGGCGGTGGGTTCCACCGGCCCCCGGAATGATCCCGAGCCCGACCTCCGGTTGGCCGAATCGTGCGCCGGGGGAAGCGACTCGTAGATCGCAGGCGAGGGTGAGCTCACAACCGCCTCCGAGGGCCCATCCCCGGACCGCCGCGATCGTCGGCATCGGGAGTTCGGCGACCCGCCGGAAGAGAGACTGGTTGACCCGATCGAATGCATCGGAGGATCTTCTCGCTCGGAGCTCGGCGATGTCCGCGCCCGCGACGAACGCCTTGTCTCCCGCGCCGGTGATGATGAGGGCCCCGAGCTCTCGATCCCGTTCCAGGCGATCGAGTTCGACGTGGAGCGCAGCGACCATCTCCCCATCCAAGGCGTTCAGGGCGTCCGGCCGATTCAACGTCAGGATCTCGATGCCCCCCTCGCGAGATACCGTAATTCGAGTTGCACTCATTCGGGGTCCTTCCGATTCAAGACTCGAGCGGGAGCGGGAGCGGGCGCGGTAGCACCGCGATCTTCCCGAAGATCGCGCGATCCTCGAGCCGCTGGTGAGCCTTGTCGAGAGCCTCTAGCGGATGGATCTCGGCGAGGACCGGGCGCAGGATCCCGCGCTCGAGTAGCCGAACGAGGGTGTGCAGGTTCCGGCGCGGGCCCATCGTGCACCCGAGAATCGACAGGTTCTTGAAGAAGAGTCGTCGGAGATGAACTGAAGCGTGTGCTCCGGTCGTCGCGCCGCACGTGACCAATCGCCCACCGCGTGCAAGCGACTTCAAGCTCTCATCCCAAGTGGCTTCGCCGACGTGTTCGAAGACCACGTCGACCCCCTTGCGATCGGTGAGTTCCGAAACCCGAGTCGCGATCGAGGCGACTTGCTGGTGATCGATCGCTTCGGATGCGCCCAGTTCGAGGAGGCGTGCGCACTTCTCCGGACCGCCCGCGGTTGCGATGACGCGGCAACCGAGGAATCGGCCGATCTGGACCGCCAGGCTTCCGACCCCGCTACCCCCGGCGATGACGAGGAGGCTCTCCCCAGGGCGAATCCGAGCCTTGTCGACGAGCATCGTCCACGAGGTGAGCGCGACCAGGGCGAAACACCCCGCCTCGGTCCAGTCCACCTCCGTTGGACGTGGCAGGAGGTTCGCTTCGGGGACGACGACAAACTCGGCGCAGGTCCCATCGCGAGTCTCGCCAAGGATCCCGTAGTCTGGACACAGGGGATCGTTTCCGCCGAGGCAGGATTCACAGACCCCGCAGGATAGACCCGGCGCGAGGATCACCTCGTCGCCGACCTGGGCGTGCTTCACGCCATCTCCGAGGGCGACGATCACCCCCGCGCCGTCGCAGCCGGGGGTGATCGGGAGGGGAAAGGCGTGCCCGGGGACACCGCGCCGCACCCAAAGGTCGAGGTGATTCAATCCTGCGGCGCGAATCTCGACCAACACTTCCCCGTAGCCGGGGGTGGGGCGGGGGAGTTGTTCCACTCGGAGCACCTCCACCCCCCCGTGTGCGGAAATCCGCGCGGCCCGCATTCTCTGCGGCAGATCGCTCACAGAGCCACCTCGTCGGGGCCCATCAGACCGTCGGGTCGCTTCCACTGTGCTGCTCGCTTGCCGACGAACGCAGCGATCCCTTCAGCGCAATCGGGGTGTGGGAGGAGGATCTCGAGGTAGTGTTCCTCCACCTGTGGGATCCGGTGCGCCCACAACCGGTGGGACTCCTCGTGGAGGAGCTCGGCGACCATCCCGATGACCGCAGGGCTCCAGTGTGCGTATTTCTCGCACTCTCTCTCGATCGCGACATCCATTCCGCCGGCGGGAAAGACGGTATCGATGAGACCGATCCTGAGAAGGTCATCGAGATCGACGTTCATCCCCTCGAGGATCATCGCCGTCGCTCGACCGATCCCTACTCGGCTCGCGAGCATCGGAATGGCCACCGGTGGATAGCAGCCGAGACGGATCTCCGGCAGTCCGATCTCGGTCCCCAGCTCCGCGATGACTCGGTCGCAGGCGAAGGCGAACTCTGCTGCTCCGCCGAGGCAGCGCCCATGGATCGCGGCGATGGTGATCGCGGGAATCCCGAGAAGGTCTTCGAAGAGGCGATGGAACGCGGGGAGCAGTTCGGGCATCACCCGGGCGGTGTGCTCGCGGATGTCCACGCCGGTCGAGAAGACCTTCCCGGCGCCGCGTAGCACGAGGATCCTCGTTCGATCATCGGCGCGGATCTGATGGAGGCAGCTCGAGAGTTCGCGCACGTGCTCGAGGTCGAGCACCCCCGCGGGTTCATGGTCGATCGTGACGGTGGTCACCGTCAGGCCACCGACGGTGCGGTCTTCGCGCTCGATTCCCATTCTCGGAATCCTCTCGTCGGTCAAACCCCGCGGAACCGAGGGGCGCGCTTCTCGTTGTACGCCGCGATCCCCTCCTGCGCGTCCTCGGAGGTGAACAGTCGCTGTTGCAGTTCGCGCTCGAGAGCGAGGCCCTCGTGGAGACCCATCTCGGCACCGCTCTGAGCGGCGCGCTTGATCAGTCCCACCGCCCGGGATGCTCGTGCGGGGGGTGCAAAGGAGAGCGCGTACTCAGAGAGTCGATCATCGAACTCCGCATCGCCGAAGACCTCGTGCACGAGGCCGATCTCCTTCGCCTCGTCGAGCGGGATGACCCGCCCCGAGACCATCCACTCGAGTGCGCGCGACTTTCCGAGAAGTCGGATGAGTCGTTGGGTTCCTCCTGTCCCCGGGAGGACCCCCAAGTGGACTTCCGGGAGGCCGATCTTGCCCGCGCCGAGGCGAGCGACTCGCAGGTCGCAGGCGAGCGCAATTTCGAGCCCGCCGCCGACCGTGTGACCGTTCAGCGCGGCGATGACCAGCTTCGGGGTCTGTTCGAGGCGGTTGAGCGTCTCGTTGGAGTGAAGGCAGAAGTGGTATTTGTAGGTCGCGGACACCTCTCCGAGCATCGCGATGTCCGCGCCGGCGCAGAAGAACTTCTCCCCGGCCCCCCGGAGCACGATCACGTGGACCGAGTCGTCGAACCGAGCCTCGAGGATCGCCGCATCGAGCTGGCGCATCATCTCGTGCGAGTAACAATTCGCGGGGGGGTTCGAGAGGAGGAGGGTCCGAACCGGGCCATCGGTGCGGGAGACGACGAGCGCGTCGGCCATGCGAGGTCCCTCTCATCGCCCAGAGGACGCAGACGCGCCGAGGGGCATCGACGGGAGGGGGTCGGATCGGTACTCTGCCCCTATTCCCTGGGCCCCTCTTCCCTGGTCGGCCGAGATTGACACCGCACTGGGGGGAATGCAATCGAAACGGAACTCGACCAGACCGTCGAGAGACTGCGAGGAAGAGGGACACGATGACGGTGGAGCGAATCGCGGTGATCGGTGCGGGGACGATGGGTCGAGGGATCGCCCAGGTGTGCGCGACCCACGACCTCGAGACCACGCTCTACGACGTCTCCGAGGAGGCGCTGCGCGCGGCGGTGGAGGCGATCCACGCAGGGATCGAGAAGGGGATCGATCACGGAAAGGTCCCCGCCTCTGCCCGCGAGACGGTCCGATCCCGACTGCGGGCTTCGGTTGCTTTCGAGGACGCGGTCGCAGGGGCCACGATCGTCATCGAGGCGGCGCCGGAGGACCTCGATCTGAAACGCACGCTTTTCTGCGCAGTCGCCGCCGTCGTCGACGCGAAGTGCTTGCTCGGGACGAACACCTCCTCGCTTCCCATCACAGGAATCGCCTCGGCGGTCCCGGGTGCCGAGCGGGTCGTCGGACTGCACTTCTTCAATCCGGTTCCCGCGATGACGCTCGTCGAGATCGTGCGTGGACTGGAGTGCTCGGATGAGACGATCGAGCGCTCTCTCGCGTTCGTTCGAGGAATCGGCAAGGAACCGATCGTCGTCCGCGACAGCCCCGGATTCGCGACATCGCGACTCGGGCTGGTGATCGGGCTGGAGGCGATTCGCATGCTCGAGTCGGGGGTGGCGAGCGCCGAGGAGATCGACCGTGCGATGGAGCTCGGCTATCGCCACCCGATGGGACCACTCCGACTCACTGATCACGTCGGTCTCGATGTGAGACTCGCGATCGCGGAGCACCTCCACCGCGAGATCGGTGAGCAGTTCCGTCCTCCCGCGCTGCTCCGTACGATGGTGCGCGCAGGACGGCTCGGGAGGAAGACGGGACGAGGCTTCTACGACTGGACGTGAGGTGCCGGCTCCGCACTGTGAGGCTTGTCTCGACTGCTTCCGACGTTCGAGAGGGAACGGGGTCACGATGCACATCGCTGACGGCGTGATCGAGAGACCCGCCGTCGTCGTCGGGACTTGGATCCTCGGGGGGGGCGGAGTGCTCATCGCCTCCCGCTGGTTCTCGCGTGGTGTGCACGAAGATCGCGCGGCGCTGGTCGGAGTGCTCGGCGCATTCATCTTTGCCGCCCAGATGGTGAACTTCCCGCTCCTCGGGCTACCCGTGAGCGCGCACCTGGTGGGGACTGGCCTCCTCACTCTCCTCCTCGGACCCGCAGCGGCGATCGTCGTGATGGCCGCGGTGCTGCTAGTCCAAGCGCTTCTCTTTCAAGATGGCGGAGTCGTCGCCTGGGGGGCGAACGCACTCGGCCTCGCAGTGGTCGGTGCCGTCGCCGCGGCCGGGACGATTCGCGCAGTGCCGGTCCGATTCCGAAAACACTCGCTCACCGCGGCTGCGGCCGGCACCGCGGCGGTTCTCGGTTCGACCCTGACCTGTGGGCTCATCCTGGTGCTCGGTACCGAACTCGATCCCACCGTCGTCCTCGTGGGAATGGGCGGTGTCCAGGCGATCGCGGCGGTCGCGGAGGGTGCGATCACCGCCCTTGCGTTTTCCGCGGTACGCGCGACTCTCGGAAGCGACGCCCCCCTCTGGCCGAGTCAGGGAGAGTTTCGATGAAAGTTGCCGCGCGGCGTCGGTCCGTTCTCCTCGGGGCCGCGCTTCTCGTCGCTGCGCTCGGAGCCTTCTGCGCGTCGCGCGCACCCGATACTCTGGAGTACTTCCTCGGTCGGTCTGAGGTTCAGAATGGGAACCCGATCCCTGCGCCGCTTCCCGACTACCAGGTTCCGGGGGTCGAACAGAAGGGACTCTCTCGCCTGCTCGCGGGAACTGCGGGAGTGCTCGCGACCTTCGGAGTCGTCACGTTGCTGTCCACGATCCTCTCTGCACGACGTGGTCAGGGCGGGGAGCGTGCCTCCCCGAACGACCGTGCACCGTGAATCGGTCGACCGGAGCGCGCACTCCTCCGGTCCGCTCCAGTCGTGGGACCCGCGTCTGAAGGTCGGACTGACGGGGGCGATGCTGGTCGCGATTTCGTTCGGGGCGCGCACCGCCGACATCGAGAGTTGGCTTCGTCTGGTGTTCCTCACGCTAGTGGCGCTGGTCACGGCCGGAATCGGCGGAATCTCGCATCGCCGCTGGTTCGGGCGGTCCCTGGTCGTGCTTCCCTTCGCACTGTTCGTCGCCGTCGCCGCGCTCGTCGCGGTTGTGCCAGGGCACACGGAAGGTGTCCCGCTCGGGGGATGGACGCTGACCGCGGCGCCCGGGGGGGTGGAGAAAGCACTTCGCCTGTTGGCGCGGGCGTGGGTGTCGATCCTCGTCACCTTGCTCCTGGCGATGACGACCCCGCTCTCCTCGATCCTCACGGCGCTCGAGCGCTGGCATTTCCCCCGTGGCTTCCTCGAAGTCTGCTCTCTCGTCTACCGCTACCTCTGGGTCCTGCTCGAGGAGGGAAGGCGCCTGCTCCTCGCACGCCGCCTGCGCGGCGGAACGGCCCCCCCTTGGCGGAGTGGGGGACGCATCCTGGCGACGCTCTTCGCCCGCGCTCTAGGGCGCGCGCAACGCATCGAGATCGCACTTCGCTTGCGGGGGTACCGAGGGACGCTCCCCCTCGGGCGACGACTCGCGTGGACAGGGCGCGACTCTCGCCGCCTCTTGCTCGCGACGGTTGTGCTCACGGCGGCGGTGATCGCTCCGCATTGGAAAGGATGGGTGGGGTGACCGAAGCGGCGGCGATCGAAGCGAAGGGGCTGCACTTTCACTACCCCGATGGCACCTCCGGTCTCGGCTCGGTCGATCTGAGGGTCGAGGTCGGGGAGCGGCTGGGGATCGCGGGCCCGAACGGTTCGGGGAAATCGACACTGCTGCATCATTTCGCCGGGGTGCACGCCGCGCAGGGGCATCTCTGGGTCCTCGGCACCGAGGCGACTCGATCTCATCTTCCGGAGATCCGGCGCCGAGTCGGATTCTTGTTCCAGAACCCAGACGACCAGCTCTTCCTCCCGACCGTCGGCGAAGATGTCGCATTCGGGCCGCGGAATCACGGTCTCGCCGAAGACGAGGTGGAGTGCCGCGTTCGGGCGGCTCTCGCGCGTCTCGACATCACTCATCTCGCAGATCGACCGACCCACCACCTGTCCGGCGGGGAGAAGCAGAGCGCCGCCATCGCATCGGTGCTCGCCCTCGAGCCCGAGATCTTGGTGCTCGATGAACCCTCGAACGATCTCGATGCGGGAGCGCGCCGCCGCCTGATCCGCTTCCTCCTCGGGTGGGAGGGGACGCTCATCATCGCCACGCACGACCTCGAGCTCCTGCTCGAGACGGTCGGCCGTCTGCTCCTGCTCGATGGGGGAAGCCCGGTTGCGGTGGGTCCAGCCGAGGAGCTTCTGCGGGATCGTGAGCTCCTCGCCCGGCACGGGTTGGAGGAGCCCCCCAGCGTCCGCGCTTCGAGGGGGGGGGTAGACGGGTCGACCGGGTGAATCCCGCTCGACCTGGGGGGGGTGGGCGGCTAGAGTCTCCGTCGAGGAAATGGCTCGCGGAGGGGTCCCGGCCACACTGGACCGAATAGGACTGGCTTTGCCGTCCTCTCCGCTTCCCTTTGATCTGAGGCTCGATCTGGATGACGCGCATCCCGTGTGGGGAGCGTGCGCCCAAGAGGAGGTGCCATGCGCCGGAATCTGACGATGTTCGCGTTTCTTGCCATCCTGCTCGCATCGCCTTTTGTGGGTGCCCAGACGAATACGCTGCGTTTCACCCACGATGCACCGCTGGATCCCCCGATGCTGGTTCCGCCTGCTTCACTCGCCGCGACAGTGGTCGTGGACAACGTGGACACCCTCCAAGGTTGGTCCTTCGGGGTCTGCAACGACGAGGCGTTTCTCCTCGTCGACGCAGCCGAGGAGAGCGCATTGGTCATGACTCTCAACGATGGTGCTGCCGTTGCCTTCTTGGATCTGCAGACCCCGGCGGGCGGGGTGACGATGGGGGTCGTGATCGACCTGTTCGGGATGCAAAATCTCGCACCAGGGGTGGGGCAGGAACTGCTGCTGATCGACTACAGCACCACTCCAGGATTGATGCAGCCGACGGCGCCACCGCCCCTCATGACGACGATCGCATTCTGCGACACACTCGGAGCAGTCCCGGTCAGCACGGTGTTGGTGGTGAACGGGCTCAGCGTGGATCCAGACCTCGAAAACCTCACGGTCCTGATCCCGCCCCCACCCGAACCCGGGACCTGTGATTTCTTCTGTGACGCAGGGCCCGATGACGTCAGCATCTCCTGGAGTAACTGTACCGATCCTGCTACCGGAGTGGCGGACTACTACCTGCTGTTCCGCGACGGTGTGCTGCTGATGCTCTTCGATGACGGAACGCAGTCGTTCCTCGATTCGGCCCTCGCTCCGGGAACCTACCACTACGACCTGATCGCCGTGAACTTCGTGACCCCAGGGGATCCGCCGGACACTCTGACCGTATCGTGCGACGCAAACGTGATCCCGGTCACCTTGACCGACGTCACCCCGACCGTCGGGCTCTATCAGGGCGGCACCATGCTGACCCTCACCGGAACCGGGTTCACCGCCGACGTCACCACCGTCGATATCGGCAGTCAGACCGCGCTCGACATCGTCGTGGTCGATGACAACACGATCACCTGCACCACCCCTGCGGTCGACTTCGTCGGTCTGGTCGACGTGGGGATTTCGAATTCGTTCGGGAGCGAGACGATCACGGATGCATTCCTGTACGGATTCGTGCGAGGGATGGCCAACAACGATACCCTGGTCGACATCGCGGACCCGGTGTTCATCCTGGATTGGCTCTTCGGCGGCGGTCCCGAGCCGTTCTGCCTCTCCGCCGCCGACGCGAACGACTCGGGAGTCCTCGACATCGCGGATCCGGTCTACCTGTTGACCTACCTCTTCGCGATGACCCCGGCCCCGCCTGCGCCGTTCGCGGTCCCAGGGCTCGACCCGACCCCCGATGCACTCACCTGCGGAAACCCCCCTCCGGCGCCGTAACTCGCTCGGCACTTTCGAGAGGTCGACGGCGGTTCGGTTCACACCGGGCCGCCGTTGACCCTTTCTCGGGCCCGGGCTATACTTCCCGACCTTGTTTTGTGTGCCCGTAAGTCCTGAAGAGATAGTAGTTTCTGATCGGGCAGAGTGGATCGTAGAAATTTGCACGGGGTGTGGCTCAGTTTGGTAGAGCGCCACGTTCGGGACGTGGAGGCCGGAGGTTCAAATCCTCTCACCCCGACCAAAGCTCCTCTGGTCAGATCACATCTGGCCAGGGGACTTGTGCTGTTCAGGTTCGAATCCTGGTCGACATCGGGT
>JAQBGV010000197.1:0-3798 GCA_032128395.1 Planctomycetota bacterium | reverse complement strand
CTCGCGGCGATCTGCTGCACCTGTGGCATCACACTTCCGACCACCTCCGTTCTCGCCGCCGACGTGTTCCGACTCGGCACCACGAGCGGGAACGCCGGTTCGATCGGGGTCGAGTTGCCTCTGACCGCCACTCACGACGTGGCGATCCAGGGGTTCTCTCTCTCGGTGAGCTTCAACAGCACCCTCCTTTCGATGACCGGGCTCTCGTTCGTCGGGACCGAGACCGAGACCGTCACCTCCGCCAGCGGGGGAGTCCCCGAGTACGTAGGGGTGACGATCGACAACGGCGCCGGGACGATGGTCGCCGGGGTGATCTTCGGGTTCAGTCCCGTGCCGCCCCTCAGCCAACTCCCGCAGATCCCGGCCTCGCCGACCACCGAGAGCCTGCTCGCGAAACTGCTCTTCGACATCGCCCCGGGCGCTCTGCCGACCGACCTCCCGATCGTGCTCGACGACGGGCTCGGCAATCCCGCCGTCGACAACGTCTACTCGAACGACGGGTTCAGCCACGTCCCCGCGCTCGTCGACGGACTGATCACCGTCAACAACCTCCATCGGTTCTACTTCAACCCGATGCAGGTGGTCCCCGGGGGTTCCCTGGGCGCGACGATGCTCTACGACCACGAAGACCCGATGGCCGGGTTCGTCATCTCCCTCTCCTGGGAGAGCGGGAAACTGTTGATGCAGATGCCGGTGACGAACGAGGGGTGGTGGGCCGGAACAACCCTCCAGAGCTCTCTCAATCCCGACACCATCGAATTCTTCGACGTGAAGACGCAGCCCGCGTTCCCTCAGCCCGGGGTCGGCTATCTCGCACTGATCGCCCAGTTCGACTTCCTTCCGCCGTTCCACGGCCAGACCGTTCCCGTCGGTGACGTCCAGTCGCTGGTGCGGCTCAACTTCAACGTCGCGAACAATCCCGGCTTGATCGGGCAGACGACGCACATTCACTTCGAGAACACGATCTCGCCGGCCCCGCCCCCGCCGACCCCCGGGAACCCCAACCCAGCGATTCCGCCGCCGACCGCGAATTTGGTGGTGACCAACATCGCGGCGGGGATCACTCCGGTCCAGGAGGACGGCGTCGTTCAGATCCTCGACCTGATGAACACCTTCGTCCGGGGGAACCCGAACGGCGATTCGGCCGTGAACCTCGCGGACGCGATCTTCATGCTCCAGTTCTTGTTCTCGAGCGGGTCGCCCCCCATCTGCATGGACGCCGGAGACATCAACGACGACGGACTGCACGATATCTCGGACGCGATCTCCGTCATCGGCTATCTGTTCACCGATGGACCAGAGCCTCGGCATCCGTTCCCAGGGTGTGGCGTAGACTTTTCGCCGGACAGCTTCCCCGCCTGCTCCACCGGGCTCGGCAACTGTCCGTAGGAAGTTCGAAGTATCGTTATCGACGGGACCGTAGGACATCACATGAGGAGAGTGATCCGATGAGGGATGGTAGATCGTCGCGCGGGCGCTTTAGCCCGAGAGACTGGAGCGGTGTGTTCTTCTTCGGGCTCGCCGCGGGAATCCTGCTTTCGCTGAGTCCGCTCTCGGCGCAGAACACGATGGAAATCACCACGACATCGACGACTCCGGGAAGTACCGCGACCGTCCTGGTGCTCCTCACGCACGATACGAATGTGCAGGGGTTCCAGACCGCGATGACCTGGGACAACACGATCCTGACCCTCGATATCATCGATGTCACGGGAATGAACATACTCGCGCTGCTGCTGCCGAGTGGAATCGAGTTCTACACTACGACCGCCAACCCCGCGCTCTCTCCCGGGGTCGGTTGGGGAGCCGCCGCCGCGATCTTCGACTTCTCCCCGCCGTTCAGCGGCCAGCTGCTCCCCCCCGGGAACCAGCAGTCGCTGGTGTTCTACCGATTCTTCACGGTTGCGAACCCGCTCCTGATCGGATCCTCCACTGCGGTGACCCTTCAGAACAACCTCGGCTCTCCGCCCCTCTTCAACGTGATCACCGTCGGCGGCTCGAGTGTGCTCCCGACTCTCCTCCCCGGAGCGATCAACTTCGTCGATCTGCCGGCACTGAAGCGCGGAGACGCGAACGGTGACGGAAGCGTGAACATCGCCGACGCCATCAACCTGATCCAATACCTCTTCAACAACGGGCCGACCCCCGGCTGCCTCGAGGCCGCAGATGTCAACGACGACGGGCTCAACGATGTGTCCGACGCGGTTTTCTTGATCCAATTCCAGTTCCTGGACGGTTCACCCCCACCTGCGCCGTACCCCACGTGCGGAACGGACCCCAACGGGGCGTCCGGATCGCAGTGCTCGAACTCGGGTTCTTGCTGATCGGCTGAGAGACACAGAATAGTAGATCGGGCGTGAAGGTCGGAAGCGGCCCTCACGCCCGTTTTTCGATGGGCGCGAGCAGATTTCGATGGGCACGGGCAGACTCGAAAACGGTCCCGACCCCACTTTGGTCGGCGGACCTCCGAAGCGTTATCCTGTTCCGCCGGAGGGACCGCCGATGCCGAGTCGAGATCCGAGCGAGCCCGCGCCGATCATCGGCTCCACCGAGGTTCGCCGGCAGGTTCGTTACCTCCTCGATCCAGCCCCGGTCTCAGGAGACTCGCCTCCGCCACTCCTCATCGCGCTCCACGGACAAGGGATGTCCGGTGAGTCGTTCCGGCGCGTCCTTCGTCACCTTCCCGCCACTCCCCACTCCCGGCTCTTTCCCGATGGGCCGTACGTGTTCGAGCGGCGGGAGGCGGACGGGATCCGGGCGGGACACGGGTGGTACATCTACCTCGGTGACCAGGTGGCGTTCCGGGAGGAGCTCGAGCGGAGCGAGGCTCATATCCTCGAGTTGCTCGATCGGGTGGAGGCGGAGCACGGTCCGGTCGACCGAGCCCGCTCCGTGCTCCTCGGATTCAGCCAGGGGGGCTATCTGGCGGGATTCGTCGGGGCACGACATCCCGAGCGATTCGGCGGAGTCGTGATCTCCTCCGCTCGGCTCAAGCACAAGTTCCTGGCTGACGAGCTGACCCGCGTCGAGCTGCCCCGCTTCCTGATCCTCCACTCCCCGGATGACCCCGCGACTCCGTTCGCACGAGCGGAGGAGAGTCGCGATCGCCTCCTCGCCGCGGGGGCGGACGTCACCCTCGTGCCGCACCCCGGAGGGCACCTGCTTCCAGCCACCGCGCTCGAGGCACTCGCCCGGTGGCTCGAGGAGAAGGGGCTCGGAGAAGCCGAGGGAGCGGGTCGCGCGCCGTGAGCAAATCGAACGACATCGCCGAGGCTCTCTTCGAGGCACTCGAAGGAGGGGACCCGGAACAGACGAAGACCCTCGCTCTGAGGCTCATCGGGCTCTCACGCGATCCGGAACATCGGCTGCTCGCCGCCACCGGACTCCTCGAAGCCGGAGAGTCGGGGCCGGCGCTCCGCGTTCTCGAGGACCTTCCGCGCGTGACACTCGAACCGGAGCAGGCGGAGCTCCGCGCCCTTCGCATCGCGGAGTGTCGATACGCCCTCGGGGACCCGGAGACGGCGCTCTCACTCCTCGAATCGGTACCGGTGCGCGGCGATCAGGATGAAGCGGATCGGCTCTGGTGGCTCGGACTCTGTCACGACCATCTCGGAGATCGGGTCCAGGCGGACATCTCCTTCCGCGAAGCATCCCGTCTCGACCCGGTCGGACTCCCCCCACCCGCCACCATCTCGCCGGACGAAGCGGCCGCCTTGGTCGAGGGGGTGATCGGCTGCCTCCCTGAAGTGGTCCGGCGGGCGATCGCCGAGGTCCAGGTGGTGATCGACGACCTCCCCC
>JAQBGV010000196.1:0-37166 GCA_032128395.1 Planctomycetota bacterium | reverse complement strand
CACGGTGCTCTTGCCGGCGCCGGTCGCACCGACGATCGCCACCGTCTCTCCCTTCTTCACCTCGAAGTCGACATTGCTGAGCACCGGAGTGTCGGCGTCGTAGCGGAACGAGACTCCCTCGAAGCGAATCGCACCGGTGAGAGGTGCCTTCTCCTTCGGGGTCGCGGGAACGGGGAGCGCGGAGTTCTCGTCGAGCACCGTGAAGACTCGCTCCGCGCTCGCCATCGCCGCCTGCAGCAGGTTGTACTTCTCTGCGAGATCGCGCACCGGGGTGAAGAATCGCGTCAGGAAGGTCCAGAACAGGAAGAACTCTCCGAAGGTCATCGCCCCCGCCGCGATCTGCGAACCGCTGCGGGCCACCACCAGACCGAGCGCGACCACCGACAGGATCTCGACCGATGGGAAGAAGATCGCGTACCAGAAGATCGAGCGAAGATGCGCGTCGCGCAGCGTGCCGTTGATCTCGCGGTAGCGGACGGCCTGGCGCTCTTCACTCCGCGTGACCTGGATCACGTCGACCCCGACGATCGACTCCTGGGTGAACGCGTTCAAGTGGGCGAGCCGTCGGCGCACTTCGCGGTAGTGCTTCCGGGCCATCTTCCGGAAGATCACGGTGATCCCGAACAGCGCCGGGGTGACGGAGAGCGAGAGGAGCGCGAGCTCGACGTCGTAGGCGAACAGGATCACCACCACCCCGGCGATGGAGAGCAGATCCCCCGCGAGGGTCACGAACCCAGACGTGAACAGTTCGTTCAAAGACTCGACATCAGAGGTCACCCGGGTGACCAGGCGGCCGACCGGATTCCGGTGGAACCACGGGACCTCCTGTCGTTGCATGTGCCTGAAGAGCTGCGCCCTGAGGTCTCGCATCACCAGTTGCCCGGTCGCGCTCATCACCACGGTCTCGGCGTAGCGCAGGAAGAACTGAAATCCGAGCATCAGCGCGTAGATCGTGACGATCAGGATCAGCCAGTCGGTGCGTTCGTCGAGTCCGAAGCCCTCCGCGCCCGGAAGGGGGAGACCCGCCGCCTCTCCGATCGATTGCAAGATAGAGGCCGCGCGCCCCGGCTGCGCAGCCGCCCCTTCGGCTTTCGGCCCGATCGCGAGCGGCCCGTCGATCGCCTCCTTGACCAAGATCGGCCCGATGAGGGAGAGCAGGGTGCCGAGCACGATGATCACCAGCGACACGACCACCCGTCGGCGGTACGGGCGCACGTATCCGAGGAGTCGCCGCGCGAGACCTCGGTCGAAGGGGCGGTCGATCACGTCCTCGGAGTGGAAATCCGATCCGAGGTCGTGAGTGGGCTTCTTGCGCTTCGGGTTTTCGGATTCAGCCGTCATCACAGACTCTCCAGCTCGTCCTCGAGAGTCTGCTTGCGATAGAGCTCGGCGTACCGGCCTCCCTCGGTCATCAGCTGGTCGTGCGTCCCGCGCGCGCTCACCCGACCGTCGTCGAGAACGATGATCTCATCCGCGTGACGCACCGCGGAGAGGCGGTGACTGACGATCACCGTGGTCAGATCGGCGGTCCACTCGCGCAGTCGGGTGAGGATGAACGCCTCGGTCTCGGCGTCGACCGAGGAGAGCACGTCGTCGAGCAGCAGGATCCGCGGGCGGGTGATCAGCGTTCGTGCGAGGGAGAGCCGCTGCTTCTGACCGCCGGAGAGGGTGATCCCCCGCTCCCCCACGCGCTGATCGTATCCGTTCGGGAACCGGGCGATCTCCTCGTGCACGCGCACGATCTTCGAGATCTCTTCGATCTCGTCGCGGCTCGCGTCCGGTGCACCGAAGGCGATGTTCTCTGCGACCGTCGCGCTGAACAGGAACGGCTCCTGGTTGACCATTCCGATCTGCTCCCGCAGCCGTTCCACGGAATAGGTCTCGATCCGCTCCCCATCGACTCGGATCTCTCCCGAACTCTGCGGCGCGAGGCGGGGGATCAGCGACAGGAGGGTGCTCTTGCCGCTGCCGGTGGCGCCGATGATCCCGAGCGTCCCGCCCACTGAGAGGTCGAACGAGATCCCCTCGAGGATCGAAGGGCCGCCGTCGTAGGCGAACGAGACGCGATCGAACTCGATGCGACCCTCCAGGATCTCGCGCCCCGCGATCGCCTCGCGGTCATCGACCGCCGCTCGCGCATCGAGTACCCCCTGCAAGCGTTCCGCGCTCGCCGCGCCGCGATGGAAGAGGTTCATCACCCAACCGAGGGCGATCATCGGCCAGACCAGCATCAGCTGGCACCCCTTGAACGCGGCGAACTCGCCGAGAGAGATCTCGTGGATCAAGATTCGATATCCGCCGAACCCCATCAAGCTGATCAACGCCAGATCCCCGAAGAGCCAGAGGAGCGCCCCGGAAAGGGCGCGGAGACGCGCGATCCGCATGTTCTGCTCGTAGTAGGCTTCGCCGAGGCGCTCCATCCGCGCGCTCTCCTGCTCCTCGACGACGAACGCGCGCACCACCCGGGCGTTCGAGAAGTTCTCTTGGGCGTGCACGCTGATGTCCGCGAGCCGTTCCTGGGCGGTCATCGACTCGCGGTGCACCTTGGGTCCGATGACGCGGATCGCCACGGTGAGCAGCGCGAGGGGAACCATCGAGTACAACGTGAGCGCGGGGCTGATCGAGAGCATCAATCCGCCGGCGAGAACGATCATGAATGCGGTCTGAATCGCGTACATCAGCGCGGGGCCGAGCACCATGCGGATGCCGTCGACATCGCTCGTGAAGCGACTCATCAGATCGCCGGTGTGCATCGACGAGAAGTAGGATGCGTCGAGCCCCTCGATGTGCCGGAAGAGGTGATTCCGGAGTCGGTTCTCGATGCGCCGGGATGCGCCGATCACCGTTTGTCTGGTCCAGAAGCTCGTCACTCCCCGGAGCAGCACCGCTCCGATCATCGCGAGTGCGAGCACTGGCACGAGATCGACTCGGATTCCGCTCTCGAGCCGACCGATCGCGGCTCCGACCAACTTCGGGACGAGTACCTGGAAAATGCTCGTCACGAAGACGAGAAACACCCCGAAGGCGAGGAGCCGGCGCTCCGCGCGGAGATACGGGAACAGGAACCGAAAAGGTGCGATCGGGAACAATCGTTTCTCCGGGGCTTCTCGAGATCATGCAATGTCGAGCGAGGGTTATACTCTCGCGGCGTCGACCGAGGCAGGGAGTTCATTCGATTCGGGCGTATACTGTGCGTCCTGGCACTCCGTGAAGGGAGACCCACGATGTCCGATCCCGCAGGCGTGCCGCCGGTGCGTCCGATCTGGCGTGACCCCGTCGTCATCGCCACGGCGATCATCTGGATCGGGTTCCTGTTCGGTCTGCGGACGATCCATCGGACTCAGACCACGCCGGATGTCGCAGTCGCCGCAGGGGACGTGATCGCTCTCCCCGGCGAGGAGGTCGAGCTGGTCGCCCAGGTCGAGCGGCGGCGTCCATCGGGGGCGATCGAACGGGCTGGGATCGAGGTCGGCCTCCACCGCAGCGAGGAGGAGGAGGGGAGCGGCGCCGTGAAGACCGAAATCGACGGGATCGCGCGCCGCACCGTCGTCGCCCCGGAGGAGCCGGGCGCTCACATGTTCGTGGTTCGCGTCTCCGAGCCCCACATCCCGTCGCCGAGGATCCTGTTCGATCCGCGACTCTTCGTGCTCGAGCCGGGGAGTCCGATCGTCGTGGTAGATCTCGAGGGGACGCTCCTCCCGATCGGATCGGATGAACTCGGCGCGATCTCCCCCTCGACGGTCGGTGCGCTCAGCGCGATCGCAGTCGGCAGGACTGTGGTGTTCCTCCACGCCGGCGATCCTGCGATCACCGACCGGCTGCGCGGGGCGCTCCCGCTCGCAAATCATTCCAGAGCCCCGATCGTCGCCGGACGAAGACCGGGGGAGACCACGGCGGACTACCGAGGCCGGCAGCTCGGCGAATGGTCGCGCTACGGGATCTCGTCGGCAATCGTCGGGAGCGCGGCTGCTTGCGCATCGTTCGTCGCGGCTGGAATCGATACGATCCTTCTCGGCGACACGGCGTGCGCCGGAGCAACGCGGGTCGAGGGGTGGGCCGGGGTACGCGAGAAGTTTCGCGAGGAGGAGACCCCGAACCGATAGGGGACCGATCGCTGAAGAGCGGAGTCGCGGATAGTTGAAGAACCGGAGGCTGTGATGCGCTGGCTGGGAGTCTGCCTCGTCCTTCTTTCACCGCTCGATCGTGCCATCGGTCAGGGAGAGGGTGAACCCCTCGATACCGATGCGTTGCGCGCCGCCGGAAAGGTCGCGGGGGTCGAACTCACCGCTTCCGAGATCGAGATGATGCTCCCGAAGGTGATCGAGAACCTGCGAGGGTACGAACGGATGCGCGCTCACTCGCTCGACAACTCGATCGCGCCGGCGATCACGTTCACGCCGCTGCTCCCGGGGATCGTCGCGAACCCGATTCCTCCGGTGGGCAGTCCGATCCCTCTCCCCGAGGTGGAGCGTCCCGCCGATCTCGCTTCTCTCGCCTTCGCCGACATCCCGACCCTCGCCTCGCTCGTGAAGTGCCGGCGGGTTTCCTGCGTCGAACTCGCCGAACTCTCCATCGCGCGCCTGCGCGCGCTCGATCCGACTCTTCACTGCGTGGTGTCCTTCTGCCAGGAGCGGGCGCTCGCGCGGGCGCGCGCACTCGACGCGGAGCTGGCCGACGGGAAGTGGCGCGGGCCGCTCCACGGGATCCCCTTCGGGGCAAAAGACCTCCTCGCGGTGCGCGGCACCCGGACGACGTGGGGCGCGAAGCCGTTCGAGACGCAGGAGATCGAGATGACGGCGACCGTGGTCGAAAAACTCGACGAGGCGGGAGCGGTCCTCGTCGCGAAGCTCACCCTCGGGGCGCTCGCGATGGGCGATGTCTGGTTCGGAGGGACGACGCGCAATCCGTGGAACCCGGAGCAGGGATCGAGTGGATCATCGGCGGGATCGGCGAGCGCGGTCGCGGCCGGCTGCGTGCCGTTCGCGATCGGTTCCGAGACTCTCGGTTCGATCATCAGCCCCTCCCGGCGGTGCGGGAACAGCTCGCTCCGCCCGACCTTCGGGCGGGTGAGTCGTCACGGTGCGATGGCGCTCAGTTGGACGATGGACAAACTCGGACCGCTCTGTCGCAGCGTTCACGACACCGCGTTGGTTCTCGAAGCGATCGCGGGGGTCGATGGTCTCGACCCGACCGTCATCGACCTACCCTTCGCCGCTCCTCCGAAGATCGATCCGAAAGGGTGGAAGATCGGAGTCCCGAAGGGTGCGTTCGAGAGCAGCGAGCGGCACCGACCCGTGCTCGCGGAGATCGAAGCGCTCGGGGCCGAGATCGTCGAGATCGAACTGCCCGACTACCCCGTGTGGGAGATGATGGTGATCCTGCACGCTGAGGCGGCGGCGGCGTTCGACGAGTTGACCCGCTCGGGGCGCGACGATGAATTGGTCGCGCAGGGAGGGGAGGCGTGGCCGAACCTGTTCCGCGCCGCTCGGCTGATCCCCGCGGTCGAATACATCCGCGCCAACCGCCTTCGCACCCTCCTCGCGAGGGACATGGCGAAGGCGATGGAGGGGATCGACCTCTACGTGACCCCCGGGCGCCACGGACCGAGCCTGGGCATCACCAACCTGACCGGCCATCCCTGCGTCGTCGCTCCTTGCGGCTTCCGCGACAACGGTCTGCCCTTCTCGGTCGCCTTCGTCGGCCAGCTGTTCGATGAGGCCCGCCTGACCGCCTTCGCCCGAGCCTGGCAGGAGAGCACGGACTACCACCGGCGACACCCGGAGATGTAGCGGCGGCTGGGTCGCGAATGTTCTGGGGAGTGACACCGCGCCCGGCCAATTCTCGACTTCCAGTGTAGTCTTCTCTGCGAGGTTCCCCGTCCGCGGGGGATCTCCGTCTCCGTCCGCTCCTGCGGGCACGACACCGAGCGAGTGGGGCCGGCAGCGCACGAGGCGTCGCCGGGTGATGGTCGGACTTTTCCGGGATGGAAGGTGAGTTTCGGCCGCGCGGGCCTGGTGTCGCGCGCGGTCGATGGGAACGGTGCGCCCCCCGCTCGGCGCCCCGGAGGGGGAAGCGATGGCGATACGAAACATTGTGGCACTCGGTCTGCTCGTCTCCGCATTCGCGGCGTCTGGATGGATCCTCGGACAATCCGATTCCCAACCGACCAGACGTCCGCTCGATCTGCCGAGTGGCGGAAGTGGTTCGGATGGAGATGAAGAGGACGCACCGGAGACCATCACCTTCTACGGAGGCGAATACGAGGGGGACGGCTTCTTCTGGTGTCTCGACAAGTCGTGCAGCATGGGGTGGGCGGATGACATCGGTCAGTTGAAGACCGAGGTGATCGCCGCGCTCGGCTCCTTGAGCTCCGACGCCGAGATCAGTCTGGTCGCGTTCTCATCCGGTCACATCGTGTGGAGCCCGGTGCCGAAGCCGGCGAGCCCGGGGAACCGTGCCTCCGCGACCATCTGGGTGCAGGCGCTCCAGGCGGAGGGGTGGACCTGTATCGGCCCCGCCGGGGTCGAGACGCTCAACATCGCGAATCTCTCCCAGAAGTCCAACCGGCAGGTGCTCGTCCTCTCGGACGGCGAGCCCTACTGCGATGGCGACAACACCGCCACCCAGGCGCTCTCGAGTATCACCGGCGCGAACTGGCAGCACGTGCCGATTCACACGATCTACATCGCGAGCGACATGGGCGGGATGACCTTCATGCAGCAGCTCGCCGCGATGAATGGTGGGACGTTTCACCAGCCCCCGGGATAGCGGTTCGGCGTTTCTTCGAGACTTTCCATCCAGGTCCCGCTCTTGCTCCATCCCACCCCGTCGCCGTTCTCGTTCCGGGAGTCCCGGAGTCGGGGATCGGCTCTGTGCCGGTGATCGGACGCGACCACGAAGTGATCCGCTGCACGGAGCCACCGCGAGGCGGCCGTCCAGACCCTGGTCAGGACGTCCGTGAAGCGGCGCGGCGCCTGAGGTACTCCACCGGAAAGGAGTGAGTGATGGCCGGTCCCGTGATTCGGTACAGGGCGAAGACCACCCGGCAGGTTCACGAGCTGGGCGAAGACGGGTGGGTCGGGATCCAGCGCGCTCGCTCGTGGTGTCAAGAGCTCGCGGATGAGCACAGCACCGTGGACCTGTACTGTCTGCTCATCGATGGGACGGAAGTCTACTACGGCACCTATCGACGCCAGCTGCAGAACGAGAACGACACCGACTACCTGATGGTGACTTGAGGTCCTCCCCTCACCGACGCCTTGCTCTCGCCGGCTCCATCTCCAAGATAGGCGGACTCGATAGGAGTTTGCCGCCGTGGTGAGTGGCCTGCTGGTCCTGTCCGTCTGCGCCCTTCTCTGGGCTCTCCACGCACGGCTGGCCGATGCGTCGGATCTCGCGGAAATTCCGTCCGTCCTCCTCTTCGTGGTGCGCCACGCCGAGAAGGAGCGGGGGGTGAGCAACGCCGGTCTGACCCGGGGTGGACATCGGCGGGCGAAAGCACTCGCGGAACTCCTCGGCGACACCGATCTCGCGGTGATCTTCACCAGTGACTACCGGCGGTGCCTGGAGACGGTCGAGCCCCTCGCCCGCGCTCGCTCCCTCGAGCCGACGGTGATCGAGGCCGCCGACCCCCACCGACAGATCGCGGAGTTGAGATCCCTCCCCCCGGGAAGCGCGGCCCTCCTCTGCGGGCACGCGAATACCGTCCCGGCGCTGATCGGGGCGCTCGGTGGTCGGGTGACGGGACTCACCTACGGGATGATTGCGGAGAGTTGCTACGACCAGCTGTTCGTCGTCACGTACCCCGCAGGCCCGGACGCATCGTCCGCGGCGACGACCGTTCATCTGCTCCGGTACGGCGAGACCTGCGAGCGCTAGCACCCCGACCTCGCCAGCCCCCCCCAGAAGCACTCGCACTAACCCAGCATCGCCTTGACCTGGGCGCTCACCGCGCCGAAGTCGCCCCTCCCCGCGATCTGCGGTTTCAGGAGCGCCATCACTTTCCCCATCTCCTTCATCGAGCTCGCGCCGGTGTCGGCGATCGCTGCACCGATGAGCGCACTGATCTCTGCTTCGGTGAGCGGCTTGGGGAGGAAGCTCTGAATCACCTCGATCTCGAACGATTCCTTCGCGACGAGGTCTTCGCGTCCGGCGTCGGCGTATTGCGTGATCGACTCGCGGCACTGCTTGGTCATCTTGTCGAAGACCGCGAGCGTCCCTGCCTCGTCCAGTGGCTTTCGGGTATCGACCTCGACCTGCTTGATCGCGGCGAGGACCAGCCGCAGGACCCCGACCCGTGCCATGTCCCGCGCCTGGAGGGATTTCTTCACGTCCGCGTTGATCCGGTCCTTGAGGCCCATCGGGTGCCACCTTCCATCGGAGCGCGTTGCACTCTACGTTCTACGCCAGGGTCGGTCGTCGATCCATCGCATCCCATACTGCCGCCCCCATCTCCGCATCCCCGCTCGTCGGGCTGGCGCTCATCGGGGCTCGGAGGCCTCGGCGGGCTCTATCCGATCGCTCGATCGAGACAGCTGGAGGAGCCTGGACGCGGTATCCGCGCCAGCGTGAGGAGATCCCCTCCTGAGAGTGATGGGTTGAGTTTTCCGCCGACTCTCGTCCGAGTATCCACAGGTTGTGAGCGGCGTGTTCCCCGGTTCTCTTCGTTCTCCCGCTCAGTCCCGATGAAGTCCTGCGGTATCGAGCGATGGGTCCACCGGTTGTTGTCGGGGGAAGTGGGGAAAACCAGCGGGTGGGGCACTGGTTGCCGACGGGTTCTGCACAGGTTGCGGGGTCAGCAGCGGCCCTTGGCTCGTTCCGCCTGCGCAAGGTGTCGCTCATTGTGCCTCACCAGCAGTTCGAGCGCTTCTCCGACTCGGAACCTCAGGAGTCGGGTGACGGGGCTCGCGAGCTTCCATCGGTTGATGTCGATCCCGTCCGCTCTCTCCAGGAGCGCGATGGCGTTCTTCTGGGCCACCGCGAACCGCGCGCCCGCATCGGGGGAGGCATTCTCCTGAGGTTGGAACTTCTTCGGAGCTTTGAGGGGGCGACTCGACTCCGGGCCCGCCATGCGGATGAACCAGCGTGCAAACCGGCCGGGACGGTACTCGGGGGGATCCATCGGCGGACGCTCCTCGCCCCGATGGATCGCCGCCTCGAGACCCGGACGGTAGAGCTCCACCGTCGTCGCGAGATGCTCTAGGCAGTGCGCGATCCCCCAACCCCCAGGCTTCGGACGTGCGACGAGTTGCTCGGGGGAGAGACCCTCGATGATCGAGCTCGCGCGCCCGGACTGCTCGAGGAGTTCGTCCGCCCACCCGCGGAGAACCGGATGCCGCCATTCGATCATTGTGCGCCCTTCGTCGAGAGTGCGCCCCGCGTCGACCTCTGGTCCGGTCGGGTCATCCCTCGATGCCGTGGTACTTGAAGAACGCCTTCGACTCGTCCGCCCCCATGAAGTACGTGAGGAGTTTCGGGTCGGTTTTCTTCAGGTCAACGACGATCAGTCCGTCGAGCACGTGCCCGAAGCTCGCGTCGATGTTGAAACCGATCACTTTCCCGCCGAGGTTCAGGTACTGGCGGAGGAGGACCGGCACTGCCTTCTGCGAAGTTTCGATCTCGGCGAGCAGGTCGGAGATGTCGCGGATGTTCTTCATGCCGGTCGGGAGGGGCTGGTTCTTGCGCAGCCCCGGGATCTTCTTCCGCTTGAAGGGGTGGCGCGGCTCGATCAGACCCGCGAGCTCGGAATCGAACGCCTGGTCTTCGAGGAACGAAGCGATCAGCTGCTGGGAGATGTTCTGGTACTCCGCGTTGATGCTCACCGTCCCGAAGAGCGTGCAGTACTGCGGAAACCGCTCGATGTACTTTCCGATCCCTCGCCAGAGGAGCATCAGGGGCGCGAAGTTTCGCTGATACTCCGTCCGGACGAAACTGCGGCCGAGTTCGAGCGCGTTCCCGATCCGGTCGAGGAGGTCCGGCCCGTAGCGAAACAAGGTATGGGTGTAGAGCCCTTCGATCCCGTGCTTGCGCACGAGCTCGTCGGTGCACCCCATCCGGTACGACCCGACCAGTTCTTTCTTCTCGCGGTTCCAGGTGAAGAGGTGCAGGTAGTCCTGGTCGAACTGGTCGAGGTCGACGCTCTCGCCGGTTCCTTCGTGCACTTCGCGGAAGCACACCTCGCGGAGCCGGCCGATCTCCTGCAGCACGTTCGGGATCTGCTCTGCCGAGGCGTAGATCACCTGATGCTCGCGTTGCTCACTCAGGGTCTGCTCCGGAGGAAGAGCCGCGAGTTCGATCGCGAGGACATCCGGATCGATCGCGTCGATCACCGGCTTCAGTTCTCTTGGCTTCGCACTACGGGCTTTTCGCAGGCGCTTCTGTTTGTGCCGCTTCTCGGAACGCTCGTGGCTCTTGAGCAGGTAGGTCCGCAGTCGTAGATACTCGATCAGGTCATGGTCGTCGTCGAACGCCTGCAATTTTTCCCAAGGAAGCGGGGTCCCGATGTGTACCGGGGCTCGGAACCGGCGCTTGCGGAGCATCTCCCGCGGCAGGAGAGCGGTGCGCAGGCGTGGGTGGATCAATCCCGCCGCCTGGAAGAACGGACTGTTCTTGCCGTGGAAGTAGATCGGCACCACCGTCGCCTTGGTCTTCCGCACCATCCAAGCGGTCGAGGTGTGCCACATCGGGTCGGAGACCTCGCGCTGGCTGAGATGCAGGTGCGATACGGTGCCCGCGGGGAAGATCCCGAGCGCGTGTTCCGCCAGCACGTACCGGAGCGCCTCACGGACGCCGCGGAGATTGCGATGCTCGGACCCCTTGCCCTCGAAGGGATCGACGAGGACGAAGAGCTCATGCAGTTCGGGGACCCGAGAGAGCAGGAAGCTCGCGAGGATCTTCGAGTCGGGACGACGGCGGCGGAGAAGATCTCCGAGAATCAGGCCTTCGATCCCGCCGAACGGATGGTTCGCGACCACGATGACGGGCCCCTCCGCCGGGATCCGTTCGATATCACCGGACGCGATCTCGTAGGAGATCTCGAGCGAGTGAAGTCCTGCTCGCCAGAAATCTTCCCCCTGCGCGAAGAGCAGTGCCTGTTGATACGCATCTCTGAGCTTGTGGAGGGCCGCACCTCGTTCGAGGACAGGGACGAGCCACCGGAGCGGCGCGTTGAGCCGGCGGCGGGGGAGCCGGATGCGAAACGGGTTCTCCTCCATCGATTTCCGCAGACGGCGACGCGCCTGTCTGAGCTGCTTCCCCAACGGGGTCGACCTTCCCGGCGACATCCGCGGACCTTTGCGGCATCGCTCATTTTGACTTGTTCACACCTCGATCCGGGGGGCCTCGATCGAGAGGCACCACGAACCGGGAGCAAAGCCCTACGGCTGAGCCGAACGATCGGGTGGCTCCAGCATGGTAGGGCACGGTGCGGACCGTGGAAAGAGGCTCAAGTTCTGGCAGGAAAACGCGTTCCGGGCCGAGCACGCGACTCGGGCTCACCGCGCGAGGGAGCGTAGCGGCCAGGTGGCGACCTCGATCCGCCGAGAAAAGGCCACCCTCGGCGATCCCTCTAGCGTCAGACCGAAGGGAGCGACCATGGTGTTCTCTTCGATCTCGGCCTCCGCCGGGGCGAGAGGCCACGGCGCGTGGTGGATCTCGCCACGGTGGAGTCCACCCCCAGAATCCGCAGCGTAGAGGCAATACCGCTCCGTGAGGAAGTGGTCGAGGGTCCCGGGAGACGCCGGTGCCGCGGGGCCGGTCGGCCGGTACCGGCCCGAGAATCTCGCCGAGGCGGCGGAATCGAGTCGTTCACATCGGTACGTGACACCGTCGCCACCGGACTTCACCTCGAACCGGGAGCGGGAGTATGGGAGGTTGTAGAGCCAACGCGCGGCCCAGATCGCGAATCGAGACGGCGCATCGAGGGAGAAGAACCACACCCCTGGGCGTCCCCCGGTTCGGACATAGGTTCTCACGTTGATCTCGGGGAAGGCTCCAATTTTCGGGAGCGCGGGGAGCCCCCGCGCGCGGATCCGCAGTCGAAACGGCACCACCCCGATCCACGCGGTTCCATCGAACTCCTCGACCTCGAGACCGACGGGGATCCTCGATTGAAGTTCCTGCGCGGGGACCGGCCAGTGCAGGAACGCGAGGTCCTCCCACACCTGCGCCCACCACCACGAGCCTGGGGGGAGCGGCCAGACGCGGTGGTCGAGTTCTGCGAAGGAGGGATGGCTCATTCGGGGGGAGGCTCCACCCATCCGAGCAGAACCTCTGAACGCCCAGTCTCGGCGCGCCACTCGGTGAGTACTTCCACCCAACGCTCTGCGGCGCCGGGAGATCGATTCACCTCTCCAGCCGGGTAGAGCCAGTCGAGGTCGGCGGGACGGTGGAGGCGCAACCACGCGATCGCGGGGGCGAGCCAGTTGCGAAAATCGGGCTCGCTAGGGTCGGGGACGCGCAACTCGGTGGAGATCAATTCATCGTCATCGAACCACCAGGTGATCGTCGTGCGCCACCCCGGATGGTCGATCAGCCGCGAGAAATCGTTCTCGAGGTGGCACCGCGCGGAGATCGAGACATCGTCGAAGCGAAGATCGGAAAAGGTCATCGATCGATGGAGGGCGAGCTCCCAGCGGAGAGAATCGGCGACCTGGTCCTTGGCGAGCCCCTCCCCCGCGCGAGCGTTCAGGAAACGGCGGTAGTCCTCGGCGAAGGGGCGGAGGGCATCTTCGATGGTGGTCGCGGAGCGATGCCGCTCGAGTGTCGACATCCAGAGCGCGACGCTTTGTCGCTCGCGGAACAGCTTGCTCGCGCAGGAGGGGATCGTCACGACGGCGAGGACGAGCATCGCCGAGATCAATACTCGAGCTCGACCTCCTCCGCCTCGGGATCGTCCACGGCGCCGTAGCGTTTGGTCAGCTTCGCGTTCTTGGAGAGCGGCGACTGCGACAAGATGGCTTCGAGAATCTCCTGTAGCTCGTCTGCTTCCGGCCCCACGAAGATCAGCTGGTGCCAAGTCCCGTCGAACTCTTCCCCGTCGAACTCCCCGCACTCCGCCTCCTCCACCGCGGCTTCGAGATCCTCGATCAGCGGCACGAGGAGCGCCTCCTCCGCGTCGAAGCCATGTTCGCCGCCGATGCGCAGATTGATGATGCACGTCTGATCGTTGCGTGCCATGCGTGCCTCCCTCACCGAGCCCTTCCACTTCTCGATCCCGGCCCCGCATGCGTTGGGTGGTTGGTCCCGACCGCTGCAGGATCTCTTCAACTTACCGGTGCGGCCCGCCTCGGGGAAGTGTCCCCCTGACCGGGTCGCGGGGCACTACGGGCCCGGGGGCTCTCCCCCCTTCATCGGAGGGGGGGTGGGTTCATCCACCGGTGGCCCGGGGCGCTTCTGCTCCCACGCCGCGAGCCACGCGGCGTACCGCTCGTTCCCCCGGACCGCCCGTAGGTCGCCGTCGGTTCGGACCATGTCGAGCGTGACTCTGCGGCTCGCCATCGAGAGATCGAGCGCAGCGTACGCCTCTTCGATTCGCCCTGCGAGCGCGAGGGAACACGCCAGGTTGTACTGGAGGAGGTTGATCTCTTCCTGGAGCGGCTCCCGGAGTTCCGGTCGCACCCGCTGCTGCATCTCCTCGAGGAGCGCCTGCTTCTCGCGATAGTGGGAGATCGCGACGTCGAACTCGTCGATCCGGTAGTGGACTTCGCCCAGGTCGCCGTGCGCGGTGAGGATCGTGGGCAGGGTGGCCGTGGTCCGCGGCTGGTCCGCGATCTTGGCGAGCCTCGCGATCAGTCGGTCGACCCGATCGCGGTCCCCGAAACGAGCGAGGAGAAAGACCGCTTCGCGCTCGATCGGCGCCTCGGCGAGGAAGTCGTCCGCGATCTCCCTGAGCGCATCGACCTGGGCCGGGCCCCCGACATCACCGAGTGCGGTCGCCGCGCGGTCGCGGACCGCTAGAACATGGTCCTCGTCGGCGAAGACGTCGAGGAGGACGTCCGCTCCCTCCGGCCCCAGGTCGCCGAACGCGACGAACTGCCCGCGGTACCGGACGTCCCCCTCCACGACGAGGGAGAGCCGAATCCGATCGAGGGCGATCCCCCGGATCAACCGGCGGAGTCGAGGTCCATCGTCCTTCAGGAGGAGCGGACGAAGTCGGGGGATGATCGCTGGTCCCTGAGCTCGAAGGGTCGCCATGGCGGCGGACTCGCCCGAGGCGAACTCTCGGGCGAGTTCCACGAGGGCGGCGTCGGAGAGCTGCGGCGGATCGTCGGCGTAGGTCGACGCGGAGGACGCGAGAGCGCAGACGAGGATCACCAGAGTGAGGCCGAAGCGTCGGAGCGACGCGGATGCGTACTGAACGCTCGCGCTCGAGAGATTCGGGGGTGCGCCAAAGGTCGTGCGCTCGGACAGGGTCAGCATCCATCCTCCTTCGCAGCGCCGGTTCACCGGAGAATTGGAATCGAAAGGCATCCACTCTGGCTTTGCAACGAGCGATTCGGAAGTTATCGTCCCGCCGGGGGACGCTGAAGGGGGAAAATGGGATCGACCCGTACGGGGGCGGACCGTCCGAACGTGATCGTCTGCGGTCTCGGACCGATCGGAAGCTCCATCGCGCACCTTCTCGCGGCCAAAGGTCGACTCTCGGCCGTGGTCGATCTCGAGCCAGATCTGCTCGGTCGCGCTCGCGAGGAATTCGGCGGGGTCGCCGGCCACACCTCCCTCGAGGATGCCCTGGCGGTCGATCGGGAGGTCGTGGTCGCGCTCTGCACCCGGAGCAGCTTCCTGGAGATCATGCCAGATCTGCGCACCGCCGCGGCGGGCGGAGTCCCTCTCGTCACCTCCTGCGAAGAAGCGTGCTGGCCCTTCGTCCGCTATCCCGAAGCGGCCGCCGAGATCGATCGCGTCGCGACCACGGGAGGCGCCCCGATCCTGGGCACTGGGATCAATCCTGGGTTCCTGATGGACGTCCTCCCCGCCATCCTCGCCGCACCGTTCGGACCCGGGGAACAGATCGTCATCACGCGCCGCGTCGATGCTGCGACCCGCCGCGGCCCACTCCAGGAGAAGATCGGCATCGGGCTGAGCGTCGAGCAGTTCATCGCCCGCCGCGAATCGACCGGGATCGGCCATCGCGGATTGGAAGAGTCGCTCTGGCTCCTCGGCGCCGGGCTCGGGATCGAATGGGATGAGATCGAGACCGGAGTCGAGCCGGTGATCACCGCGCGGGGTATCGACACTCCGCTCGGCGCAGTCGCCGCTGGTGGGGTCATCGGGATGCACAACCGCGGGTTGGCTCGGGGGAAGAGTGGCGGCCGAGACGTGCGCGCCGAACTCGACTTGACGATGGCCTACGGTCTGTCCGGCCCTGTCGATCGCATCGAACTCACCGGCGCGACGCCTGAACCGATCCTCTTCGAGATCCCGGGTGGAGTTCCGGGAGACGAGGGGACGTCGCGGACGATGCTCTCTGCGCTGGGGAGCGTGTCGCGGCTCGCCCCCGGGCTGCGCACGATGCTGGATCTGCCGGGATCGGTGCGGGGGGGGTGGGGAGAGTAGGGGGAGAGGGGGACTCAGAGGTAGGTTCGGATTTGTTCATAGATTCAGATGTAGATTTTGAATATGCCAGTCTCCTCGGTCTGATCCCGCATCCTGCCTCGCTCCACTTCTAGATCCAGAACGCGGTCCTCTTCGCGCTCCCCAGTCGGGACCGCGCGCGGTAGACTGATGGCTCTGTCGTGTCGGAGTCGAGTCGAATAGAAGAGCGGTGGTTCGACGTGAGAGTGCATGTGACGACGCTCGGGGTCGTGGCCTTTCTTCTCGTCGGGAGTGTCGATCCACAAGCGGTCATCGATTCAAGGGCGACCGACACTTCCTCGGATTGGACCGCGAGCGAAGCCGACTTGCCAACTCTGGAAAGCGTCGTCGCGGTCATGGCTACCCGTGAGGCCAGCACGCTTCCGTTCGGTTGCAAGTACTCCGTCGAGTTTCGCTTCGGAGAGGAGATTTTTTGGCCCGGGACCTTCAGTGGGGACTGTGCGGTTCACGACAAGTTCGGCACTCGGAGCCTCGTTCTTCAACGGGCAGCTCGGCTGGGGGCGCCGCCCACTGCGAACCAGGACGAAATGGTGCACCTCGAGCTGCTGGAAATCACGAACGAACAGACCATGACCGTTCTCACTCGTCGTGCGGGCGATGTGCTCTGGAAGGGGAAGAACCAGCCCGTCCAGCACAATCGCAATCGCACTCCGGCGGACTTCGGTCTGCGGTTGAATGAATGGAGTTTCTCATCCTATCTCTCGAATCCCGGAGCCTGCGTTGTTGGCTCGGCGACGGTCCAGGGCCGTGAGTGTCTGCGCGTCGTTGCCACCTACCCCGGCGATCTGCAGCGTCGGTTGCCGATCGTGCTCGATCTCTCGAAGGCGCATGGCTACTACCCACTGCGAATGCTGTTTTGTACATCCGAGATTGCCGACCTCCGGCCGGACGCTCGTGTAATGCTTCCATGGGGCGAGTATGGGGTGCGCATCACATATGAAGTGAACTCACTCGCTCCTCTCGGAGACGGTTGGTTTCCCACCGAGGCTCGACTGTTTCAGCACTCACTCGAGGGTGGGGTGGCAGTCGTGTCGGTTGAAGCGGACAGCCTGACACAGGCCGTCACCGCAAGCTCGTTCGCTCTGCCCCTCGCACGAATCATTGTGGTGCGGAGTGCGCTCTCGTACCTGTTGTGTGCAGCTGTGGGTTACTTCGTTTGGCGTCGCGTGCGGGTGCCTTCGGACTGATGAGATCGGGTCTGGATGCGGAGGGTCGGGGCGCTCACAGGTGAGGACCCCGGGCCACTCGGTCAAATCAGAATTTTCTCGCTCCCCTCCCCCACCGTCCCCTCGTGGACCCCCTGGACGTCCCCGGTCGGACCGTTCGGTCTCTCCTTTCCCACCAAGACGCCCTTTTCGCCCCCCATCGCGCGATCTGCCGCCGGTACGTCCGTTGCGTAGGACTTCTGGCGCGCGTCCCCGCTCCTCGGAAAGGTTGCCATGCCCCACTTCGCTCGTCGTCTCCTCACTTGCGCACTGGTCGTCGGCTCGTGGTTCGTACTCGGAATCCTCGGGACGGGATTCCTCGACACCGCTTTCGCCGTGGATGGGAACTGCCCTCACCAGGGGCGCGATCCCAACACCGTGACCGTTCCTCCCACCACCAGCGCGATCGTCAACAACTGCGATGCCTCCGAGCATGTCACGGTGGGCGGGATGTCCGGCAGTTCCCAGACCTCCTGGTCCTGTCCGACTTGGGAGACGACCGGGTTCAGCTACAACCCGGTCATCCCAAAGCTCAACATTCAGATCACCAAGTCGGACATGGTCCACAACCTTCGCGTCAGCATGCGATGCGCGCGACCGACTTGGTTGTTCGGACTGCTCTACTCGAATCTCTACTGCGAAGACTATCGCACGGACATCATCGAGACGCAGATCACCGTCTTCTCGGATGGCTACTGCCCCGGAGCGGTCGGAGGCCTTTCTTGAGCACCTCCGCTCGCCGCGTCTCGACTCTCGCCATCGCCGCCGTCTCACTGGCGCTCCTGCTCGTCGATCGGGGGGCTCCGCGCATCGCGGGGCTCCCCCCCGACGGGGAACCGACGAGGGTGACGATCCCCAAAGAGGCGGAGCGCCGCACCGAAGTCGAGGGACTGCCCTCGGGGACGATGACCGAGTCCGACCCGCCACTTCCGTCGCTCGAACGAGCTGACGTCTATCGAGCGATCGCCCATTCCAACGACCTGGAGAGCGCCAAGAGAACTACCGACGCGTTTCGTCGAGCGCTCGGGTTGGGTGGATTCGCCGGCGGCAAGGGTCTGGCCCTCGTCGAGGGGGATCTCGAGGACGCGATCGAAGCGGACGACTCGGACCTCGTGCGCGGGAGCGCGTTCGTCATCGCGGAGGCATCGTCAGGAGCGGAGCCCGAACTCGACGACCCCCGACTGCTCACCTGGATCGATGCGATCGCGATCTCCGAAGCCGCCGCGGGGGCGATCGCGGACGTGTTCCATCACGCCCGGCGCTTTGCCGACATCCATGCGGTCCGTACGATCGCTCTCATCCGCGGTGGACTCCCCGCCGACGCACGTCGTGCCGCGGCGCGAGCGCTACTCCTGCTCCACGCAGAACTCCACCTGGATCCCACGCTCTTCCTCCCCCTCCTCGAAGCGGATCTGGCGTTTCTGCGCTTGGTCGGGGCGGAAGCACTGCTGCGCATCGATTCGCTCGGGTACACGAAGGCGATCCTGGACATGGCGAGTGGCCGCTCCGATGAGGAGCGGACCCTCATCGTATCGGCGATGGTCGCAGTGCTCCCCCCCGAGGTGGCCGCCGAGCAGCTGCGCGCTTTGCATCGCCGCTGGCCGGATGCGCGCCTCACGGAGCCTTGGCTCGTCATCGGGTATCTGGACGGGGAGGCGTTGATCGGGGCGTATCGCGTCGAGGAAGACGCCTCGGTCCGCCGCCGGATGCTCATCGGGTGGCACCCGGAGGGTCTCGGGTCGCGGGAGGCGGAGCGGTTCCTCACCGAGGTGATCGACACCGATCCCGATCGCTCGGTTCGCGCGCAGGCGCTGATCGCTCTCGGGCAGATCGACGACCCCGCCGCCCGCGCGCGGCTGGCGGAAGCGATGGAAGAGAACGCGCGGCTCGAACCGAGGGACCCGCTCTGGGACGCTCACATCGCTGCGGCGGTCCGCAACGCGATCCCGATGGCGCCCTCTCCTTGGATCGACCGAGTGGCGCTCCCCTTCGCTCGGCAGCGGATCGCCGAATCGAGACTCCCCGATCGAGAGCGCGCGACGTGGGCGGAGGTCATCGGGCGGCGACACCCCGAGAGAATCGCAGCCCTCGACTAGGCCGTGGATCGAGCCACTATCCGCGGTCACGGCGCAGGAGCGCCCCGTACCCGCCGTCGCCGTCTTCGTCCCCCGGGAGGACTTCTACCTCCTCGACGAGGCGAACCTGGGTGTGGCGCGCGAGCAGGTCGTGGATCGGGTCCCCGTTCTCGGAGGGTTCGATGGAGCAGGTCGTATAGAGCAGGTCGCCCCCGGGTGCGAGGTGACGGACCGCGGCTTCGAGGAGCCCGTGCTGTAGAGCGGTCAACGATCGCATCTCCTCGGGGAGGAAGCGCCAACGCGCCTCGTGGCGACGGGCGAGCACGCCGGTGTTGGAACAAGGAGCATCGACGAGGATCTGGTCGAACTTCATGTCGAAGCGGAGCCGCTCCGACTCCCGCGAGATTTCGACGAGACCGATCCCCTTTGATTCGAATCGGAGCCGGGTCAAGTTCTCGGCGAGCCGACGGAGCTTTTCCTCGGAGACATCGCAGGCGACCACTCTCTCGATCCCGCCGCGGTCGAGGAGGGTCGCGAGCTTCCCGCCGGGGGCGGCGCACAGATCGAGCAGGGTGACCCCCTTGCGGTGCGGCATCATGGCGGCGAGCCGGCGGGCGGTCCGGTCCTGCACCCAGAAGCTCCCGTTCGCGAAGCCTGGAATGCGCTCGATCGGAGTCGGGGTGAGGATGCGCAGAATCGGAAGATCGGTGTCTCCCACCTGCGTCGCCTCGATCCCACCGACCTTCAAGAGTCGGAGGAAGGCCTCCGGCTCCTGGTCCGAGCGCGGTGCGATGAAGAGCTGAGGGGTCCGGTTGTTCCGTTCGAGGATGCGCCGGAGCGTCGCGGTGTCGTAGCGCTCCAGCCACAGGCGCACCATTTCGGTCGGGTGCGAGTACTGCACTCCGAGGAGTTCGGCGCGGTGGTGCTCCGGCAGACCGAGCCCCGGGACGTGCACCCAGCGGTCCCCCGCGCGGACCACTTCGGTCGGATCTTCTGGCTCGGTGTTCAGCGGGAGGCGCGTGATCGATTCGCAGGCGCGCCGCAGGACGGCGTTCAGGAGCCCCGCCGCGCCATCGACCTGCACCTTCGAGCTCGGGATCGGGGCGAGCGACCGCCATCCCTCGATCGTCGCGTCGACGACCGCGTGCGGGGGCGTGTCGAGATAGACCCGCTGGTAGAGACCGATGCCGAGCGCGGCTCGGAGCGACCGGTGCGTCTCGTTCAGGGGACGCTCGAGGAAGTGCTCGGAGAGCGCTCGGAGCGTGCTGCGTTGTCGTACGGCGCCGTAGCAGAGCTCGGTGAGGAAGCCGCGATCGGATGGGGAGAGCTGCACGCCGTCGAGGTATTCCCCGAGCAGGGTTTCCATCGGTGCCCGCTTGCGGAGATCCCACAGGATCAGCAGGTGGATCGCGGCCGCGCGCGCCGTGAGATCCTCACCGCCCTGTGCAGGGCGAACCACCGGCTCCTTCCACGCCCGCTCCTCGCGTTCCTTGGCCTGACGCTTTCGGGCCTCGGGGTCTGGGGCGGGGCCGTGATCGCGATCTCGGTGGGAACTGCCCCGGCTCCGTGGAGCATCGCTTCGCTCCGCAGCACCATGCTTCGAACCACCGTGCTTCGAACCACCGGGCTTCGAACCACCGTGCTTCGAACCACCATGCCCGGAAGCACCGTGCCCCGAACCACCGTGCCCCGAAGCACCCTGCCCCGAAGCACCCTGCCCCGGACGTCGGGGCGCCGAGCCCCCCGAATCGGATCGTCTGCCCCGGTCCTTGCCTCCTCCGAAGGTGCGGTCTCCCCCCGGACGATTCATCGAATCTGCTCCTGCGGCGGCGCGAGGAAACGGCCGCACGAGAATGTGAACCCTCGGAGGAATTCCTCCGCCATGAGCGATCGTTTGCCCGCGCGTTGGAGGGTGAGGATGCGGAGGGTGTCGGTCCCGTCACCGCAGGCGACGCGGATCCCCGACGCATCCGCGCCCCGCACTTCCCCCGGCTCCGCCCCGGCGGCGGAATCAGGGTTGCCCTCGGTCTCGACCACTGCCCGATCGACGAAGATCCGCTCTCCGCGGCCCCTCTCCCCGTTCCCCCACTCGGTGAAGGCACGCGGCCACGGGCGCATCGCGCGGACACGCCGCTCGATCGCGTCCGCGGGGGCTTTCCAGTCGATCCACCCATCGTTCTTGTCGAGCTTGGGAGCGAGGGTCGCGGCGACTTCGTCCTGTGGCACGACGGGGGCATCGCCCGATTCGAGGGTAGGGAGCCACCGCTCGAGGAGATCGGCGGCGTCGTGCGAGAGATGTTCCTCGAGCTCCACGGCGTCCATGGGGCGCTCCGGTCGAAAACGCGCAGCATCGACCACCGGTCCGGCATCGAGTGCGAACACCATGCGATAGAGCGTGACGCCGAACTCCTCGTCCCCCACCAGGATTCCGCGCGCGATGGGAGCGGCGCCGCGATGTCGCGGGAGCACCGAGCCATGCAGGTTCCAGCAACCGAAGCGGGGTGCATCGAGGAACCGTCGGCCGAGGATCAGGCGGAAGTCGCAGGTGATGACGAGCTCGCCCCCGGTCGCTCCGAGGAACTCGGGTCCTCGGGATCCCTTCAGCGAGGGAGTCTCGGAGACGGTCAGGCCGAGCTCTCGCGCTCGCGTCTTGATCGCGGTCGGTTCGGGGCGCCCGTGTCGACCGCGGGGGGCATCGGGAACGGTGCCGACGACGACGTCCGTGCGGAGAGTGGCGAGGCGCTCGAGGGTCGGCACCCCGAAGGGTCCCGAACCGAGATACAGGATCCTCATCCGACCTCGCGCAGGATCACCAGAATCTCGCCGAAGTCGTCGGACTGCTCGAGTCGGAGATGACGAAGGCGGGTGAGTTCGAGGATGCCGAGGAAGTAGCTGATCATGCCGCGCAGCCCGAGCTCCGGTGGGAAGATCTCCGTGAACGGAAGGCGATGCCCGTAGCAGGCGAGCAATCGCTCGCGGATCCCCGCCATCGCATCTTCGATCGGCATCTCCTCGCCGGGCACGATACGCACCGAGTCGCGCTCACGGAGGAGGTCCAGCACCCGCTGGAACGCCGAGCAGAGATCGTGATGGCTCGCCTCCTTGAGGTCGAGACTCCCCGGCTCGGGGGGCGGAAAGTCCGTGGCGATCCGCTCGAAGCACTGGGAGCGGCTGCGGTGAGCGGCCTCGAGGAGCTGCGCGCGTTCCTTCGTCTCGCGAAACTCGAGGAGCTGTTTCACGAGAGACCAGCGCGGGTCCTCGACCTCGGCCTCGAGCAGGTCCTCGTCGTCCTCGATCTCGTTCGGCAGGAGCATGCGCGACTTGATCTCCATCAGGCGCGCTGCCATCACGAGGTAATCGCCGATCTGCTGCAGATCGAGCCGACCACTCGCCCCGTCGCGCCGGACGTGGCCGAGGAACTGATCGAGGAGGCGGGCGATCGGGATGTCGAAGATGTCGACTTCGGCCTTGTGGATCAGGTAGAGCAGCAGCTCGAGCGGGCCGCTGAAGCTCCCGAGATCGGGGCGGAACTCCGCAACGCCGTTGGCCGCTTCGGCCACCCCGGACTTGGAACGTACAGTTTCAGAACGCACAGTTTCAGAACGCACAGTTTCAGAACGCACAGTTTCGGAGAGTGCTGCGGTGAATGCCCCGGCACTCGGGTTCCCTCCGCTCGCGACGAGCCGGTCCGGTGAAGTCTGGTCGGATCCACCCTCATCGCTCGAGCGGAACCCGCGATCGGCGGGGACCGGAGCGACTCTCCGTCGCGCGGAGTCGCGCGTCGACCGTGAACTGTTCGGCGAATCATCACTGCCGAGCGACACCCCGAGACGACGGGCGAACACCGGATCGAGGCCGCGGGCATTCGGCGAGAGGGGGTTGGGCCCTTCATCGTCTTCGTCATCACCCTCCTCGCCATCATCATCGTCATCGTCCGGGTCATCCGGCCCCGGGTAATCGGGATGGATCGGAGAAGGCTCCGGCTCACTCGGCTCGTCCGGATTCGGCTCTTCGGGAACATCGGGGGCAGAGGGATCGGGGGCAGAGGGATCGGGGAGGTCGGGATGGGCCGGTTCACCGTGCGAACTCGAATCCGCTGGACTCGGAAGCGCTGGACTCGGAAGCGCTGGGTCTGGCCCCGATGAGGAAGCCGCGTCCCCCTCTCCTGGCCGTCGACCGTAGAGCATCGCTCTTCCTCCGGCAGCGTGCCGCCGCTGCGGGCCTCACGATACCACGTTCGAGGGGGCAGGAAATCGGATCACCCCCGTCCTCGGGCCCACGATCGAGTATTCTCCGGGACCGTTGCCGCGGGCTGACGATCGGAGCGACGGGATGCACGCCATCCATCGCCCCCGCAATTTCGCGCGGGTGGTTCGAGCCGCCTCACTGCGATCCGTCCGGACTTGGGGAGTCGTGGCACTGTCCATCTTCGTGGTCGGGGGGTGCTCTGGATTGTCCAGTCGAGGAGATGCTGCCTCGGAGGCGCTTCGCGCCCGTCTCGCGGTGATCCTCCCGGAGGTGAAGGGCGGGCTCCGACCGCTCGCGCTCTCCACTGGTCCTTCCCAGACGAGCGCCGAGAGCGAGTACTTCCGCGAGTACGGTCTCGATCCCGTCGGCGTCCCCCATCACTTCGGAACTCTTCGGTCCGGCGCGTCGACGCTCTCGGTCCACGTCTACCTCCCCGCCGGCGCCAAGGAGACCGTTCTCCTGCTCCACGGCTACTACGACCACGTCGGGACCCACGGGCTCACGATCGGAGATCTGATCGGAGCGGGTTACGCGGTGGTCGCGTTCGACCTCCCGGGGCACGGACTTTCGAGCGGCCCGCGCGCGGAGATCGAGGACTTCGCGGACTATCGCGAGGCGCTCCGGGATGTGCTCGAGGGGGTGCGGGAGGGAGTCCCTTCGCCGATATCGTTCGTCGGGCACAGCGCCGGCTGCCCCGCGGTGATCGATCTGCTCCTCAGCGGACGCGAGAACCCGTTTCAGAGCACGGTGTTGGTCGCTCCGCTCGTCCACTCGAAGCACTGGGGACCCTCGAAATTTGGCGCGGCGGTGGTCGGGTGGTTCGTCGATTCGGTTCCGCGGAGATCGCCGACCGGTTCTTCCGATCCCGAGTTCGTGCGCGCCCGGGCGGTGGACCCGCTCCAGTTCGATCGGTTTCCCCTGGGCTGGTACTACGCACTCCGCGCGTGGGAGCAGCGCATCGCGGGCCTCGAACCGATCTCGGGGCGGATGCTAGTCCTCCAGGGGGATCGCGACGACACCGTCGATGCGAAGTTCAATGTCGCGTTCCTCGAGAGCAAGTTTCCGGACGCCCAGGTGATCCGATTCACCCGGGGAGAACACTTGCTGCTGAATGAGATCCCAGCCGTGCGGAACCCGGTGATCGCAGCGATGCTGAGATTTCTCGAAGAGGGGGCTGCCTCACCGTAGGGTGCGCGCCCCTGCTCCCACAAGGGGGGGGTATTGCGCTAGCAGCCTACGGTCGACAACCCGCACTCGAGTGGATCTGGGGTGGGGTCCGGCCCACAGTCGGGGAACGGGGGCGGAGGCGCTGCGCTCGAGGTGAAGAGGTAGCCGAGCAAGTGGATCGGATCCGTGATGTTCAGAACGCCATCGTCGGTCGAGTCGCAGGAATCGTGACAGGTCAGGGTGTCGACGGGCCCGAAGAGGACGCTGAGGAGGGTGACCGCGTCGGAGATCGTCACCAAGCCGTCCGCATCGCAGTCCGCACGCCGAAACGCGATGTTGATGATCGAAACCGGCCCTGGATCGGTGACCGGGATCCGTGACCCCGCGGCCTGGGTCACCAAGAGGGTCGGCACCGGGTTGCCGCTGATCGCGACCGTGTTGCAATAGAGGAGTTCCGTCGTGGCCCCATGCGCCCCGATGAGGGAGTAGTCGATAGAAACCAGGACGAGATTCGTCAACGGCGGATTCAACGGAGCACAGGTGGTGAAGCAGATCACCACGCCCTGAGTCACGCCGAGTGAGACCTCGAACTCGGTCGCATCGAAGGCGACCGGGAAGCCGTTGTTCATCGTGGCGAGAGCCGGCCCGGGTGCGGTCGCGACCGGGGCGACGATCGTGTCATCGTGGCAGACGCCGAGAGACCACCCCGCGAGGGGTTCTCCGGTGGGCCAGACGTCGAGGAGACACTCGACGGTCTGCACCGAGCCGCTCGAACCCGTCACCCCGGGAGTGAAGTGGAGCGTGAAGTCGGGGTCGATGACCTGCGCGGAGAGGTCAGCGCAGAAGAGCAGGCCGATGAGCACCGCGAGGGTGGCGACCCGCCCGCCCGGGATCCCTGTGCTCTTCCTCCAGAGGACTTCCCTTTGCATCACTCTTCCTCCCCGAGAAACACTCTCCTCGAAAGCTCGTCCTCGAAGGCTCGTCCTCGAAGGCTCAGAAGATCCTACGTCTGGATCGGATATCCGTCAGCGAGCATGATGGAGCCGCCAAGAGACCTATCCCCCCGATCGGCTCGGCGCAAGGGGCCGCTCCCGAGGACTTCCCCTTGCCATCCCCAGAGGGCCGTCGAAACTGTGCGAGCCGGCGGGGCAACGGTCTGGTGCGTGCCCCCCACTCGAAGACCCCGAACCCGGACTCCCGGACTGGGCGCCGCGGGCGGACAGGCATCGATGCAGGAAGCTCCACTCCCCGGTCGCATACCCCCGGCCCCCTTCATCGCCGCCCCCCCAGACCTTCTGATCTTGGATGTCGATGGGGTGCTCACCGACAACACGATCTCGCTCGACGCCGACGGGCGGGAGCGGAAGCGCTTCTTCGTCCCCGACGGCACCGGGGTGCACCTGCTCCGACGCGCAGGCGTGCCGGTCGCCCTGATTTCTGGGAGGAAGAGTGGAGTGGTCGACGTCAGGGCGCGAGAGCTCTCGATCGATCACGCCTACTCCGGGGTGCTCCAGAAGGCTCCCAAGGTGGATGAGATCGTGGCGGCGCTCGGCGTGCGTTTCGATCGCACCGTCTACGTCGGGGATGACTGGATCGATCTGGCTCCGATGCGGCGGGTCGGGCTCCCGGTTGCCGTCGCGAACGCGATCCCAGAGGTGAAAGCCGCGGCGGTGGCGGTGACCCATCTCCCCGGGGGCGCCGGGGCGGTCCGGGAGGTCTGCGAGTGGATCCTGAGGGCCCGCGGCGACTGGGATCGCATCATCGAGGAGGTGAGTCGGTGAAGAGATTCAGCTTTTTTCTAGCAGTGTTCTCCGTCGGACTCGTGATGTTCCTGCTCTTGACCGGACAGTTCGGCAAGCTCTTTCAGGGGAGTTCCTCCCGGGATGGCGAGTCTTGGGGTCGGATGGAGGCCCCGGAGCACCCCGCCGCGGGTGAGAAGCTGATCACGTACCACAAGCACGACTACGACCGCGGTCGCCTGCAGTTCACGCTGCGTGGGGAGATCGAGGGGCCGGGCGAGCTGTTGCTCACTCCCAACGCAGAGAGCATGGACAAGCCCAAGATGCTCCGCGATGCCAAGCTCGAGATCCCGCTCTACCCCGCCGGTGAGGTGGTCACCACCGCGGAGGAGGTGTTCACGCTTGGGGCCGAACTGGTCGTCTACGACCCTGGTGTGAAGTCGACCGGCGATGCCGTGACCCTGAAGGGGGCGATCCACGGTGAGGGGAGCCAGGGATATCCGGTGTTCGACACCCACGATGTGCTCCTGACCTGGCCCTCTGAGGACCTCGCACATCTCACCGGGGAAAAGCCGGTCCAGATCGAGTATCCGGCGGTGACCCTGCGCGGACAGAACGGGTTCGAGGCGCAGATCGATGGTCGCGAGGGATTGAGCGACATCCGCATCGAGCCGCCTCTGGTCGTCGCGCTCTCCTCCGATGCCGAGGGCAGCATTTTGGGCTTCCGCGGTGGAGCTCTTCTGCAAGGCGAATCCGGGGACAAGGAGAAGAGCCGCGTGCATCTCTTCAGCGAAGGACCGATGCACATCGACACCGCGACCGGTGCCGCGATCTTCGAGGGGCCCGTGCAGATCTACCAGGTTGCCGCGGACACCTCACTCGATCCGCCCGATCCGAAGGACCTCCCGGAGAACCGATTTCGCTGCGAACGGCTCCGACTCGAGCTCGATTCGGAGAGTCGCAGGGTGACCCGCCTCATCGCGACGCGAGTGAACGAGCCGGTCCAGGTCCACCTCACCGAGGGATATCGGGTCGAGGGGAGTGAACTGGTTTGGTCGGACGGGGACCAGGAGGCAGTACTGAGCGGGGACGTGCGGATCATCGGGGAGCTGGGGGAGTTCCGCGCGGGTCGGGCCCGCATCCTGCCGGATCAGGGGATCTGCTGGCTCATCGATGGCATCGAGGCCCATGTGCGCGGGGATGCCCTCACCGCCGGGGACGGCGACGGCGAGTTCGAGCGGCGCGTCGGTGGCAAGTGGATCCTCGGAGGGGACCGCGCCGAACTCCGCTACGACCGAGGGGCTCGAGGACAGCAGTTGAAGCTCTTCCGTGCTCTCGCCGCCAAGGGGGAACGAGTGACGATCCGCGAGGATCGCGAGGGTGGAGCGCTCCTGCTCGGGGGAGAGATGCTCTACGAGCCGGGGCTCGGAGCGATTCGTGTGCTCTCCGGAGATCAGGATGGCGCCTTGCGCCCCGACTTCCGTGAAGGGCGCAACCGAGCTCACGCGGACCGGATCGACTTGATGCTCACTCGCCCCGAGTTGGTTTTCGAAGGCGCGGTCGATGTCTCCGTTTTCGACCCCCCGATCGGTGCCGAGGGGGTGTGGCCGAAATGGCTCGAGCCGGGGACGGACGACGAAACTCACGTCACCGCGGAGCGGGTCCAGCTCAGCTTCGACGAGAACCACCGGCTCTCACAGATCGAGGCATGGCGCGGCGAGGCGCCGCTCGTGCTCGATCACCACTCCGAGGAGAGCTTCCGGGTTCAGGCGGACGCGATCGATTGGGATGGCCCGCAGGGTCGGATCCGCGCGTTCGGGGATGGTCGGCAGACACTCACCTTCGAGGACCGGGCCGAGATCTCCGGGCGTGAGATCGTCTTCTCACTCGAGACGTGGGTGGCACGGGGCGATGGGGAAGTTCACTGCGTCGCTCATCGCTCCGCTCCGAGCCGAGGCGAAGGTCCCGCCCCGCGGCCGGTGACGATCGACGGGGACCACCTCGAGGTGACCCTTCGCCCACCCGGCGCAGCGCTCCCGAAGACGGTTCCTCCGGCGAGCCCCACCGTTCTGCGGGCCGGTGAGATCTTGGGCGCGAGGGGGTGGTCGGACACTCAGGGGACGCTGCAGATCGAGGAGGGGTCGTTCCGCGCACTGGGCGATGAACTGGCGTGGGACTCGGTCGAGGGGGTGATTCGACTCCTCGGTCGCGGCCGCCAACGCGTGATCTACCGCGGTCCCGAGGGTCCCGACGAGATCACCGCGCAGAGCCTGGTCTACTACTCCGCAGATCGTCGCCTCCTCCTGGAAGGGGAGACGCGGGCGCGGCTGCATCAGGGCTCGGTCCCGGGCAAGGGGGCGGTGGAGTACTCGAGCCTCCCTTGGGACATCACCTCGGGGTCGTTCGAGGTGTTCTTCCGCGAGGATGGGGAGGAGGACGCGCTCGCGCTCGAGAAGATCGTGGCCGGGGACAAGGTGGTCCTCACCCAGGCGGAGAGCGAGATCGAGTTTCGCGGAGATGTCGCCGAGTGGGACGCGAGGACCGAGCGCCTGAGGGTGTACTCCCCCGGCGGCCAGGGTCTGCAAACGCTCTATCGGGGCACGAAGCCTCGGGATGAGTTGGTCGCCCGCGAAGTCCTGCTCATCCGACCCGCTCCCGAACGCGCGGGGATGAGCGATCGCATCGAAGTGCTCTTCATCGATGTGCTCAGCGCGAATATCCACATCGACGAAGGGGGCCGCGGAGACACGATGCGCCCCGAAGCCTTCACGATCCGCGCCGACAATCTATTGCTCGGCCTCTCGGGGACGAGAGAGCCTCTCGCCCCCGGTGTTTCGCCGATGCCGATCGATGAGGCGCGAGCGTGGGGCAACGTCGACTTCCTCGGAGGCAGCTATCGGATCGTGAGCCAGCGGGCGATCTTCCGCCGGAGCAAGCACACTCTGGTCTTCCAGGGCGATGGCAGACAGAAGGTGCAGATTCTCCTCGGAGGACAGGCGATCCACTCGGGGACGAACGAGATGGAGCTCAAGTGGCGTCCCGGGGAGGGCTACATCATGAACGACCGGCCGAGTCGGGGTCAGTGGTCGGCCCAGAGGATCGAAGATGTCCTCAAGGTCTTCGGTCGCGAAGACCGGATCGGTGATTCCGAGGAGTAGCCACCGCACCCAGGGAGCTCCGGCCGCCTCCTCGCGACTTCTCCCGAGATCGCCTTGAAGATCCGGTGACGATCGCGCCCTATAAGGGGCGATGCTCCCGGAGCAGGGTCGCCTCGTTGCGGCTGCCCGAGGAGTGGTCGCAGGAGGGAAGGCCGGAGGAGGGCCGCACGATGAGACTCACGTTCGCACTTCTTCTCGTCGGGGTCGGTTTCCCGGCCGCCTTCACCGGCTGCAGCGCCATCGACCAGTACGTCCCCCCCGTCTACGACATCCGCGGATCGACCGTGCTGATCGTCCCGTTCCGCAACGGGAACCACTGGCACTACGAGTCCAAGGAAGGAAATCGCCTCGGACAGGCGATCGAGGCCGCCATGGGGAGCGAATGCGGGGGGCTCAAGACGATCCGGGACCGGGCGATCCAGAACGAGATCCGAACCGACCTCACCGATGAGGTGAATTGGCTCGACTACGGTCGCCGCTCTCGGGTCGACTACCTGATCGTCGGCGAGATCGACAAGGTCAGCTTCGAAAACCCTCAGATGGTCGGAATGTTCCAGGGCGACCTTCGAGCTCACTACGAGGTGTGGGACATCCAGCAGGGCATACGGGGTTTCGCGCGCACCCTTCAGCTGAGATTCCCCGAGGGCCCTGATTCGACCGAGGTGTTCATCTCGTTCGAGCAGAGCCGCGAGGAGATCGAAACAGCCCTGATGGCCGAGGCGGGTCGAAAGATCGCGGGGCTTCTCTGTGGTTACGAGCAGGAAGGTTTGCCGAGGTAGTGCGAGCCGCTCTTGCGATCGATCAGTCACGGATCGTACAATGCGAGGCTGACCTGGAGGAGCCATGACCATGTTCACCCCCCCCACCGCCTTCCTCGGCCTTCCCGGCGGGACCGAGTGGGTCGTCATCCTGATCATCGCCCTCCTCCTCTTCGGCCGACGCCTCCCAGAAGTCATGCGATCGATGGGCCGCGGCGTCGTCGAGTTCAAGAAGGGGATCAAGGGGATCGAGGATGAGGTAGAGGTGGAGTCGAACCGGCCTCAGCCGACGATCACCCCGCCCGCGAAAGCGTCGGGGAGCGAGTCCGACGAGAAGTAGGGATTGGGGTCGGGTAGACCTTGATCGAAGCGTGGACTCTCATCGAACACCCAACTATCGCGTAACTCAGTTCAATATAAAGAGTTACGTTGCCTTCCGACCGCGCGCCCTGATCCCTGAATCCGAATCGATGGCTGGCGCCCCCGCGATCCGTATCGCGACTGGAGTTGCCTTGGAACTCCGTGCAGTGCCGATAGCTGCGGACGTTCGGGTGATCTCGAGACCGTGGGGACTTCTAGGGTGATTTCCGGGTTTCCGAGTGTGCGGCTGGGGTGCTGTGAGCTGGGCCTGCGGCGCGACTCCCCTACCGCCCCACCGCGAGCCTCTCCGCGAGGAACGCCGGCAGGCCGGCTTCCATGATCTTGATCTGGGTCGCAGCGAGGTCGTACGGGATCCGGTGGAGTTCAACGATTTCCGTGACCGTATCGAAGGTCGCGAAACTTGCGTTCGGGTTACCATCGCGCGGCTGTCCGACGCTGCCGACGTTGACGATCGACTTCACCGCGTAGCCGAGGTCGATCGAAGGATCCGTGCTGTAGGTGATCACGTCGTCGGTCTGGAGGAACGCCACCGGGACGTGGGAGTGCCCGATGAAGCAGACCTTGGTCTCGAGTCGCGCGAGCGAGAGGTGGGCGTCGTACGAGGTCTGGATGTAGTCGAAGAGGTCCGGGGAATCGAGAGTACCGTGCACGAAAGTGCACTTCTCCCAGACGTGGGTCAGGGGATACGCCGAGATGGTCTGGATCTGCGACTCTGTGAGCTGATCACGGGTCCAGAGAGTCGCCTGGCGAGCATGGGGATTGAAGTAGTCGACGTTGATCTTGCCCAGGACCGCATACTCGTGGTTCCCCGCGAGGGTGACCTCGCTTCTCTTGCCGATGAGCTCGACGCAGTACCCTGGATCAGGCCCGTAGCCGACCACATCGCCGAGGCAGAAGATCTTCTCGCAATCCATGGAATCGATCACGGCGAGGACGGTGTCGATCGCCTCTCGGTTTCCGTGAATGTCCGAAATGACTGCGATGCGCACGGGTGGATCCTCTTCCGCCTCGCCGGGCAGATCCCCGGGACGTGGTCCCGATCTTATGAAGTTCCGATCACAAAGGAAAGGGCCCTCAACTCTCCCCCAATCCCGAGCTTGCGCGCAATTGCCAGCGAAATCGAGCACCGAGCGGCCACTTCACGACCTCTGAGCATCGGCAGGATGGGGCGCGGGCTGAAGCTTATTCTCGCCTCCACGCCAGAGAAATTGTTCCACGTGGAACATTGGGTGAGATTCCGCTCGCCTCCCTACAGTGTTCCACGTGGAACACGATCGCGCCGCTGGAACTCTTGTCGTTCCCCCCGAAAGTCGGATACCTTGGGCCGGCGCGTGAAGGGGAAGCGTGAGCCGGGTCATCGCAATCGCTAGCCAGAAGGGCGGAGTTGGAAAGACCACCACCGCCACGAATGTCGGCGCCTACTTCGCACGCGCGGGGCGCCGAGTCCTCCTCGTGGACCTCGACCCCCAGGGAAACGCCACATCGGGTCTCGCAGTGTCCCCTCCTCCCATCTCGCCCCTGCGGGAGCTGTGGGACGGGGTCCGAACCTGGGGAGATCTCGCACGTCCGACCGCGATCGAGCGCTTCGAGCTGATTCCATCACCCCCGAGCCCGACGATTCCGCTCCGTACCGACGATCTGCGGAGCGCCCGCGTGCCAGAACTCCGGTCAAGCCTAGACCAGGCCACTCCCGGGTGGGATTTCACCCTCATCGACTGCCCCCCCTCGCTCGGTCCCCTGACGAGCCTCGCCCTGCAGTGGGCAGATGCGGTCCTGGTGCCTGTACAGTGCGAATACTACGCGATGGAGGGTCTCGCCCAGATGCTCCGGCTCATCGAGCAGGCGGATCGATCTCGCTCCTGTCCCTTGGAGACCGCCGGGATCCTCCTCACCCTTTTTTCGGCCGACCTCGAACTTTCGATCGAGGTGGTCGACGAAGTCCGAAAGTACTTCCCAGAACTTGTCCTGGAGACCATCATTCCCCGTGATGTTGCGTTGGCCGAGGCCACGAGCCACGGGGAGCCGGTCTGCCAGTACGCGCCGCGCTCCCGGGGCGCGTGGGCCTACCTCAATCTCGCGAAGGAGATGCTCGAGCATGAGTGCGCGGAAACTCGGTAGGGGTCTAGACTCACTGATCAGGAAAACGGACCACGAGGGCATCCCTGCGGCGGTCACTGAGGTGCGGCAGCTCGATCCTCGCCAGATCCGGGTCAACCGCGCTCAGCCGCGAACCTATTTCGACGATCAGGCGCTCCGTGAGCTCGCCTCATCGATCAAGAACGAGGGGATCTTGCAGCCCATCGTCGTTCGTCCCGACGAAGCTGGAGGGTTCGAACTGGTGGCGGGGGAGCGCCGCCTGCGTGCTGCGCTCTCCGTCGGTGTCGAACTCATCCCCGCGATCGTTCAGAATATCGATCCGGCGAAACTCCTGCGACTAGCGCTGATCGAGAACATTCAGAGGGAAGATCTGAACTCGATCGAACTCGCGTTGGCCTATCGAGAGTTGCTAAAAACGCATGAGTGGACGCAAGAGCAGCTGGCGGAGCGGCTGGGGAAAAAGCGCTCCAGTATTGCTAATGCCCTACGGTTTCTGGAGTTAGAGCAGACGATCCGGGAAGCACTCGCCTCCAACCGCATCTCGGCGGGGCACGCGAAATTGCTCCTCTCCCTCGAGGAGGGAGAAGAACGGCTCGGAGTCTTCGGGCGGATGATCGATGGTGGCTGGAGCGTCCGGCGCCTCGATGAGGCCATTCGCGATCTCCGCGGGGAGCTCCCGCGATCCGTGGCAGACCCCGAGCACGTCACCGCGAAGCGGGGAAGGCGTTCGATTCCGGTCAAGCCGCCCCACATCGCAGACCAGGAGCAGTCTCTCGCTCGCGCCCTGGGTACCAAGGTGGAGATTCGAACTCACCGTGCCGGGGGAAAGGTCATCATCGACTTCTACTCGACCGATGATTTCGAGAGAATTCGACTTAAGTTGTTGAAATAAAATAACTTAGAGTTATGTCGCCGCCTCGAGAGCTGTGCGGTCCGCCCCGCAGCGGCTCTGGCCATCGAAGCGCTCTGGATGGTACTTTTCTCGGCTCGATCTTCCGCCCTCATCGGGAGATCGGACTCCTGACTCGCACCTGACGGTGACCACGCAGGGTGACCACGCAGGGTGACCACGCATGGTGACCACCACCCGGTGACGGGGTGCGGGCAGACCGGGAGAGGATGCGATGAGTGACACCATCATCTGGCTCGGACTCTGGGCACTCGTCTTGTGGGGGATCGGCTACTTCCGGCTAAATCTCCTCGTGCGCCGCACCACGAAGATCATCTTTCTCCCCGGCATCGCGATCGAAGCCCTGATTCGTTCGATCGCTTGCCTCGCCACCGGGACTCCCATCGAAAAGTTTCGACCGCTCGAGGACCACCAGCCGTTCCTCCGAACCGGACGCTGCCCGGTCAAGCGTATCGGGGTTCCGATCGTCATGGCGATCCGGATGGCGCTGACCTTCCTGGTCGGCCTGGCTCTCATGGAACTGATGCTCCCGGAGTTCTCCGAGAGCGGATTCGGCCTGCCGACCATCCTCTATCACCCCGCCGGGGCCTCGGACACCGCGTCCGGCTTCTTCGCCTCCCTCGGTGACCTTCCGGGGGCCCTTCGACTCGGCACGCTGCTGGGGTGGTTGGCGGTCTACACCCTCTTCACGCTCGCCCTCGCCACCGGCCTCTCCTCGGGAGAGTTCTTCGCGGCGGTGTGGGGGTGGAGTGGGGTGCTCGGCCTGAGCTGGCTCGTCAACTGGCTCGGGGTGAAGCTGGAATTCCTCTCGAGAGGGTGGTTCCTCCGCAGCTGGTACCTCCACGAGTGCTGGGCGAGTTTCTCCTTGCTCGTGACTCTGAGCGCCTTTGCGCTCATCTTCGTGATGACTCTCCACGCCTTGCCGAACCTCGCGACGAAGATGAAGCCGAAGCCGACTTCCGCTCCCCAGGGGATGGCGGTCGGGGGGAACTAGCGTCCTGAGTCAGAAGGCGCGAACTTCTGACTCAGGACACCAGCAGCCCGCAGCCCCGACATCCCTTCCCAGGGTCAACTTGCCAGCATCGCTCCGCTCCCTATGATCCCCGGTGCCCCGATGTGATCCTCGGAAAGGAGCGCGATGCGTTCGCGTACAGCCTCCCTCGGCGCCGTCCTCATCCTGATCGTCACCCTTGGCGGGATCGCCCCGGCCCAGGATGATCCGACTCCTCCGCCGGACCCCGCCGGGGCTGTGGCGGGTGCGACGGGTGGGAAGGCGACTCCACTGCTCCTCCAGGAGCCGAAACTCCCCGAGATGGAGCTCGCTCTCGAGGAAGCCATCCGGCTCGCGCTGATCTACAACCTCGATCTGCAGACCGATCGGCTCGCCGAAGATCGATTCCGCCGCGAGGTGAAGATCGCCGACGCCGGCTTCGACCCGCTCTTTCGAACCAACTACACGCTGTCGCGATTCCGGCAGCCTTCCGTGAGTTTTCTCGACTTCGGGTCGACGACGAGCCAGATCGCGGTCAACCCCTTCGAGTCCGATCGTTGGGACGCGGCGATCTCGGGGCTCCTCAAGACCGGAACGAGCTACGAACTGACCGTGGGGGGGGCTCGGAACAACAACCCCGAGTCGGGGATCTTCAGCTTGAATCCGCGCTACAGCTCCTCGGTCGAGCTTCAGTTGACCCAGCCGATTCTGCGAGGCTTCGGCGATGACACCGTGCTCACCGGTCTGCGCGTGGCGAGCCGCAACGTCGAGATCTCGAGCCTCGAACTCCGATCCCGCGTCGAGGACACCTGTGTCGCAGTCGCCAATGCCTATTGGGACCTCCTCTTCGCTCGCAAGGACCTGGAGGTGAAAGAACAGGCCCTCGTCGAGGCCGAGGAGCTCCGCGCCATCAATCAGCGGAAGCTCGATGTGGGGACCGGGACCGAGATCGACGTCATCGACTCGGAAGCGAACATCGAGACGCAAAGGGCGGGGATCATCGACGCGCGCAACTTTCGCGGGAATGCCCAGGACGCCCTCCTCGACCTGATCAACGACCCCGCGAAGAGAGTGGGAGGTCTGGAGAATCCGCTCTTCCTCAATGTCGAGATCTTCCCCGTGACCGAGCCGAATCTCGAAGACGTCGAGATCGTGCTCTCGGATTCGGTGTCCCTGGCGCTCGAACAACGGACCGAGGTCCGACAGGCGCTCCTCGCCATCCTCAACACCGAGGACTTCCTGCGGCGAGCCGAGGACGACACTCTCCCGCGACTCGACCTGACGGGCAGCTGGGGGAATTCAGGCCTCGAAGGGGGATTCAGCGGATCATGGGATGAGCTGGCGACCGGGACGTACTACAACTGGAGCGTGGGTCTCGTCTTCGAGATCCCCATCGGGAACCGCATCGCCAGGGAGCGCCGGAGCCAGGCGCGCATCGATCGATCGTCCGCCCGCATCGACCAGGAGCGCACCGTGAATTCTGTCGTGCTCGGCGTGACCCGGGCGGTGCGCGACGTACGCAGCGCGCAGCAGCGGGTCAAGACCACGCGAGCCGCCACGCGCCTTCGCCAGGAGCAGCTCGACGGCGAGAAGCGCCGCCTCGAGGTCGGTGCATCCACCAGCTATCAGGTGCTCCAGGTCCAGAACGACCTGCTCGAGGCACAGACCGCCCAGGTCGAGTCGTCGGTATTCCTCCTGAAGGCTATGACGGCCTTTCGCAAGGAGACCGGGGACGTGCTCAACGTGCTGGGAATCCACGTTCCTTAGGGAGCCCGGCCGTCATCGTCGGCCGCGCTCACCCGCGTGACATCGTATTCTTCTCCCTGAGGAGTCGACTCGTGCGCCCCTGGTGGGCGGCTCGGGCTGACTCTCTGCCTGCGATCTGAGGGGGGCTCGCCAGGGGGGGAGAGGTACGGCCGTTCGTGAGACGCGGACTCCTACTCACAATCTGCATCCTGTGCCTCGTCGGCTCCACCGCCGGAGTCCCCGGCGGGACTACGGAGATGGGCACATTCGACGGAGTGATCCGCCCGACCGCGACGGTCCCCCTCGGGATTCCGATCGAGGGACGCCTCGCTGAGGTCCTCGTCGAGCGCGGGGACTCGGTTCGGGCCGGGCAGTACCTCGCCGCACTCGAGTCCGAGGTCGAAGAGCTCGATCTCGCGCTCGCGCAGGAGCGGGCGGCTCGGGTATCCGACGCAGAAGCGGCCCGGGTGCGCATCGAGCACGCCCGTCTGAATCTCGAGGCCCGCCAGAATCTCTCCGGGATCATCGCCGAGGAAGAACTGCGTGCCATGCGCACCGAGCAACGCCTCGCCGAGATCGCCCTCGTGGAGGCGGAGGAGCTTCAGCGAATTTCGTCGCTCGAAGTCGACCGCGCTCGCGCCCGACTCACCCTCCGCCGCATCGCGAGCCCCCTCGACGGGGTCGTCACCGAACGATTTCTCTCCCCCGGCGAGCTCGTCGGCCCCGGCAAGCCGGTCCTGACGGTGGTCCGGGTCAATCCCTTGAGAGTCGAAGTTCTGCTCCCCGTCGAGTTCCTCGGACGAGTGACGGTGGGGGACGAAGCCGAGATTCTCCCCGATGCGCCGGGGACCGGACCGTTCCGAGCCCGGATCGAAGTGGTCGATCCAGTGGTCGACCCGGCGAGTCATACCTTTGGCGTGCGCCTCGTTCTTCCGAATCCGGGGGGGCGCATCACCGCGGGTGTCCGCTGTCACGTGCGGTTCGGCAAGATCAAGTAGGCCCGAGAACGCGAGGGGCTGGGAGCCAGCCCTAGGAAACAGCAGCGAAGCCAAGAGCGAAGGCAAAAGCGAAGCCGAAGGCGAGCCTCGTTGGGGTGA
>JAQBGV010000195.1:0-24049 GCA_032128395.1 Planctomycetota bacterium | reverse complement strand
CTCGCCTTCGGCTCGGATTGTTTCACCCGGAAACGCCTCGCCTTCGGCTCGGATTGTTTCACCCGGAAACGCCTCGCCTTCGGCTCGGATTGTGAATCGGAGGTTATTGGGGAAAACGTTGGCTCGACCCTCAGGCGATTGGCTATCGAGGAGTCAGCTCGGGCTGCCCTTGCCCTGTTCCTTTTTCCACCAGGTGGCCCACGCTTCGAAATTCGTGCCGAAGTTCTGGCCGGTGATGCGCTCCAGGGTGGCGATTCGCGAGATCGCTTCCGCGCGCCTCACGTCGACGTCGAGGACGATCCCCTCGATCATGACGTCGATGATGGGGTCCGCGACTTCGCTGACGACCAAGCCGGTCCCGCCGGAGACCAGCTCGTAGTCCTGGACATAGGAGCGCTGGACGACCTGCATGATGTACGCCCGGCCGAACCCGGCCCAGATCGTCTCCGTCGTGGTGATCAATGCGGGCACCGCACGGCGATCGGGGAAGACGTTCAAGGCGCGAGAAGCGTTGACCCGCTCGCGGTCGTCCTGGGACTGGAGATACGGGATGAAGCTGAGCGCCGTGTCTGGATCGTCCCAATCCCTGAGCACTCGAAGTGCCTCATCGCGGACCGATCGGCGCGGGTCGCTCACCGCGAGTTGGGTCAAGCTGCGCGCGGGACGTTTCCCCTCGAGCTCTCCCGTCAGGCGGACCGCGAACTGCCGTGCTCTGGCCTCGTCCGCCCGGATGCCACGGGCGAGGGCATAGCGCTTCTGTGACTCGGGGAGCTGGCGGAACTCGGCGAGGGCTGCGGCAGCAGCCTCCGGCTCCCGGTCGGCTCGAGACGCGGTTCGGAGCGCGGCCTCCGCGGCGGCGAGCTCCCTATGATCAGCCGCTGCTTCCTGGAGCCGCTCCATTTCGGCGACCGAGATCCACCTGCCCTCGTGTTCAACGTTTCCGAGGTGGTGTTGATAGTCCGCTTCGGTCAGCCACAGTGCACCCAGGCGACGGAAGCCGAGGGTCTCGCGCGCGGCTCGGTGGTTCGGGTCCACTTCGAGGAGTCGCCAGTAGAGTCGGTCGCGATCCCTCTGGAGTCCCTCCGCCTCGCACCACCGGGCGAGCCGCGCGAGTCCGTCGGCACTCCCCGGCTCGAGGGCTGCCTCGCGGGTGGATAGCACTTCGCGAACGGTCGGCGCAGTAGTCACCGAGACGATCTCTGATCTTGGGAACGAGACTCTGCCCCCTCCGCCGATTTCGATGATCACCGGGTCGTCGGTCGATTTCTCCCGTTCGGAGACGATGCGTCCCTCGATGACGCGTCCGCTCTTCAATGTGATCTGGTCGGCGAGAGCGAGGCCGGGGGAGAGTGCGGCGGTCAGGATCACGCCCGAGGCGAGCAGCCACCGGGGAGGGCAGTTCGGGCGGCTCGGGGAGCGGCGCATCGGACGTCCTTTCCGCTTGGGATCGGGAGACTCGTCCCAGCCTAGCGCAGATCCCGTGCCACCGATCCCTCGGTCTCGGAACCCGAGTCTGCCGAGCGTTCTTCGGGTGCCCCCGGCTCGAGCCTATCAGCAGCGCTGTAAGAGCTCGCTTACAGCGTAAACCGAGCGAGCGCCTCGGCTTCCCTGTCGGTGGGGGGACCTGTTTGCTATTCTCGGCGGATGAGGCGCTCGCCTGCTCACTCGGAAACTCGCCTTCTCCCTCGCAAAGGAGTCACCCGGTGCGCATCTTCGACCCCCATTGCCACATGATCTCCCGGATCACCGATGACTACGAGAAGATGGCGATCGCCGGGATCGTCGCGATCACCGAGCCCTCCTTCTGGCTCGGCGAGCCGCGAAAGTACGCGGGCACCTTCTACGACTACTTCGACCACATCACGAATTTCGAGATCGAGCGGGCGGCTCAGTACGGAATTCGTCACCACTCGACGATCGGGGTCAATCCGCGCGAGGCGAACGACGTCGACCTCGCGAGGGAGGTCCTCGGCCGGATGCCGGAGTGGTTCGACCGACCGACAGTGGTTGCAGTCGGAGAGCTCGGGTTCGACCTGATCACCGATGCCGAGGAGGAGATCCTCCGCAAGCAATTGGAGATGGCGTTCGAAGCGGGGCTGCCGGTGATGATCCACACTCCGCATCGCAATAAGCTCGAGGGGACGCTTCGGACGATCCGGGTGATCGAAGACATGAAACTCGACCCGGCCCGAATCCTGATGGACCACAACACCGAAGAGACGATCGAAGCTTCGCGCGACGGCGGGTTCTGGTGCGGCCACACCGTCTATCCGGTGACCAAACTCTCCCCCGAGCGTGCGACCGCGATCATGGAGAAGTACGGCGTCGAGCGGATGATGGTGAACTCGAGTTGCGACTGGGGACCCGCTGACCCGCTGAGCGTCCCGAGGACGGTGTGGCGGATGCGCCGAGAAGGGTTCGACGAGGAGACGATCGAGCAGCTCGTCTGGAAGAACCCGATCGGGTTCTACTCGCTGTCGGGCCGAGTCCAGTCGTTCGAGCCGAAGCGTCACGCAACCTAGGAGGCAGTCGGGAAACCTCGTTCGAGGCGTCGTCGTGCGGGTCGCGCCGTTCGAGGGCCCGTCCATCGGTGGACGAACTTCTGACTCAGGAAACTAGAGGGCGGCAAGGATGACGGTGGATCTGGCGAAGATCGAACTCGCGGCGAAGATGATCCTGGAAGCGGTGGGGGAAGACCCCGACCGTGAGGGGCTGCGGGACACGCCGGCGCGAGTCGCACGGATGTACGCCGAGGTCTTCGCTGGGCTGGGGACGGATCCCGATGGAGTGCTCTCCACCGTCTTCACCGAGGACTACGACGAGATCGTCCTGGTGAAGGACATCCCCTTCTATTCGATGTGCGAACACCACCTGCTCCCGTTCTTCGGAAAGGCCCACGTCGCCTATCTCCCGAAGAACAAGATCGTCGGAATCTCGAAGCTCGCCCGAGCGGTGGAGCACTTCGCGCGCCGCCCCCAGGTCCAGGAGCGCCTGACGAACCAGATCGCAGACCTGGTCTCGGGAACGTTGCAGCCCCGCGGCGTCGCGGTGGTCTTGGAGGCGACCCACACTTGCATGACGATGCGCGGGGTGAAGAAGCCAGGCTCGAGCGTGGTGACCTCGGCGATGCGAGGAGTGATCCGAAACTCGGTCGCGACGCGGACCGAAGTGATGGGCCTGATCAGGCACAAGTCAGACCTGGACTAGTTTCCTATGTCAGAAGGCGCGTGCGATGTGGCGGGCGCGTATCGGCGGTCGTCCGTGGCTAGCGGTAGTCCCAGATGGACGGTGGCTTCTCATCCGGGTTCTCCTCCGCCTTTTTCTTCGCTTTCTTGAAGAGCTCGTCGAGGCGGGCTTCCTTGGTCTCTTCGTCCTCGAGGCCTTTCTGGAACTTCTTCGCGGCCCGCTCTCCGACCGAATTGACGTCGTGCAGGACCTCCTCGAGGCTCCTCGGCTTGTGGTTGGGATGTTCGGTGAAGAAGACGCTGCGGGTCACCGGGTCGACGTGGATCTTCGCACTACAGCACTCGCAGGTGATCGTGAAGACCGAGTCATCGCGCGCCATGACGCCTCCTCCCCCCCACGCCCCAGATCCGGCCGAATCCGACGGAGCCCGAACTCGGCCGCCGGGAGTTATCATTCTGCCCCTTGGCGACTTTCGCCAGTCCTACCTGGATTGCTCGATGCGAACAGGAAGTGCGGGTATCCCATCGGGAAGAATCTCGCAGAGGCCGTGGTAGCGTGCCCGGTGCAAGGAGCGGGTCGAGGCGGACGGCAGGCGATCCCTTCGGCCGCCTGAGGACCGGCCCCGGTCCCCTGCCGCAGAAGACGGGTGCGCATAGGCGGCCGGGCCGGAGCAGATGATTTGGATTATTGATGGGAACAATCTGATCCACCGAGATCCACGCCTGCGCTCGATCCTCGAGCAGAGCGGGTTCGAGGGAGCACGTCGCTTCCTCGAGGCGGAGCTCGGTCGTCGGCGAGGGGGGAGCGATCGTTTCCACGTCGTCTACGACGGGGGTCCGGGGGGGCGGCGGAGCGGCGTCTCGATCGCGGTCGCTCGAGCGGGCAAGACCGCGGACGACGAGATTCTCAGGCTCGCGCGGGAGGCCCGCGGCGGCGAGCAGATTCGCGTCGTGACTTCGGATCGCCATACGATCGGCGGTCGACTGGCCGGCTTCGCAGTGGAGTGGGTCAGCGTCGAGGAATTCCGTCGCGTCCTGTGGCGTCCGACGGGACCTGGTTCAGAGCTCGCGAGCAGCGATGACGAGGCTGCCGCCGAGAAGCCCGACGCCCCGCGAGGCCGCGAGGTCGATCGCTGGCTAGAGGAATTCGGAGAGGAACCGCGTGATGGGGACCAGTGAACCGCGAGTTGCCCCGCCCACGAGCCCGCGAAGTGCTCCGCAACGCAGCAGACGGGTGCAGATCGACGGTCGGGACGGAGCATGATGAGGGAGCGTGAGGTCAAGCTCGAACTCGGGAGCGCGGAGGACCACTCGCGCCTCTTCGCCGCACTTCCCGCGCCGAGCGCAGAGAAGCAACAGCACAACCACTACTTCGACCTGCCCGGTGGCGCCTTCCGGTCAGCGGGGGTGATGCTCCGACTTCGGATCGAGGCGGATCGGGCGTGGCTCACCATCAAGGAGGGGGCTCGTCGTGAGGGTGCTGGGCTCTTCGATGTCGCGGAGACCGAGGAGACGATCGATCCCGTTGCCGCACGTGCGGTGGCGATGGGGGAGTCGATCGTGAGTGACCTCGGCGGGGAGATCATCGCGACGCTCGCGTCCCGCTTCGGAGACCTTCGAGCGCTCCGCCGGTGGGGGAGCCTCGAGAACCGTCGCAGCGTCCACCACTGGGGTGGAGATCTGGTCGTGGAACTCGATCGGGCGGTCTACCCCGACGGCACCGTGCTCCACGAAGTCGAGTGCGAGACCGAGGACCTCGAGTCTGCGCGTCGGCGGCTGACCGCGTTCCTCGAGGAACAGAAGATCGTGTGGCGACCCTCCACCATGTCGAAGGCGGAGCGGCTCGCGCGGTCGGGCGGGTGAACTTCGACTCTGAAGTTGAAACGAGGGAGTGGATGGAAACTCGCGCGGGGCTGTTCGGCGCGTTCTCGGAGGACTACGACCGCTTCCGTCCGGGGTATCCGGAGGAAGCGTGGGATCTGCTCGGACTCGACGAGGGCAACCGGGTCGCCGACCTCGGAGCCGGGACGGGCCGAGCTGCACTCGCCCTCGCTGCCCGTGGTCTCCGCGTCACCGCGGTCGAGCCGGACCCGGCGATGGCTGCGGTCGCTCGTGCCCAGGGGGCGCGAAAAGGGGGCGCGATCGCGGTGGTCGAGGCACCCGCCGAGCACACGGGTCTAGGGCCGGAGAGCCAGCACGCCGTCGTCGCTGCGCAGGCCTATCACTGGTTCGAGATCCCCGCCGCGAACCTGGAGATCGCCCGCATCCTCCGCCCCGGGGCGGTCTTCGCGGCCCTCTGGAACGACCGGGTGGTGGACGGGGTCCCCTGGATGGAGCAGTTCGAGCAGTTGATCGCGCGCTACAACCCCGCTCATCGACGCGACTACCGCACCTTCGACGTCGAGGCGCGCCTGCGGGAAGGCGGTGTCTTCGCCTCGGTCGAGTCCCACCAGTTCGAATGCCCCTGGACGGTGGCCGCCAGCGAGTTCCTCGGGTTCTCCCGCACGCTCTCATACGTGCGCACGGTGCTCACTCCGGCGGACCTCGGCCGCTTCGAGGGAGAAGTTCGGCGGCTGGTGAAGGAGACCCACGGGGGAAAAGAATTCACGGTCCCGATGGTGACGAATGTGACGCTGGCGAGGAAGCCTGAGTCGAGGTAGGTCAGTTTCCCTCGAGACCGATGGTCCCGATCTACTCGCTCCGCCACTCGACATCTCCGCGGCCCGCCGCGCGGTTCGCGACCCGTGCATGGAGGAAGAGTAGGTCCCCCAGTCGATTGAGGAAGACCATGCCGGTCTTCCCCTCGCCGGTCGCGCGAAGAAGTGTCACCACTCGACGTTCCGCGCGGCGACAGATCGTTCGGGCGAGATGGAGAGCGGCGGCGGCGTCGGTCCCTCCGGGCAGGATGAACGCGCGCAGCGGCGGGAGCTCCGCCTCGTGCTCGTGGATCCAGTTCGTGAGGGCGGTGATCGGTGTCTCGCCGAGGCGCCCCGTCTTCTCGTCGTCCCCTCCGGTCGCTCCCGGTGACGCGAGGTCGGAGCCGAGGTCGAAGAGCCAGTGGCTGATCCGTTCGAGCTGGCCGGAGACCGGTTCGGGGACCCCGCGCGCGATCGCGCCGCTGATCGCGGCGTTCAGTTCGTCGAGGGTGCCGTAGGCCTCGAGTCGAGTGTCATCCTTGGGGACGCGTCCTCCACCGAAGAGTCCCGAGTCCCCTCGGTCGCCAGTTCCGGTCGCGATCGACATCGGTGCTCTCCGAACAGTGCCCTTTCGGGCGACTACCGGGTCTCAGAAGATGATCCCTGCGCGTCCGGTCCACTCCGCCTCGGGTCCTTCGCCACCGCTCCGAGTGTACTCGAGGAGGTGCCCACGGTCCGCTCCGCAGGCGCGCGCGTGGGCGAGGGTGGCCTCGAGGATCGCCGGAGCGCTCGCTCCTCCCTGTCGCGCGATCCGGACCGCTTCGTCGAGGTCGAGCTCGAGGATCGGACGGATCAACTCTGCATCGCGCACCCGCAGTCGTTCCCGGAGAGGGGTGTGCTCGACCGACGAGGGGACGGCGCGGGAGAGTTCGGTCGTGCCCGCGACGACGACGCTCTCGTTGGCGAACAGCTCGGCGAGGCCGCGTCCGACGTCGCGCGGGGTCGGTTCGGACCCCTCGACGAGCAGGAGTGGGATCACCCGGCATCCCGGGGCGAGGACTTCGAGCAACATGGGGATCGTCTCGATGCCGGTTCCCGGGGCGAGCGAGGAGAGGCGCTCGCCGGTGAAGACTTCGAGGCTGCCTCCGAAGAGTTTCGCGATCCTCGCGGCGCGCGCGACGTCGATCCCGACCGTGCCACGGGGCGAGGGGATCCGTCCCGAGGCGATCAGCGCCGGTCGTGTGCCTCCGTCCGGTCGCATGCCGAGCAGGATCACCGTGTCCGGGCAGCTGCGTACGAGCAGGGTGTGGAGCGCCCGCGACGCGGTGCGCACCATGTCTGGATCGGGACGAAGCGGCACGATCGCGGTACCGGGAGAGATCGGGATCCCGTCGGGAATCCTCCAACCGACGAGGTGGGTGCGGGTCGCTTCGGCGAGGCGCGCGCCATCGGGGATCGTCTCGCGCGGTGAGTTCATCCGCGTCCGTCGCCGCGGGCGGCCGCCGGGATCGGGCGGTCCGGAAGCCGGTGATAGCCGCCGTTGCGCAGCCCCGGTCGAAACCCGGCGTCCTCGATCGCGCTCCGGAGAAGCTCTTCGTTCGCGGTGTGGTTCGCCCCGGCGGCCGAGATCACGTTCTCCTCGATCATGATGGAACCGATGTCGTTCGCCCCGCCGCGCAGGCCGGTCTTTCCCGCTTCGAGCCCGACCGTCAGCCAGGACACCTGTTGGTTCGGGATGTTGTCGAGAACCAATCGGGCGACCGCGTGCCACCTCAGGTATTCATCGACCGGGACCCGATCGGGGATCGCGCGACCGAGGGGGGTGTTGTCGGGTTGGAAGGTCCAGGGGATGAACGAGATGAACCCCTGCGTCTCGTCCTGTACCCGACGGACGCGGTCGAGGTGCTCCGCGCGCATCCACGTCTCCTCGCCGAGGCCGATCATCATCGTGGCGGTGGTCGGGATCCCGAGGCGGTGCGCGGTCGCGGAGATCTCGAGCCACTCACTCGAGGTGCAGGAACTGCGGCGACGCTTGCGGATCGCGTCGACGAGGATCTCCCCCCCTCCGCCGGGAATCGAGCGCAGCCCCGCTCCCCGCAGCTCGATGAGCACTTCCTCGGCGGAGAGCCCCGTCACTCTTGTCAGGCCGTGGATCTCGGTCGGACTGAAGCAGTGCAGGTAGAAGTCGGGGAATCGCGAGCGGATCGTCTCGAGTAGCTCGGTGTACCACGACAAGGGGAGCTCGGGGTGCAGTCCACCCTGCATGAGCATGCCGCTCCCGCCGAGTTCGATCGTCTCGGCGACCTTCTCGCACATCTCTTCGATGGTGAGAACGTACCCCTCCGCGTCCCCCGGCTTGCGATAGAAGGCGCAGAAGGCGCAGACGCAGGTACAGATGTTCGAGTAGTTGATATTGCGGTCGATGACGTAGGTGACCACCCCGTCGGGGTGGAGGCGCTGGCGGACTCGGTCGGCGGCACCGAGCAGGTCATCGAACGTGGCGTGCTCGACCAGCGCGAGGGTCTCCTCGGGGATGAGACGGTGTCCTTCGAGGACCCGCTCGAGGAGGGCGCGGGCACCGGCGGCATTGGCGACGGCGGACATCGTCGATCCTTCCTCTCCGCGCTGCGACTCCGCGGCGCCCCGCTGCTCGCGGGTCAGGACGAGGATTCTACCCGGGATCACGGACGAGCGTCGCCGACTCCCTGCGAGCTTCGGTCGCCTGGGGGGGGGAGAATCCCTGCTCGGTCCACACCGCGAGCGACCAGAGTCCCCAGAGGAGGTGCCCGTGGTTCGCGACGCGGTGATCGTGGCGATCGAGGATCTCGTCGAGACGCGACGAGTCGAGGATATGCAGGTTTCGGAAGCTCGAATCGCAGAGGCGCTCTCGTACCGCGCCCCTAAGCGGGCCGCGCAACCACCGGTCGACCGGGATCCCGAATCCTCGCTTGGGGCGGTCGAACACTTCCGGCGGAAGAATCCGCGAGATCGCACGACGCAGAACCTGTTTCCCCTCGAGCAAGGGCCCGAGGTGGTCCGTGATCGGGATTCGGGCGGCGATCTCGACGAGTCGGTGGTCGAGGAGCGGTACCCGTGCCTCGAGCGAGTGCCGCATCGTCGCGCGGTCGACCTTCTCGAGGATGTCCCCCGCCAGGTAGAAGCGCCGGTCGAGGTCGAGCCAGAGATCCCGCTCCGAGCCTCGGTGCTTCGCCACATGCCGGGAGAGCGTGGTCTCGGTCGGGACGCTCTCGCGCAGGTCCGGGTGGAGGAGAGAGGCGATCAGCCCCGGCGCGCCGAGTCGGCGGCGGCGCAGGAAGCTCGTGGCGCTGTCGCTGGCGAGGTCTCCGAGAAAGCGTAGCCCGCGGCCGACCCAGCCACTCCCGGTCGCCTCCTGTCCCTTGGTGAGCATGGGGGAGAGAAAATGCGCAGCCCCCCGCACCGGCATCGGGAGAGAGCGGCGACGGGCCTCGCTCGTGAACCAGGCGTAGCCGCCGAAGAGTTCGTCCCCGCCGTCCCCCGAGAGCACGAATTTCACGTGGCCGCGGGCGAAGCGAGCGAGGCGATCGGTCGGGAGGATCGAGACGTCCGCGAACGGCTCTCCGAAGTGTCGGAAGATCGACTCGATCTCCTCGGAGTCTGGTTCGTCGAGGACCAGCTCGTGCGGCTCGGCGCCGAGGCGGGCGGCGGTCTCGCGGGCGGCCTCGCGCTCATCGTAGACCGGGTCGCGAAATCCGAGGGTGAAGGTCTGGACGGGGTCGACGACCTGTCGTGAGAGGACCGCGAGCAGCGCGCTGGAGTCGATCCCCCCGGAGAGGAAGCTCCCGGCGGGGACATCGCCGAGGGTGCGCATCCGCACGGCGTCCTCGATGGTCGCCGCGACGAGTTCCGCCCACACATCGAGCGGGCGCTCCTCAGGGACGAGATCGGGAAGGCTCCACCAGGCGCGGGGGGTCGGTTCGCCGGCGCCGAGCCAGACGAGGTGCCCCGGGGGCAGCCGGCGGATGCCGCGGTGGATCGACCGAGGAGAGGGGACGTAACCGTGGGCGAGGAAGTCCCCGAGCGCCGCTGGGTCGAGGGAGAGATCGGCGCCGGGAGGGAGCCCGGCGATGAGCGCGGGGATCTCGGAGGCGAAGAAGGTCGCGCTGCCGCACGGGGCGTAGAAGAGTGGCTTGATCCCCATCCGGTCGCGCACGACGAGCACCCGGGAGGTCCTACGGTCGAGGATCGCGACCGCGAACATCCCGTTGACGCGCGAGAACGCCTCCTCGCCGTGCTCCTCGTAGAGGTGCAGGAGCGATTCGATGTCGGAATCGGTCGAGAAGCGGTGCCCGCGCATCTCCAGATCGCTGCGGTGCGCGAACGCATCGTAGATCTCGCCGTTGCCGACGATGGCGAGGTGTCCATCCTCGGATGAGATCGGCTGCCGTCCGTTCGCGATTCCGACGATCGAGAGCCGCGCCATCCCGATCCCCGCGGTTGCGGCGGTCACCTGACCGGAGTCGTCGGGCCCACGGTGGTGCAGTGCCGCGACCATGGATGAGAGGGCGGGTGCGCCGGCGACTCCTTCGACTCCGGTGAAACCGGCGATTCCGCACATCGTGTCCGACCTTCAGAAGGGAGCCTATCGTGTCCTTCGGCAGGTTCTTGGGAGGACTTGAGGTCCGGAGAGGCTTGTCCCCACGGGACGGTCTCTCAGCGGCCGTGGATAGACCGGAGTACCGCCAGGGGTCCGGGACAGGCGTCACTTCCGGTGAGCCAGCCCCCGCTCCGGAGAGCTGGAGTCGACGCCGTCGATCGTCGGAGAGCCTGGGAATTTTCCGTCGTGCAGCTCGAGGAGAACGCGGTTCTGCTCGATCGAGAACTCGATGACGTCAGCAGGGATGGTATCCGCTGGCGGCGATGGAGAGGTGACTCCGAGCAGGCTCTCAAGACGTGGTTACGCCGTCAATCGCGAGTCGCGGCGAATGGATGGACACTACGGGCTTGAACGGTGGGCTCCGACTCTCATCCGCCGCGGTGCCCCCTACATCCTAGGAATCGTGATTCCCCTCTGGGACTGGTATTTTCCGCCGCGGTCGGCGTAGCTCGTCGCGCAGGCCTGGTCGCTCTCGAAGAAGATCACCTGGGCGAGACCCTCGTTCGCATAGATGCGGGCGGGGAGCGGGGTGGTGTTGGAGATCTCGAGGGTGACGTGCCCCTCCCACTCCGGCTCGAAGGGGGTGACGTTGACGATGATTCCGCAGCGCGCGTAGGTCGACTTGCCGAGGCAGATCGTCAGCACGTTGCGGGGGATCCGGAAGTACTCGACCGAGCGCGCCAGCGCGAAGGAGTTCGGGGGAACGATGCACTCGTCGCCCTGGATGTCGACGAGCGATCGCGCGTCGAATCCCTTCGGATCGACGACGGAGCCGTAGACGTTCGTGAACACCTTGAACTCATCGGCGACCCGCAGGTCGTAGCCGTAGCTCGACAGCCCGTAGCTGATCACGCGGATGGTCTCGCCGTCCCGCGTCTTCTCGCGGACTTGACCTGCCTCGAACGGCTCGATCATGCCGTGCTCGACCGCCATGCGGTGGATCCAGGTATCCGGTCTGATCACGCTTTCCTCCGAACACACTGTCCCGCAGAGCCACACCCTTCGAACACCACCCTAGGAACACCCCGTCGTCCCGGCGCAGCTGTCGCAACGCAGGCAGGTTCCGTTGCGCACCAAGGTGAACTGTCCGCACTCGGGGCAGGGATCGCCCTCGTAGCCCTTGATGCGGGCGATTTCGACCTCGCTCGAGCGCCGGATCACCGGCTTCGGTGGAGAGGCGACCCCGAGATTCTTTTTCGCACGCCGGCGCGGAGTCGCCTTCGCGCCGGCGTCGGCGCGGCCGTTCGCACTGTCACCGTTCGGGTGCCCCCGCTCGGGGGGAGCGGCGGGGGTGCCGGTCGTGGTGCCCGCGGCCCGATCCTGGATCGCTCGATCCTCGACCTCCCGCTCTTCGATCACCTCTTCGCTGAGGAGTTGCGGATCGTCCTCCTCACCGCGCATCGTGCCCGGGCGGAGGTCCTCCTCGGTCACATGGCGGAGGTCGTCGCGGCCGAGGTAGCTGATCGCGAGTTCGCGGAAGACGTAGTCGATGATCGAGGTCGACATCCGGATGCTCTGGTTGCCGGTGACGATTCCGTTCGGCTCGAATCGGGTGAATACGAACGCCTCGACGAATTCCTCGAGCGGCACACCGTGTTGCAAGCCGAGGGAGATCGCGATCGCGAAGCAGTTCATCAGGCTTCGGAACGCCGCTCCCTCCTTGTGCATGTCGATGAAGATCTCACCGATCGTCTTGTCCTCGTACTCGCCGGTGCGCAGATAGATCTTGTGACCGCCGACGACCGCCTTTTGGGTGTAGCCGGCGCGGCGATGGGGGAGGCGACGACGGCGAGCGAGATACCGAAGGACGATCCGCTCGGTGATGCGGTGCGCCGTGGCCTCGACGGTGACCGGGACCGGGTGATCGGCCTCGTTCCCCTCATCGTTCCAGGCCGAGAGAGGCTGGGAGAGCTTGCTGCCGTCGCGGTAGAGCGCGACCGCCTTCAGCATCCGGCGCCACCCATGCTCGTAGGCATCTTGGACATCGGCGATCGTGGCGTCGTGGGGCATGTTGATCGTCTTCGAGATCGCCCCGGAGATGAACGGCTGCGCCGCCGCCATCATCTCGATGTGCGCCTCGTACCGGATCGAGCGCTTCCCGCGGCGCCCGCAGCGGTTTGCGCAGTCGAAGATCGGGAGGTGCTCCGTCTTCAGGTGAGGAGCCCCCTCGACGGTCATGGTGCCGCAGCAGAAATCGTTCGCGGCGTCGATCTCGGCATCGGAGAAGCCGAGGGCCCGCATCGGATCGATGGCCCAGAGATCGAGGGCATCCCCTTCGAGCCCGAGGGTCTCCGCCGCGAATTTCTCCCCCAGCACGAGGTCGTTGAAGGGGAACCCGATATCGAACGCGCACTTCATGTGCTCTTCGACCTTGGCGAGCGTCTCCTTGGTGAACCCCTTCTCGGTCAATCGCGGGTGGTTCACTCCGGGGGCGTCCCGCAGCGTTCCGCGACCGACTGCGAAGTCGACGATCTCTTGGGTCTGGGTCTCGGTGTAGCCGAGGCGGCGGAGAGCGGGGGGGAGACTCTGGTTGATGATCTTGAAGTACCCGCCGCCGGCGAGCTTCTTGAACTTCACCAGCGCGAAGTCCGGCTCGATCCCGGTGGTGTCGCAGTCCATCACCAGACCGATCGTCCCGGTGGGGGCGATGACGGTCACTTGGGCGTTACGGAAGCCGTGCTCTTCACCGAGCTCGAGCGCCCGGTCCCAGCACTCTCGTGCCGCCCGTCCGAGCGAGTCCGGGCAGAGCGCGATGTCGAGTCCGATCGGGGTGATCGTCAATCCTTCGTAGTTCTCGCTCGGTTCGGCGTGCGCGGCACGACGGTGGTTCCGGATCACTCGGAGCATCGCTTCGCGATTGCGCTCGAAGCCGGGGAACGGCCCGAGCTCCCTGGATATCTCCGCCGAGGCGGCGTACGACTCGCCGGTGAGGATCGAGGTGATCGCACCGCAGATCTCGCGCCCCTCCGGAGAGTCGTAAGGAATCCCGAGGCGCATCAGTGCGGTCCCGAGGTTCGCGTAGCCGAGGCCGAGAGTGCGGAACTCGTAGCTCTTGCGCGCGATCTCCTCGCTCGGGAAGCTCGCCATCAAGACGCTGATCTCGAGCACGATCGTCCAGAGTCTGACCGCGTGACGGAACGCTTCGACATCGAACTCCCCGCGGTCGCCGAGGAACCGCACGATGTTCAGGGAGGCGAGGTTGCATGCGGTGTCATCGAGGAACATGTACTCGGAGCAGGGGTTCGAGGCGTTGATCCGCCCATCGGCGGGGCAGGTGTGCCACTCGTTGATCGTCGAGTCGTACTGGATCCCCGGATCGGCGCAGCTCCATGCTGCATAGCTGATCGTCTCCCAGAGGTCACGGGCGGGGATGGCGCGGGCGACCGAACCGTCGGTGCGCCGGAGCAGCTGCCAGTCCCCATCCTTCTCGAGGGCTTCGAAGAAGGCGTTCGGGACCCGCACGCTGTTGTTCGAGTTCTGGCCCGAGACGCTCTGGTACGCCTTGCTCTCCCAGTTCGTATCGAATTCCTCGAATTCGAAGCTCTGGTACCCCTGCTCTGCGAAGTGGAGCATCCGCTGGATGTAGGCCTCGGGGACGCACGAGATCCGCGCCTCGCGGATCGACTTCGCGAGCGCAGTGTTCTGCCGGGGGTCGCAATCGATGCCGACCCCGCCTTCGTCGTGCCGGACCCGACATGCCCTGAGGATCGCGTTCAGCTTGCGCGAGCAGATGCGCGAGCCCGCGACCATCGCCGCGACCTTCTGCTCTTCGCGAACCTTCCAAGTGACGAACTCCTCGATGTCGGGATGGTCGAGGTCGAGACAGACCATCTTCGCAGCCCGGCGAGTGGTGCCGCCGGACTTGATCGCACCGGCCGCGGCATCGCCGATCTTGAGGAACGACATCAACCCCGAGCTGCGGCCACCCCCGGAGAGGGGTTCCCCCTCGGCGCGAATCGACGAGAAGTTCGAACCGGTTCCCGAGCCGTACTTGAAGAGCCGCGCCTCGCGCTCCCAGAGGTCCATGATCCCGTCGGGTCCGACCAGATCGTCGGCGACCGACTGGATGAAGCACGCGTGCGGCTGCGGGCGCTCGTACGCGCTCGTCGCTCGCTCGAGTTCACCGGAGGTGGGATCGACGAAGAAGTGTCCTTGGGGCGGTCCCTTGATGCCGTAGCTCTGGAAGAGCCCGGTGTTGAACCACTGCGGCGAGTTCGGAGCCGCGATCTGGGCCGCGAGCATGTAACAGAGCTCATCGTAGAACGCCTGCGCGTCCTCGCGGGAATCGAAGTAGCCGTGCTGCTGTCCCCACTGCCGCCAGCAGTCGGCGAGGCGGTGGAACACCTGTCGGGCGTCGCTCTCGGCGCCGGTCTCCCCGTTCCATCCCGCGATGGGTACCCCGTGCTGATCGACCGGGGGCACCCCGGCTTTCCGGAAGTACTTCTGGACCAGAATATCGGTGGCGACCTGAGACCACTCCTCCGGGACCTTGACCTTCTCCTGACGGAACACGACGGTCCCATCCGGATTCCGAATCTCGGAAGTCCGTTCGACGATGCGGAACGAGGCGAACGGACTGTCGCCCTTTTGGGTGAATCGACGAATGATCCTCAATGGGTTCTCCTCTGGGCGCGCAATGCTGCGCGCGCTCCCCCGGAGCTCCGAACAACCGCTACTCCACCGCGTGGCGGATCCGCACTCGCATGATCACGCAACGTGAGCAGCGATCGTAGTGCGCTCGGTTCTCGAGCGCGGTGCTCCTCCTGCGGCCTGGCCGCGAAGATCCGAGGACCGCCCGCAACCGCGCGACCGCGCAACCGCACCGCGGCGCTACGGCCCGACGACACTGCGATCAGCGGGCGACATCCGCCCCTGGACCTTCGCACTTCCCCCACGCGCCCGATCCAGAGATCGGCCCGACCACTGGGCCTCCCTCTCGTTCCGATCAGACGCGCAATTCCCCCAGTCAGCACTCCCCGCCAGCGGGCAGATTTGCGGATAGCAGATCCACAGCTGGCCAGGCCATGGCCATCGAACGTCGCACTCCGAGCAGCCCACGGCAGACCCCCCTCGCTCCTCCACTGGAGGGACGAGCACGGATCCGCGCGGATCGGAGCACGAGCCCGGACGACCACGTGCCGGAGCCTCACCCTGACAGCATCCGAGGACACAGCGTTCTAGAACACAGCGTTCTAGAACACAGCGTTCTAGAACACAGCGTTCTAGGACACAGCGTTCTAGGACACAGCGTTCTAGGGCTCGGCTCGCCCACCTGGGCGGCGGCGCGGGGAAAGCTGCCCCAGAGGAGCCTCGGCCGGAGAAGATCTGGCGGGAGGAGGCACTTCGGGCCGGACGTCTTCGTGCGCGATCGCGCATGGAAACGGTCCGGCCCGCAGCGCGTCCTCCCCGGAGATCTCTCTGCAGCTGCTCTTCCCGGGCGCTGAGTTATCGCCGGAAAACGCACTCAGCAGACGTCTCGGGAGCCTTCCCGCGACATCGCCCGTAATTTCCCGGTTCTACCCCCAAATCTAGTCCCCAGTTTCCCTCCGGGGTCCAGCACAGGTGGGTCGGGGCTCGGTGCCCCCGGCGCGAGGGAGCACAATATCTAGTTGTCGGAGACGAGATCAATGCCCAAGTGTTGGGCATCTGAAGGATAACACCCAATGACCGCCAATGCCTCGACTTGAGGGAACGTCCCCAAGATTTCCTGAGTGGATGCGGGGGAGGATCGGGCTCGGGAAGGGGTGAATCGGGTCAGTTCCTGGACCCGGCGGCGGTGGCGGTGTCCGGATTCTTCCCCTGGGGCCTGAACGAGCGTGGAATGACCCGATAGCGATAGGGATTCAAGTTGAATTCGGCGTCGGGGAGCTCGACCCGGATCACCTGCAGCATGTCGTCGGAGATCAGGACCCACCCCTCCACATGGCGGATGGGGACCTCACCGACCTCTTCCGTCCATTCCGCGACCCAGGTGGAGAGCCCCGCGATGCGTTGCACCTCGAGCGCGTGGAGAGTGCTGTTCTTCTTCACCCGGATCCGCTCTCGAAGGCGCTCGGTCTGCGCCTCTTCATCCGGGGCGGCAGGCTCCCGACCGACCAGGATCCGGCACTCGGTGCGCCCGAGCCGATAGTGTGCCTCCATCCCCTTGGAGCCGTCTTCCGGAGACTCCCCGGTCACCGGGGCAGCTTCGCGGACGACCTCCTCGGGGAGGAGAAGGGTGCCCCCCGGAACCGGACGGCGGGCGCTGCGGATCGCATCGGGACGCGGGTGTATCCCGGCGGGGAGCACATCCTTGGGCTCATCTTCGAGCCTCAGCTTCTTGCGAGTCTCCGGTTCGATCCGGTGGACCGAGAGGACCGTCTTCATTTCGAAACTCGAAGTCCCCCCGCGGTCGAGCTCGAGGGTGATCTCGTCATCGCTCTCGCGGAGGATCTTGCCGTGGATCTGAACCCCGTTCTTGAGCTGGATCCAGTCGCCACGGGCCTCTCCCTGGGAAAGGGCGAGGACGAGGAACACCCCGACAGCGATCCCCCCCGCTCGGAACTTCCGCATCGGCGTAACCTCCGGGGTCTCCCCCGCATTCCTCGAAAGCTCCGCAGAGCCGAGGAGGGATGAGGGCTGGAAAGGGCCTCCGAAATCCAGCGGGACCCCTCCAGGATGAGATTCTGAGAAGCGTACGATGTCTGAGGGAAGGGCGCCCGAGGGGTCGGTCAGCCTCGATCGCCCGAGGCCCCCACAACGGCCCAGAGGGAGGTAGATCCAGCTTCGTGGTGAGGGGCCCTCGGCAGACGTCGAGGCGGTCGAGGAGGGCCCCGCAACGCAGCAATCGGGCCCTCATCGACCGCCGGAGGTCGGCAAGGGAGGGACACGGCCGGGACTCTGGCAGGGGGCTCGTTCGAGGGAGGGAGGAGTCGCTCGGTTCCTGCCTGGAAGCGAGCCCCGGCCGTGTCAGGTGCTGACGACTACTGAGCGCAGTCGAGCAGGTCCGTCGTGGGGTCGGACCCGGTCAGCGGGAAGGGGGCAGAGGGAGGGGTGGACCCCGTGAAGAGGTAGTTGAACAGGAACACCGAGTCCCCGAGGTCGACCGCCCCGTCGTCGTTGACGTCCGCGGCGTCGAGGCAGGTCGGTCCTGCACCGCCACTCTGGAGCCAGTTCTGGATGAAGGTGCCGTCGGAGACGTCGACAGACCCATCGCGATTCGAGTCGCCGCGAATGAAGGGCGGATCGGAAGGAGGCGGCGGTCCCCCCCCGATCGTCACCGTGCCGGCGACGAGCGCGGGGAAGATCGAGAGTCCCCCCGCGACGAAGCTGTTGTCGGAGGGCGGTGAACCGAGTCCGTCGGTCGGGGCGAGCGAAGTGGTGCCGCTCGCGCTGCTGGCGACAGAGAAGGTCCCCGTCGCGATGCTCTGGCCGCTCCCCGACGCGAGGAGAGTGCCGTCGTAGGGGGGAAGGAAGTCCAGGATCACCGCCAGGATCGCGGTCCCGGTGACGTTGTTGATGTTCGGGATCTCGAACTCGACACCGAGCGCGCCGGCGTCGGTTCCCAGGGTCCGGATCGAGTCGAGGGTCAGCACCACAGGGTCGAAGCCGAGGACGATGGTGTACCCCTCGACCGTGACTTCATTGTCGGCTCGGACCACGTACGAGACTCCGCTGGCCCCTGCGTTCGCGGCGATGTCGTCGACCGAGATGGTGTCGACGAGGGGCGGATTCGCGGCGGTCCCGAGCGATACCTCCCACGTGCCGTCGGTCAGCACCATCGCGACGTCGAGGACCCCGTCTCCGTTCGTGTCGCCGAGGGTGAGACGCGCGACCGGCGCAGCGGTCGTTTCGCTCACGGGGGCGAGGAGGTTGCCGTTGCCGAGACCGCTCGCGATGCGAACTCCGACCGCACCGGGGACCGGGGCGAGGAGGTCGCTCGCGCCGTCCCCGTCCCAGTCGGCGACGATCGCCCCGGTCCCCGCGACGTCCGCGAAGAGGGCGAGCGAATCGAAGTCCATGGCACCGTTCGGGAGGAAGGCGGTCGCCATCATCCCGGACCCGGCGGTCGCGATCAGATCGATCAGATCATCCCCGTCGAGTGAGACCGCGACGACCCCGGTCGCCGGACTGCTGGGGACGAGATCGAAGCTCGTCGTGAAGGCCCGCCCCTCGAGCCCACGCAGGATCCGGATCGCACCGCCGACGATGGGGACCGCGAAGTCGGGGAGCGCATCTCCGTCGAGGTCGCCGACGGCGAGAGGTGCGATCGGCGCTACCGCGGGAAGAGTCAACTGAGCGGTGAGCGGCGAGCTTGCAGATCCCCAGGCGATCGCGGCGCCGGTCGAGTCGTGAAGGAGGAGATCGATGACCCCGTCCGGATCGGCGTGTCCGACGGAGAGACCCGCCGCGGGGCGGGCGAGGTTGATCGTGGTCGGTGCATCGAAGAGGACCGCAAGGCTGGCCGAACCGGTGAACAGACGGACTGCATTCCCGGACGCGAGCAGCACCACAAGATCTGCGCGGCCGTCTCCATCGAAGTCTCCGACGGCGGTGTCGGCGACCGATTGCCCGAGTGAGAAGGTGGTTGAGGCCGTGGGTCCGGAGGCATCGACGTCCTGTGCGGTGACGGTTCCGTTCGCAGCGACGACGACCCACTCCTCGAAGCCATCCGCATCGGCGTCGAGGAACACGACGTGCCCGCCGACCAAACCGGACCCGGAGTCGATCGATGCGGTCGGCCAGAGCGAGCCCAAGTTCCGGGCGGTGTATGAGACGACCGAGGGGGGTGCGTTGGTCCCGGTGATCGATAGGAGGAGCGCGGTCACCGAGACACTCACCCGTTCTCCCGCGATGAAGCCGCGGTTGACGTTCAGCCGCAGCGTGCTGCCGCCGGTGAAGAGGTCGGTGAAGGTGACGGTCCGCTTGCCGCTGCGTGATCCCTCGACGAGCACCGAGCCGCTAGCGACGTTGAAGGGGTTGTACGGGTTTGCGAGCTGAATCCCGATCGTGCCGGTGCGCGGGCCATCGACACTCTCGATCGCCGGGGTGAGGCTGACGATGTGGAACGGGGTGGGCGGCACGAACGGCGGGGGCATCACCTGGAAAGTCCAACTGTATGGATCGAGGTCTTTCTTGGAGTGCGAGCGGATGCCGTCGGTGAGCCTCACCGTCACGAACTCGCCCTCGATGAAGGGGTTCGTGCTCTCGAACTGTACGATCGTGTCACCGCCGAGGAAGAGATAGGCTCCGGAGTGGGAGCCGCTCTGGTCCCCTCTGACGATGAAGGTCGCGGTGGTGATCGTCGTCGGATCCATACCGTGGTCGAAGCCGACCTCGATCATGAAGTCGGCGCTCACGGTGACCGCACTCGGGGTGGGCTCGACGTAGTCGACTTCGCTCTCGATCGGGGCGCACCCCGCGAGTAGGGCAAGAATCGCAACGACGATAGACGCCCACGAGGCTCGCAAAGGCATGGCGGACTCCTTCTCCGGGAGGGAGAAGGCAAGGGACGGGCCCGCGCGGGGAGCCGCCCTCTGGCAGTCCGTGGGATAGAGTGCTTCCGATCCGAGGGATCGAGATTTTCCGACAGCCTCCTCGCCCCGCCCCGAACTCGTGGCGTCGGAAGGGTTGCAGAAGTGGGACGATCGGTTCCGATGTGGGCCCGGCTGCCCACACCATGGACGATCGGGCCCTGATTCAGAGGGCGCGTGCCGTGTGGCGGGGCCTCGTCGGCGTTCGCAAGGCGCGGCGACGCCGTCGTGTTCATGAGACACACGTCGAGGAGGAGCAACGAAGTGAACGTCGTCGAGGGCCCGTCCATCGGTGCGCGAACTTCTGGCTCAGGACGCTAGAGTGCGCCCGGAACGACTACTCCTGATCGACAACCGCGACTCCTTCACCTGGAACCTCGCCCAAGCGTTCCTCACGCTCGGCGTGGCCGTGGAGGTGCGGCGAGCGGAGGAGACGAGCCTCATCGGCGCGACGGCGCTCGATCACGTGTCACACGTCGTCGTCGGGCCGGGGTCGGGAGGCCCGGAGGGGAGGGCGGTCGCGGTGCGCAGCCTCGAGTTGTGCCGGGGGCGCATCCCGTGGCTCGGGGTGTGCCTGGGGCACCAGATCCTCGCTTCCGCCCTCGGGTTGGCCGTCGAGCCGACCGGGGCCCCGGTGCACGGCAAGAGGGATTGGATCCATCACGACGGTTCGGGCATTTTCGCGGACATGTCCCGCCCGTTCCCCGCCGCGCGCTACCATTCGCTCGCGGTCACAGGTGGGTCGTCGCACCACTCCGCTCGGATGGTCGCTTGGACCGAGCGGGGCGAGGGGATGGCGCTCGGGATCCCCGGGGAGTCGACCTGGGGGGTGCAGTTCCACCCGGAGTCGTTCCTGACCCCGGAAGGGCCACGCTTGCTCGCGTCGTTCCTCGCGGGAGTCGAGTGTCCGGGACCCGTTCATCTGGAGAGGCACCATGGCTGACGCTGGACACCCCTACTTCTGGCGGATCGTCGAGCGCTTCTACCGCTCCCGCTTCCACTTCCTCCGCATCCACGATCGGTACGAAGCGCTGGTCGCGGAATACGTCGAGCGGTACGGATCTCCGCGCGAAGAGATCCGCCTCCTCCCGCGCGAGTTGAGCGCGCTCCTGAGCTACAAAGAGCTCGAAGTGCTCCGTGACGATTACGTTCTCCCGCTGAAGGACGCCTGCCACGCGCTTTTCCGCACCCGCGACACCACCGAGTTCCTCGACCGCGTCGTCAACGACATCTTCCACGAGCTCAGCATTCTGAAAGAGGAGCACTACAACGTGCTCACCTACGAGGCTCAGCTCGACGCCGGTGGCCTCCCCGCCTCCCCGCCGGGGAAGGCGCTCGCGCGGGAGCAGAGGGCGGTGCTCGATGAGGTGCACGATGTCTTCCCGCAGAAGGTGCACCGGCTCCGCCACCTGTACGCGGTCGCCCTGAAGAGCCTCGAGAGGTTGCTTCCGAAGTACCAGGATGACGTAGTGCTGATTCGCAGCCTCTTCCTGCATCGCGACCGATTCGTCGCCCGTGCGTACGAGCGCGGTCTGGTGCGGATGTACGAGCTGATGTACGGCGAGGACCGGGTCGTCGAGGGGTACCGGGCGGTCGGCGATTCCTTCTACCACGCCGGCTTCTACCACTTCGCGATGCTCTGCTACGAGCAGGGAGAGATCTTCCTCCAGGGGATCCCTCCGAACGCGAAGAGGACTCTCGACCCGGAGTACAAGACGACCCGCGAGCACTTTCGCCGGGCCACGAAGAAGGCGCAGAAGCACCTGGAGAACCTCGAGGAGGGATCATCCCCGTGAACCGCTTCGACACTCCGTTCCCCGACCGCCTCTTCTCCCGCGTCACCGAAGTGGGGAGTCGCCTGGTCGTGGGGCTCGACCCCGTCCTCGATCGTCTCCCCGACGAAGTGCGTCACGAGGATCCCGAGGAGTCGCTCGTCGGGTTCGCGGTGGGGATCCTCGACGCGGTCGCGGACCTCGTCGCGGCGGTGAAACCACAGGCTGCGTTCTACGAGCGGTTCGGCTGGCGCGGCTGGCGCGCTCTCGAACGGACCTGCGCCGCCGCCGCGGAGCGTGGGATCCCGGTGATCCTCGATGCGAAGCGCGGCGACATCGGGTCGACCGCCGCCGCCTACGCAGAGGCACTCCTCGGCGATGCGCCCGGATCGCTCGGAGCCTCGGTCGATGCGCTGACCGTGAACCCGTACCTCGGCACCGATTCCCTCCAACCGTTCCTCGAGAGGGCCCGGCACGGGCGCGGGATCTTCGTACTGACCCGTACCTCCAACCCAGGTGGTGCCGAGTTCCAAGGACACGGCCCCGCCGGGCGGCCGCTCTATCTCGAGGTCGCGCGAGCCGCTCCGCGGTGGGAGGTGGTGAACGAGACCCGCAGCGGCTACGGCGCGGTCGGGCTCGTCGTCGGCGCGACCGCCCCGGCCGAACTCGCGGAGATCCGCGCCGCGGCCCCGCGCGCCCCGCTCTTGATCCCGGGCGTGGGGGCTCAGGGGGGAGATCCCGCCGACCTCGCCACCGCCTTCGACCCCCGCGGGCTCGGGGCCGTGGTCAATTCGAGCCGCGGGGTGATCTTTGCCGGGGAGTCGCGCCCCGAGGTCGAATGGCAGGAAGCGGTGCGCGACGCCGCCCGGGAGACCCGCGACAGGATCGAGGCGGCGTTGCCTCGGTGAGTGGGCTTTGCAAGCGCCCCCTCAGAATTCGAAGGGAGCCGTTCGTGGATCGCGAGGCCGCGTCGCCCAAACCCGGCCCGAAGTCCGATCGGATGATAGGCTTCCGAGGGTGGAGTGAGCACTCCTCCCCCTTTCTGCAGCCGAAGCTCCGGGAGATCACCGTTGTCGACCAGCCCCAATACCGACACGACCGAGGTCGACGGCGGCACCTCCGAGCTGGAGTCGCTGTACACGGGGATCCCCGTCTCGACGCTCGTGATCGGTACCGTCGTGCCGTTCGATCTCTTCACCGAGATCGATGACTCGGCCCTGCTCTATCGCGGCGCCGGGGACAAGTACACGCGGGAGCAGCGCAAGGCCTTCACCGAGACAGACATGGGCGACCTGCTCGTCCGCCGCGAGGATCTCGGTCGATACTACGAATACCTCGGCGGGAACTTGATGGTGCTCCTCAAGGGATCGCCCGGCGAGAAGCCCGAGCCGAGGGATATCCACGACACGTCCGTGATGATCGCAGGACAGGCGATCGAATTGCCGAGCTCCCGCCCCGCATTCGACATGGCGTGCCAGGTGATCGACAATGCCGTCGACATGACCTCGCAAGCCGGTGGAGTTCTGGGGTGCGTCTCGGCGGGGGCGCCGGGGCGGTCCGATCTTCACTCCCACTCGATGCGGGTCTGCTTCTACGGCCTGCAGCTCGCCCGGGGACTCGAGATCGAAGATGAGCAGGAGCTCTCCGACCTCGGCGTCGGATTGATGCTTCACGACCTCGGAAAGGTGCGGTCCAAGGGGGTCGAGTGGACCGAGCCGGAAGATCTTCGTGACCATCCGCACCTCGGTCTCGAGCGGATCCGGGACGCCGGGTTCGTCGGTCCGATCGCCCGCGATGTGATCGAGCACCACCACGAGCGGCTCGACGGCCACGGCCTGTACGGCTGCGACGGGGCCGAAATCTCGATCTTCGCCCGGATTGCCGCGGTCGCCGACACCTTCGACCGCCGCACCGTCGACGGCCTGAGCAATACCGTCAGCAACAGCTTCGACGCCCTTCGCACGATGATCGCCGAGGACAAGGGCGCATATGATCCCAGGGTGCTCGCAAACTTCGTACGCGCGATGTCCTTGTAGCGGGCCCGATCGACGCCGAGCAGCTCGCTCGGGTCGCCCGCCTCGATCGCACCCTGCTCTGCCCCATCCGACATCGCAGCGCCGAGGCCGACCGCAAGCGGGGCCCTCGCCCCGTTGAGGATCGGCTCGAAGCCCTCTACGTGGTTGATTTGACTAGCTGAAGATGGGTGATGGGTTGATGGGACTGGCTCGCCGAAGGTGATGCCTGTCCCGGACGTTCGCTCGCTGATCCACCAATAATTCGACAAGGTAGTCGTGCGGGACCATTCGGA